>CAYTGQ010000060.1:1559-12347 GCA_964437345.1 uncultured Lachnoclostridium sp. | reverse complement strand
ATGAAAAATCATATTCTGTACAGCAAGATAACGCCCCATTATGTGATGTGTAAAATACGTAAACTCAAGTTTTAAGCAATATTGGGTATATAAAAAGAAGCTTCCACTAAATCTTTCTATTCTGTTATTTCTCTTTCTTAAAAATCATAAATAATATCGCTACTACCGCCAGAATATACTGATACCAGCAATATTTTATAACCATAAATGGACTACTCAAATTCTCAATGAGCACACAGGCATACAAAAGCTGTGCTCCATACGGAATCAATCCCTGGAAGATACAGGCAAAAATATCCAGCAAGGAAGCTGTTCTCTTTGGTTCAATTTCGTATTCTTCACTGAGTTCTTTTGCTACATTTCCTGTAATCAGAATAGCTACTGTATTATTGGCCGTCGCTATATCAGCTAAGGACACCATTGCAGCAATTCCCATTTCTGCTGTCTTTTTACTCTTGATGACCTTTCTAACCTTTTGCAGTACCCACTCAATACCGCCTTCTTCCTGAACCATATGCGCCAGTCCACCCATCATCATGGATAGAAGAAAGATTTCAAACATTCCTGTAAACCCGGTATAAATATGATTTGCAAACTCAAGCACTGTGAAGCTTCCACATGCAATACCAATTACACCTGAAAAAATAATCCCGCCTGTCAATATGAGAAATACATTCCAGCCAATCAAAGAACTAACCAATACGAACAAATAAGGCAGAACTTTGATAATATCAAATGTGTATGTTTCTACTGTTGGCACTACCTCTGGTCTTCCAAAAATAAGAAGCAGTATCACTGTCATAATAGCAGATGGCAAAGCAATTGATATGTTTGTTCGAAACTTATCTTTCATAGCAACCCCCTGTGTTCTGGTTGCCGCAATGGTTGTATCTGAAATCATAGATAAATTATCACCAAACATAGCACCGCAGATAGTTGCCGCCACTACCATATAGATATTTACTCCAGCTGCATTTGCAAGTCCGATTGTAATCGGTGTCATTGCTGCCACGGTTCCAACAGAGGTTCCTGTTGAAATTCCAATAAATGCAGAAATAATAAAGGCTCCTGCTGCTACATATTGAGGTGGCAAAACTGACATACCAAGGTTAACAACTGCATCTACACCTCCCATTTCGCTGGACACATTGGTAAATGCTCCTGCAAATAAAAAGATAAAGCACATTGTCATAATATCTTCATGACCACAGCCCTTTAAAAATACCTTTAATTTTTCATCGACGCTTCCTTTAAATATTAAAAATGCAGAAATAATACCAACCACTGCAGCAACTGGTGCCGGAAGCTGATAAAACGCCATCTCCACACCCTGTATCTCCAAAATTATTCCTGTTATCAGATAAATTCCAACAAATATCCCTAAAGGAAGCAAAGCTTTTCCACTGCTCTTTTTGTCCATTGTATGTTTTCCTTCCAAATGCTAATATCAATATATTCTTCTATACAAAAATAGAAACGTCCGTGATTAAACTCACAAACGTTTCCATCTTAACATATACTTTCTCTAAAAGCAATTATATGTTATTGTATCTGTTCCAAAATTTTTGGATCTTTAATCTTATTATCCTCTGCCAACAGCAAGATTTTAGACATAATTTCTGCTGTCTTTGGATCTTCGTCCACAAATGGCAGGAATATTCTTCCTCTATGCTGGGAATGAACTGGTATCACAAACAGCATGGAACCACCAATCTGATGTACCACACCACTTCCAAGATGTACGGTATATTTCCCACGTTTGCCCTCGATAAAGGCATGGTTGTCTTTTACCTCCACATTCTTTATCTTGAATAGTTCCATATTACATTCCACAATTGCACGACGCATTTCCACTGTAGAATGGCTTGTTTCCGGATCAACACCGCCTGCGTGGGCAACACTGACTGCCAAATCCACATCACGCATAACTTCACTGTAAATAATATCCGGAACATCTTTGATTGTAATGGTTTCAAAGGTCTTTCTATCCGTAAATACTACATATTCCAACGTTGGGGCTTCAATATCACTTGGAGAGAACCAGTCTGCCATAGCATAAATGCGTGCCACAATATTTTCCTTGTAGTACACTTTCTGCAAACCATCTTCATAATCGGCTACCCAGCGGCGGCTTCTAAGTGCTCCCACCGTCTTCTGGGGCTGAATCTGATTACCTGCAAACATCAGAGAATGTTCTTTATCTAATTCATCTGATAACTTCACATACAACTCACGGAACACCTGCTTAAATGGCTGTTTTATCTGCCGCTGGAATAACAGCTTTTGATATTCATGCCAGTGTCCGTCTTTGTAGAGGTCAAATGGATGAGCTATATAAATGGTCTCATCTGGAGTGATTTCTGTGATAGCACCAGACCAGTCCATAAGACCTGATTCTGTAAGAAAACCAAGACTCATACAGCCATCTGCCATTACACTTGTTTTTGCGGTATTCGTTTCTGCCACACGCACCACTAATGGTTCTACAATCGGCTTCACCACCGGATTCTTCTGTAAATTCAGAAGTTCCCAAACTGCAAATGAAGTTCTGTCTTCCATTGCCTGCTCCAGCATCTGCTTTGTACGGCTATGCTGTTCTTTTAATTTTTTGTTTACTTCCTGATAGTCCAGCACGATTTCATTTTTCTTATATTTAGCAGGAACAGATTTTAAAGCTTTTCCGTTTTTCTTACACTCCAGACTACTCTTTCCACTTTCATCTACGAAAATGCGGATTTCAATTTCTTCATCCACTACTTCCCATTCATAATAGCTTTCCAGTGTTTCTGCCAGCTTTGTTTCCATGTACAGAGTTAATCGTGTCACATCAGTGAGGCCTGCTGCCACACTTAAGTTTCTCATGGCAATATCCACAGCCCTGCCCTCACTGGCACGTCTTTGTGCACCAAACTGACGGCTTTCTTTTTTGTATTTCTGGATAAACTGGTAACGCTCAAGCATTTCCATTTCTTTGGCTGTTTTTTCCTTACTAAGAGGAACCAGACCTATACTCATAAGCAGGTCTTTATTACGTTTGTCAGCAATTTCTTTCTTCAATTCTTCAACGGTGACTTTTCCAAGGGCTGCATCTGCATATTTTCTTGCACGACTATGGGCTGCACCTGTGGAAGAATATTTTGCCGCATCATAAAGCATCTGAAATTCTTTTTCTCCAAGCTTTTCATAAGCTTCAAAGAACCAGTTAATATCAAAAGCACCGTCATGAAGTTCTTCCGGTGAAAGCGGCGTATATTTTGCAATCATGGATGTAGTAAAATCATCAAACTGCTCGCTGGTATGTGCCATAAAATAATAACAGCCGTCTTTAAAGCCTGGCAATCCCAGATATTTCTCTATCATAGGAATCCACTGCTTTGCATACATTGCCATTTCTACCAGACGTTTCTTGGTAATGTCCGTTCCCTTTAATGCCTTCCTTAAATCTTCTACTGTTTCTTCCGGCTTTGGCTGGCATATCTGGAGTAAATGGCTTAATACAGAACGGCGGTCTGTATCAGAAGGCGAATAATAATATGTATTTCCCCTCTTCAAAGTATCCTTTCCAAGTGCTGTCAAAATCTGTATCAGTGTATCAATGCCATATACCACCTGAAGTTTATGGATTCCTTTGGAAAATGGCGTTTCCTGTTCTCCACGCCTTAATTCTACTTTTAAAATCTGTGGAATGATTTCCTTGTAAAGCTCATGGGCGAACTGCATTTCCGGCATCTCATCACCAACGTTATCGAAGCGGTATTTTCCTTCTAACGGACGGATTTTACCCATTCCAAAGAATCGGTTCAACTCATATACTCTGGCATTTCTGGATGGTACCAGACCTTTTTGCTCTACAATACTAATTGGCGCAAATATACTTGCAATACCTCCAAATTCAAATACTGCTTTATAGAATAAATCCTTATCCCAGATACCTCTGACATAACACTGCACATAATCTTTCAAGCCAACAAATTTATCCTCATCATAGCGGTAATGCCATGAACTGCTCTGGTACATATGTTTTGTTTTTTCATAACGCTTTTTCAACTGAAAACGTAAAGCAAATCCGCTTCCCCAGTCCGTATCACCAACGTAAGAAATCCATGATATTCCATCCCATAGAATCGGCAAATCCACTGTCATCTTTGTCACTTTTTCTGTTGTATTGTTCCAATGCCTTTCTATAATCTCATAGGTATCATTAGAATCATCCAAAGCAGAAACCAACTTTGCTGTCGCCACAAGTCCCCAGTGTGCCTTTAATTCTTTTGGTACTTTTTCTACAAATAACCCATGAATTATAGTTTTTGTATGTTCATAGAACGGAAAATTCTGTGTTAATTTCTGAAATGGAGGCTTTTTGATAATCCAGCCGCTTGCAAACAGCTTTTTATAAATTTCTATATTCTTTTCATAAATCTGGCTTTGCTGGCTGCATCTTTGATAAAGATATACCTCTAACAAAAGTTGTGGTATCTTAATTTCCTTTTCATAAAATTCTTCCCATAATTCCTTAAATGGAAATGCCTCCAAAGGTCTTGTCTCCTGTTCTTCTGAGGAAATCATTTTACAACACTCTAACCGGGCTCCCAACACCTTTTCTTCACCCCAAAGGGCTTTGTATTCCAGATTTTGATTTTTCTCAATCAAAGCGGACAGCTTTTTTAATACTTCAATACAGGCCTCTTCCCCATAAGTAAATAGCTTTGTCGCCTGCTTTTCATCTACCTTAACAGGTGGAAGTATCCAATCCTTAGCCACATCATAAAAGCCATATCCTGGTTTTGTAAGGATATCCTGCGCTTCACTGACCTCTCCGGTCAGTTCCTTTAAAAGTACCATTTCTTTTCCTGTAGGTTCTTCCAAAACTGCAAGAATTGGTCTGATTTTTTCCATTTCTTCTGGATTCTTTTTCTTAATTTCCAAAGCTAAATCCAAGGCTCCCATATGACATTCTTCAGATTTGTCCTTTAAAAGCCTTTCCATACAGGCATAAAGCTCTTTTGGCTCCTGCTTTTTCAACAATGCCAGTGTACCTGCACGACCTTTTTTGTATTTTAAGTTCTTTTCAATTTTCTTATAATCTTCCGGTGTCCATTCCACCACTTCTGCCAGCTTAAATGCAGCCGTCAGAGTAAACTCCTCCGGATTGTGTAATAACTCAATTAAAATATCCTTTCTCTTAGAAGATTCCGGCTTATACAATAGCATTCTTGCCGCTGCTGCCCTGCCTGCTCCAGCATAGCTTACCCCCTGACCAATAGCAGGAATCATTTCTGCCGCATCATCCAGATACTCTTCCTTTTGAAGCATCCATGCCATAATGCAAAGACGGATTGCAAGGTCTGAACGTGTCATTGTCACATGGTACCACGGGAAAATGCAAGGATTCAAATCAATGCCTTTCTTTGGAATTGTCTCATACATATCCCTCAATGCCTGATAAAGCTTCTCTAATTCCGCTTCATTCTCAAATAAACCTGTAATCGGCATTCTGTCCGGTTCTTTTGCCTCATTATCCCGAACATAGAAATATCCATCATTATCCTTCACACAGGTCATAATTAGATTTTGAGCATTTCCCAAGAAACTTGGCATGAAGCAGGCTGCTAATTCCAAATCTTCACCCTGTTCTAAAATAACTTCCTTTGCCGCCTCCATCATAAAGTTCTCATGCTGTAAAGAACGATTAAAATAAGAGGCTGTCATTTTCTGGTTTTTTGAACCTGTCTTAATCAACTCTTTTACTGCCTTAATTGCTTCCTCTGCATCATAAAAACCTTTTGCCCATAAAGCACAGCTAATAGCAACAGAATCGTCCGTCTTTAACTGTTCTTCACAAAATTGCGCATCTCTCAGACACTGCCCCATTAATTTAAGAAGCTTATCCGTAATCCGGTCTACATTATTTTCGTCAAATATGCCAATCCATGTGCTGATAGCCCGCTTCACTGATGAAAAACGTACTAAATTATTATCTTCGATAACCTTGAATAAATAAAGAAAAGCTTCCGGACGACCTGCATCCATAGTTTCGCATACTGCCTGTCTGACACCTTCCTGCAATCTTGCCGCAAGAAGAAAATCACCTAATAACTCATGAACCTCTGGATTTTTTGACATAACCATACCACGAATTAATTCATGAGTTACAACAGCTGTATTATTTTCACCAAATAAAATATCTTTTACCGTCTGCAGCATTTTTCCATTATCTGTATCTAACTGTGCGGCTATAATTTCTGCATGATTCCAGTACTGATTACGGGCATAATCATAAACCTCCGGTTCAACATTTCCTACTAAAATATCTGCCAAAGTCACATCAAAATATTTTATTTTTGAATAAGAATGCAATAAACTGATTGCCTTACGTAAAAAAGGAGCATATCCCTTTCCGCGAACACTTCTGCGATACCATCCTGCCGTCATCTGATACTGATTCATCTGATCAATGGCATAATAAAATTCATCTTCCTTTCCTTCCGGTACACATACCCTTACCAGATTCGGTAAATCCTTCTTAAACACCTCACTAAGTGTTATCTCCGGATTATCCCCTAACTTTTTCTCTGTTCTTCCAAACCACACCGTATATGGTACATCCTGATTTCCACCAACATAAGTAAACTGCTCCTCAATAATTTCTAGCCCTTTTCTTCTTTGCTTCAACCATAAAGCCCAATCATCTGTTATCTTTTTTCTGGTCATATAATTAAATTCTGCCATTGTCCCACTCCTTTTTTTACCACCCTGCAAGCATAGTAAGCCTTACAAATGTAAACACCGTATTCTCATCACAAAGGATTCTCTGTTCTAATTCCTCTAACTCTGTCTCATTTGCAAAAATACGGATAATGCCATCTTCAAAGCATTGCAAAGCATTTTCAATTGCCTTATCTGCATCTGCATCATTGCCGCCTCTTACATCAAAAGAAATCTTACCTGATGATGCCTTGTCTTCTATCTCCTGCTTTGTTAAATGTTTAAGAAGCTCCCCATCCTCTTTTCTTTCATTGTAGGCTTCCACACCTGATTTCGTAAGTTCTGCTATCAGCTCCCGCACTGTTTCCGGCTTCTTTGCAAGTTCAATAGTAACAGCTTCTATTGCCGCTCTGGTTTTCTTTCCAAGTTTTTTCATTCTCACTTTAATCTGATACAAATTTACACTTCCCCTCATACATTTTCCAATTAATCTGCTATTCTATATAAATTCAAAAATCCATATCAACTATCTATATAGTATCGAATTTTTCAACAAAGGACAAGAAAATAATAAATGGATTACAATAAAATAGAGCTTTGAAAATTTAATCTCAAAGCTCTACTCTTCCTAACGTTTATATCATTTTTAATTTTTTAGCATTATACACTTTTTGGCAGTTCAAATTCCGCCTTAAACAAATCTCCATCAATTGAGATTTTGAATGTTCCATGCTGCAAATCAATCAAGCTGTTTGCAATGCTAAGTCCCAGACCGCTTCCTTCAGAATTTCTGGATTCATCACCACGTTTGAAACGTTCCATTAACTCATCTGCCGGGATATTCAACTCATAAGCCGAAATATTTTTAATCACAAAACCAAAGGTATTTTCAAATTCTTTTACCTCAATATAGACACGGCTTCCTGTCTGTCCATATTTCACCACATTGTTAAGGAGATTATCAATGACTCTCCATGTTAATCTTCCATCTGCTTTGACATAAGCCGGTGCTTCTGGTAGAGTTAATCTTACATTTAATTCCGCTTTTTCCAGTTTTTCATCAAATTCGCCTAATGCCTGACGAACCAGTGCATTCAAATCTACAGTTTCAATATTGACGGGCATATCACCACTGGATGCCTTTGCTGCCTCAAATAAATCGTTTGTCAATACAGTAAGTCTCTTTGCCTTTCTATCAATGACTTCGATGTAATCCTTGGCAGTTTCATTTTCAATTTCTTCCTGCTTTAACAAATCCACGTAAGTCACAATGGAAGTCAATGGTGTCTTTAAATCATGGGATACATTAGAAATCAATTCTGCTTTTAATCGTTCCGAACGAAGCTCACTAGATACGGCTGCCTTAAGCCCTTCCGAGAGCTCGTTAATATCCTCTGCAAGATTTTTAAGAATACCATCCTCATTTTTAATCTTAATTTTGTAATAAATGTCACCATTTCTAATTTCCTGTGCGCCATTACAGATTATAAGAAAATCCTCTAAATAATGATAAATCAGGAAGCATAAAAATATAATTACGATAGGCACCCCTATCCAAGTCGCAGAAAGAAGTGGAAGAACAAATGCCAGTATATATGCTGTCTGGGAGATCTTATTACACTTTAGTCCTGCAACAATACGCCTTATCCACTTTTTAATCCAGTCAAAACATTTCTTCACGATACGAACGCAGATAAAACTGTCAAGCCATTTTCTTGCTTTGAACAAACGTATCTGTGAGAGAATTAATGCTAATAGCATCATTCCCATAACAACGATTAACGCAACTATAGCCATGTAATAATTCGCTATAATAGTTCCCGAATCAAACACAACCTCCACCAAGATAACTATTATTCCGGCTCCCAAACAGGAACCAGCTGTCCACTGCACTTCGGACCATATTCTGTCTATCGGATAAAGGCATACTTTCTCTTCCTCTGGTCTTCTTCCTGTCACCACTGCCAGATAGATAAATCCCACTACGATAACCGCAACACCAATGAGTATAGCATTCATCATATAGCTTGCTGTAGCTGTATCCTGCATCCATTGGCTATTATGTTCATTGTAATACTCATTACTGATACCAAGATAACAAATTTTGCCCTGCAAAGAATAATTATTACTGTAATAACCATCCATACTATTTCCAATCAAATTCGCAACTGAACTATTCGTCACATAATTCTGCTCCATGCGGACATAAATAGGAAGAGCGGTATATTTCTCTTTTAATTCTTTGGTATCTTTTTCTACAATGTCATAAACTAAGCCAAAATCTTCTACTCCCTGAAGAAGGGTATCACTCGCCCTATCATAGTCATACTGCATACTGCGCAAAACACCGCTTAAAACTGTTTTTTCCATATTTGGATGTTCTGCCAGAAAGTTACTATATGACAAATTTATGCTTTTGTAAGGATCAACATCATAGGTTGTTTTATAACGTAAATTGCCATATCCATCATGGTTAATGCTTAAATGGCATTGTCCTTCTTCATTCCACCATACATTGTAGAAATTGCGAATTTCATCTTTCACTTTTTGAGCAATGCTTTCATTTTCGATAGAAAATGTTAAATATACTGTTGTATCATACTGCTGTGTGAACGATTCTCCAAACTGGGTTCCATCCTCTGCTGTATAGGTCTCCACTGTATATTCGACTGATGTTTCATCTAATGTTCCTGACTCTGTCGTTGTATCTGTAGTGGACATATCTTCAACTTCCTCTATTACATCAACTTCTCCAGATACATTATCCCGAACGCTGTCCTGTGACAAGTTCTCTGCCTGTTCATTACCTGGCTCCGTTGTGAAGTCTGCACTATTATCCGAATTATTTTCCACCGGAGTATCTTCTGTTTTCTCAAAATCCCAGTATTCCTTATTATTGATATCCAGCATTCCCGGTTCCACTGCCCCTATAACAAGTGCCGCATTTCCATATTCGTAAAAATAATTTCTAATATCATAAGATTCATCATAACTGCTTGTGTTCAAATTACTCAAGCCTATGTAGTCCCCTCTGTTTCCCACATATAGCAACACTCCTGCTGCCGTCGCCGCAATTATTACATACATAATTAATTTTATGTACCATGCACGACTAAAGTTTTTCAATTTTGTAGCCAACGCCCCACACCACCTTTAAATATTTTGGTTCTTTTGGATTGATTTCAATCTTTTCACGAATTCTCCGGATATGTACGGAAACCGTATTTTCCGGGCTAAAGGAAGGCTCGTGCCATACATTTTCATAAATCTGCTCTATCGAATAGACTCTTCCAGGTTCTTTCATCAAAAATGCTAAAATTCCAAATTCTACCGGAGTCAGCTTAATTTCTTCGCCATCTACTCTGACCTGTCTGGTATTCTCACTTAACTCCAAACCACCATTTCGATAAATGCCGTCTTCTTCCTGTTTCTCCATACTTCCAAGCAATGTATAACGTCTTAACTGACTTTTTACTCTTGCAATCAGCTCCAGCGGATTAAATGGTTTTGTTATGTAATCATCGGCGCCTACATTTAATCCCAGAATTTTGTCATAATCCTCACTTTTGGCTGAAAGCATCAGAATTGGAATATTTTTCTTTTCACGGATTTTTAAGGTTGCCCGCATTCCGTCCATTCTTGGCATCATTATATCCATAATAATCAAATGGATTTCTTCACTTTCTATTTTTTCCAAAGCATCAATGCCATCATGGGCTTTCAATACTTCATAACCTTCATTGGTTAGATAAATTTCCAATGCATCCGCAATTTCTTTTTCATCATCACATACCAGTATTCGATACATTTTTTTCTTCTCCCTTATGATTTTTCACTCTTGCCTTCCTTACAGTCTCTAGTATACAATCCTCATCTTAATAAAAGTTCCACAAATTTCTTAAAGGTTTCTTAAGGTTATATCTTAGCATATTTTATTATCTTTTTGTAGGAACTGCACAAGCTCCAAGCTGCGCACTATCGTGCTCCCGCTCGTCGCTTGACGGGCATACGCTTGTTAATCGTTCTACGGAACTGCACAAGCTCCAAGCTGCGCACTATCGTGCTCCCGCTCGTCGCTTGACG
>CAYTGQ010000060.1:783-1459 GCA_964437345.1 uncultured Lachnoclostridium sp. | reverse complement strand
GGCATACGCCCTATAAATAAAGAAAGCCGTATCCCCTTTCTTGCAAGCAAGAAGGGGTTCGGCTTTCTTCATTTGCAGTTCCTATTTTTGAACAATGTTTACGATTCTGCCTGGTACATAGATTTCTTTCACGATTGTTCCAGAAAGCTTATCTCCAAGTGCTTCTTTTGCTCTCGCAATTACAGCATCCTTTGCATCATCTTTACCTATCATTAATGTTCCCCTTGTCTTTCCATTTATCTGAAGGGCAATTTCGATAGTATCTTCTACAGTCTTTGCTTCATCATACTGTGGCCAGTTTTCATACGCAATTGTATTGTCATGACCTAATTTAGCCCACATTTCTTCTCCGACATGTGGACAGATACAAGAAAGCATCTTAACCAGACCTTCTGCATACTCTCTTGGACATTTGCCAACTTTATATACTTCATTGACAAAAATCATCATCTGGCTAATTGCAGTATTAAATCCAAGCTGTTCGAAATCGTTTGTTACTTTCTTTACAGTCTGATGATATACTTTTGTAAGAGTATCGTCATTTTCCTCTGTGATATTGTCTGGATTTGTAAAGAATGTCCATACACGTGTAATGAACTTTCTTGCACCCTGAACACCACTTGAGTTCCATGGTTTTGATACTTCAAGAGGTCCCATAAACATTTCATAAAGTCTT
>CAYTGQ010000060.1:0-773 GCA_964437345.1 uncultured Lachnoclostridium sp. | reverse complement strand
GTACTCTTCCACGATATCACTTGGATTTACCACAAATTCAGGGAAACGTTTACCCATCTTAATTCCGTTTTCACCTAAAATCATACCCTGATGAACTAATTTCTGGAATGGCTCTTTTACAGGTGATAAGCCTTTGTCGTATAAGAAACGATTCCAAATACGTGCATACATCAAGTGACCTACTGCATGCTCTGGTCCGCCTACATATAAGTCAACTGGTAACCAGTGCTTTAAAAGTTCCTGATTAGCAAATTCTTCGTCATTATTAGGATCAATATATCTCATATAATACCATGAAGAACCTGCAGAGCCTGGCATTGTAGATGTTTCACGAACACCCTTTACGCCATTTGCATCGTACAGTTTCCAGTCACCTGCATTTTCAAGTGGCGCTTTACCATTCTTACCCTTATAATCATCTAATTCTGGTAAGATAAGTGGTAATTCTTCATCTGGAAGGAAATAGATTTCTCCGTCTTCTTTGTATACACATGGAACTGGTTCGCCCCAATATCTCTGACGTGCAAAAATCCATTCACGGAAATGATAATTTACTTTTCTTCTTGCAACACCTTTGTTTTCCAATTTAACAGTAATTGCTTCTTTTGCTTCTTCTACAGTAAGTCCTGTAAATTCTTCTGAATTAACTAACTTACAGCCTTTTCCAAGGTAGTCCTGTTTTTCAAATGCACATTCAGAAACATCACGGCCTTCGATAACCTGAATCATGTCGATTCCATGTACCTGTGCATACTCAAAGTCACGCTGGTCAT
>CAYTGQ010000059.1:2702-12683 GCA_964437345.1 uncultured Lachnoclostridium sp. | reverse complement strand
ATTACCTAAATCGAAAAGCTGGTCCTTATATTCTTCCAAGGTCGCAACAATACTATTTCTATCTGTTAATTCCAGATAACCATTTACCGCCTGATTGCAATAGGTGTTAATGTTTTTAACCAAATCATTAACTCCGCTTAATGCACTTTCTGTAATCTCCATCCAGGATAAGGCTTCCGGAATGTTGTTATCCAGATACTGTTCAATCTTTGTAAGCTGCGAACGGTACTTTAAGGTACGAACAGCAATTACAGGATCATCAGATGGCTTCTGGATTGCCTGACCTGTTGCATACTGGTCGCCCTTTGTATTCATGTATTTTTTATTACGACTGATATTATTCAATGAATTTGTCGTAAGCATCTGACTTGTTACTCGCATATATTCGCCTCCACGCTGCGACTTCTTTCTAAGAGTAGCTATTCGCTCAAGTTTTGGCGCAGCTCAAAACTTGCAGGTCAAAAAATTTCCATATATGATTTTTTGACCTTTTAGACTCCTGTTTCGTTAATGAGCTTGTCATAAATTTCGTTCATGGTCGAAACCACCTTTGAACACAAATCATAAGCTCCTTTGAATTTTACAAGATCAAGAGCTTCTTCATCCTGGTCTACACCTGAAATCGACATTCTCTGCTGTTCTACAGATGCCATAATCGCTTCCTGTCTTTCTGTAAAGGCCGCTGCTTCCTGTCCTGCAACTCCCATTACCGCAATAAAGGATTCAAAGTAATCAGATGGTGTACCCTGTTTAAACATGGTTACATCATTCTGTAAATCTGCAAGCAGTTTTAAGATTGTGCTATCTTCGATACCGCTGTCTGTCTCAATCTCGTTACCATTTTCATCAACCGGATTACCTGCTCCACAGGCGATTTTCTTGCAATCCTCTACCAGCGCATTGGCAACCTTTATGTTACCTGCATTTAAAGCATAGTATGTCTGTAACGGATCTGTATTATCTGCATCAAGTTCGAGTTCCAAACCAGTCCCTGCATGAGTTCCTGTAAAGAAATCAAGTCCATCACAATTACCATAGAAATCCTTACCCTGTTTATGGATATCGTTGAAATCCTTTGCAAAGGTACGGGCAAATTCATTAATCTGTGCCATATAATACGGAATACCCTTATATGCAATCTCTGAGCCAATTCGGAAATTAATTCCATCGTTCAAATCTGCATAGGTTTGGGCTGAACTTATGTCACCGTCAGTTAATGGTTCTTTTAAATTAAAGGTATATACATATTCTCCGTTTTCCTGTGTAATTTCAAAACTGTCATAAACATATTGTCTATTACCAATTATAATTACACCATCTTCACTTGGAATATTCAGTTCCGCAATGTTCTGTATATTAGCCCCTTTTACTGTAAGTGTTGATGCTCCGGCTGTCATACAGGTTGCAGAATCAGGATCCATATCAATAGAACCATTAAAATTCTTATTATTATTACCATCTCTTAATTCAAAGAGAGACTGAAGCTTTCCTCCCAAAGTTGTACTTGTAGAACCAAATGTCTGTCCGCTGCTCCACATCAGCCCATACAGGCCATCTGCATCGCCTTCATTAACCTTTGTATTGGAAGCTGTTACCTCTAATGTATAGTATTCATAAGTATCTACCAATATTGCACCATCTAATTTAACAATATACTGGTTAGAGGTGTTCTCCGCTGAAATCTCTGTTGCAGTTATGTTTGCATATTCGGAAAGCTTGTCTACGAGAAGTTCTCTCTTGTCTCGTAAGTCGTTGGCATTTTCGCCTCTTACTTCTATAGTATTAATCTGCCTTGTAATCGTTGCAATTTCTTCTGCATAAGCATTAATCTGCTCAGAAATAGTCTTAATCTCCTGATTAATCTCTATCTGAGTTCTCTGTAAGGAATCATAGAGATAATTCAGGCTTTCTGTAAAGGTTGTTCCCTGTGAAGTTACTTCTGTACGGATTGTTGTATTACTTACATCTCCACAAAGACCTGTTAAGGTTGCAAAGAAATTGTCCATGGCATCACTGGTACCATCTGAATTTACTTCACTGAAATAACTCTGAATAGCATCCAGATAATAAGACTTTGTATTCTGATTTGCCAATATTGCATTATTGTAACGATATTTTGTATCGTAATAAGCATCACGGATACTTTCAATACTGGTTACATTGACACCGGCACCTACCATACCATACTTGCTGCTTAAGGATAATGGGTCTGCCGCCTGACGAATGGTCTGCTGTCTGCTGTAACCTTCTGTTCCTATATTTGAAGCATTATGTGCTGTGGTATTGATTGCAGCCTGATAGGTATATAAGCCTGTCTTGCCGATGGTCAAACCAAAAAATGTATTTGCCATAATGTTTTCCCCTTTCTGTTACATAAGCTCCTATTATTAAAATTCAATGGAGCTTCAAACCTTTTTGCCTCAAATCTTAGTTACCAATATTAATTACTGTCTGTAACAATTCATTGATAGCATTGATATATCTGGAAGACGCATTGTATGCGTGCTGGAAGGTAATCAGATTTGTCAGTTCTTCTTCTGATGCCACTCCTAAAATAGATTCTCTGGAGTTACCAATTGCTGCGGTTGTTTCTTCCAGCATATCTAATTTCTCACCATATAAACCGCCCATTGTAGCTACATTGCCTGCAATAGCATCATAATAATCAGTGAAATTATAGGCCGTCAGCACATTCGGAGATATCTGAATTGAATCTGTTTCCCACAATTTTAATATTTGCTGACATACCTCAAAATTATATCCGCCATATAATTCGGAATATTTGCTGTAGCTTAACGGCATTTTGGACACATCATCCAGAATATCCTGATTTACTTCTATCTGACCAATGGTAAACTGGCTGTATAGATTGGTATCGTATTCCTGATTGTATACATACACCTGAATCTCGTTACCATTGGCATCTTTAATGGCCTTACCCTCTCCATCTTTTAATGTAGCCAATGTATAACGCTCCATGTTTTTACGGTTGAATAACACTTCACCAATGGTGCTGTCTTCATCCATACCAACAGATGTATTGGCAAGATTTAATATCTGGAAGCCAGCTTCTTTTGCCTGTTCAATTGTATAGGTTGAACCATTGATTGTAATAGTTGCCGCTTCTGTATCTGTACCTCCATTGCTTAATTCAATTGTTTTTGCAATAGATTCTTCTGTTAAATCCATATTAGGACACAATGCATCATTAATCGCTGTTACAATATTGTGTACCAGAGTATCAATCTGTGCCTGTGTGCTCGTAAGCAGACAGGCATCAATGTCTTCGTTAAACTTCTTTACCGCAGCATCATAGGCTTCCTGTTCAAATGTCTGATTACCATCTTCATCTGTTACATAGTAATCTGCTTTCTGCGGAATATCGGTATAGTTTGCAGAGTAATTACCTCTGGCAATTAAAATACTCTTTAAAGAACCGACATCTGTATTATTAAAAGAAGCATATTCTCCTGTTAAACGGAATACATCAATTCCTGTGTTAGCCCAGACAACATTCTGGAAACCGGTTGACTTTGGTTCATAATCGATGTATTCTGTTGTATCTGCATCCGGATTCCCATCTTCTGTCTTAATTAACATCATGTCATTGAAATTAATTGTATAAACACCACTGTCATCATACTTAGCTTCCAAGCTACCATACTGGGACATAATACTCCATGCACTTGCTCCAGTCTCACCAAATGTCTTATCTTTATCCAGTGGACTAGTCGCATTTCTAAGTGCCGTTATAAGGTCTTCTCCTGTTTTTCCCTCTGACAACTTCTCAATCTCTTTAAGCATCTGCTGAATCAACTCGTCCATATCATCTGCCAGTTCCTGCTCTGCCGGGTCAATAATCTCTTCTGTCTTAATGTGGAACACTCTGTCCTGTGTTACAAACTGTGTCCCTTCTATATTGACGGATACTCGTCCATCATAATCTTCAGAGTAAGTAATGTTGGCATAGGTTGCCAATTCATCTAAAAGCACATTTCTTCTGTCTCGATAATCATTGGCATTCTGTCCTGAAGCCTCCTGATATACAATTTCTGTATTCAGAACTTTGATTTCATCACCAATCTCATTGATTCTGTCTACCTGTGACTGAATCTTATCATTTATTTTATTCTGATATTCATATAACTGGTCTTTTAACAACTCTGCATAAGAAATAAATGTAGAAGCTGTAGACGCCAAAATAGAACGCTTTACAATGCTGTCCGGCTCCTCTGCCACCCCTGATAAAGCGCTCCACAAGTCATCGATAGTCGCTGCAAATGTACTATCTCCAAATTCACCTAAAATTGCTTCTATCTCCGTTGCGGCATCAGACTGCACCTGATAAAATTCCTGTCTGCCTGTTTCCAGACGATAACTCTTATCAATAAATACGTCTCTTACCTGACGGATTTCCTGCATGCTGGTTCCTAATCCAATCTGATATGTAGATATATGATTAGACCCCATATTATTATAAATGTTATCAGTCAGCAATACCTGCTGTCTTACATAACCCTTTGTCTCTATATTGGAAAGGTTATGGGCTGTCGTATTAAGGGAGGTCTGGTTAACCTTTAATCCGCTTACTCCAGTCCACATACTTGTCATCAAATTACCCACGTTATCACCTGTCTTTCATAATATGTCTACTGCTTGGCATCAAACATGCCTGACTGTCCCATTGGCATATTCACACCAACTGCGTTCTTATCATAGTTATTCCCCGGTGACATCCGTGTACTTTGAATAAAATTCAGATTGAATTCTATCATATCCAAGGATTCTTCTATCAAAGACTGATTCAATTTATTAATATCAACTAATCTGTGTACTGTCTTCTTGAGGTTATCATGAACAAGGCTTAATCGTTTTTTCTCTTCCGGCTGCTTTCCTAATAATTCAATTAATGCAGGCAAATCCAGTGTCGCAGGATCACGATTGATTACAATTCCAATATTCTTAATAACTTCCTGTCTTTTTTTCTCCAACACACCAATCTGCTGAATGACCTCCTGCTCCTTAGCAGTGATTTCCTGTAAAGCTTTCAAATCATTGATGATGATTACCTTCTTCTTTTGTTCCTGAACCGGAAGGAGATTGGTATATATCTCATTCTCCTGCTCTAAGGTTGTAATTAATTCTTCGATTAAGCTTGCCAATTGTATAACCTCTCTTTTTGTTAAAATTCTAAGATGCATAATGGATTGTTTCGTGCGCTACACATCGTGGTTTTAGCTTTTTGACCCTTGCATCTGCTATATAGTTGCATCAAAAATTCTTGATACCATTCTTTCTGCAAATTCTTCACCGGATACATTGTATGTTCCGGAAGCAAGTGCTTCTTTAATCTTGTTCACTTTGTCTTCTCTGATATCTGCAGCTTCTTTTACTGCCTGTGTTGCAGTCTGATAATCCTTACCAGCCTGTGAAATCTCAAAAGCATCTGTAGTTGTTGTCTTCTTAACCCCTTTTACAGGCTTAACCTTTGTACTCTGATACATCTGAGAAATCTGATTATACGCGTCTATTCTCATATATTGCCACCACCTTTTTATTGCTAGTTAATCTGTTATGCCTTGTATATCGGCATTTTACAGAAAAACTTTAGAGGATAGGCAAAAAACACAGTTTTTGTGAGTTTTGCCTATCCTCTCTGCAATAAGATTTATTCTTTTGTAAATTGTGATAATACTATTTTTTCACAATTGGTACAACCTGCAAAGTATATCCCAAAGGAACCAGTATTTTTAGCAAACTATCGATTCGTGGTGAATGCTTTCCGCTTTCCCACCTTGCAATAGCAGATTGCTTTACACCACACGTTTCTGCTACCTGCTCCTGTGTCAATCCTTTTGCTTCTCTGATACGTATCATAATATTAATTAACTCTCTCTCTACTGCTATCGCCTGCTCATCTTCTTCTGTAAGATTCAGACTTGCTCTCAATTCTTCCCAAGTTATCATTTCTTGCACTCCCTTTCTCTAATATCCTGCAAATTACGTTTTGCTTTTACTATTTCTCGTTTCGGTGTTTTTCTTGTTTTTTTAATAAAGTGATTTAAAATTATAAACTTATTTTCCTCATAGTATGCATACATGAATCTATTTTTCAATGGTCGCAATTCCCATATTTCTCCCTCCACATGCTTCGTTATTGGTTCACCAACTCTTGTTCCCTTTTCTCGTAGCTCATCCAAATATGCCATAACTTTATTAAAGTTTATACGCCCCTCCTTACTTTTTATTGCCTCCTCACTCAGTTTTTTTATATATTCTGCCACTTCACTATAGCCATTTTTATCTTGATAAAATTCGATTTTATACATTAAACCTTTCTTTCATTATAACAAATTTGTTATAATCATACAACAATAATTTCATTTCTTCTTAGTAAAAACTTATAATCAATAAGGGATTGTTTACGATTTTTATATTATTAGATTTAAGAATTATATAATTTGAAATTTCAGTTTAAAATCTAGAATCGAATCTTCTTTATAAGAGTAACACACTCCTACTCAAATTACAATTATCTTTTATATTTTGTTCATTATTACACAAAAAGGAACCATTCGTATTTAACACTACCAATAGTTCCTTTGCATTTTACTATTTCTTTATTCCACTCCTAATATATAAACACCCTGCCAACCAGATGCATCCTGTCATTGCTACTGGATGTAAAATTGTTATAATTGTGAATTCTTTCATAAGAACTGCCGTTATACACCGACATACTACATAAGCTGTTAATATCTTCTTACACATACTATTCAGATATTCTTTTCTTACCTTGAAAATATCTTCTCTCTCCACTGGCATATATTCTAATAACTTATATATACTCATCAATTTCTGTCCATCTTTTATAAACATATACGGCTGCAAAGAAAATATCACTGCCGCCCCTAGAAAATAGATTGGCATCACCAGTCCAAGGTAAAGTTCTTCCATCTCAAGTGGCCAAAACATCATGATCCCACCTAGGAAGAAAAATAATATTTGTAACACTTTAATCATGAGAAATTGCTGCTCTTCTTTTTGTTTTAATACTCTGTCAAATTCTCTCACTTTATCCATAACTCGCCCTCTTTTCTATACTGCTTCATTCTCTTTAAATGATACCAGCTTTCCATCTTCCATAATTCCCACATAATCCATTTTTTCTTCCAACTCTTCCTGAATATGGGTTGTCATGATTACCATTGCTTCTTCTGTTGCCAGAATTTCGCGAAGGATACGGAAGAACTCTTTTCGGAATACCGGGTCCATGCCTCCTGTTACTTCATCTAACAGATAAAGCTTTGGCTGATACGCCATGGCAAATGCCATTTGGAACTTCAGTTTTTCTCCTCTGGACATTTTGCCAAATTCTTTTGCTGTAGAAAGTTCCATTCGTTTCATGGCTTCTTTAAAAATATCTTTATTCCAGTTATCATAGAAAACCGACAATAATTCTGCATTACCCATAGCTGAATAACCATTTATAAACTGGCGGTCGTCAGAAATGTACGCAACGTCAGCAAGCTGTAACAGTTCTCCATCCAGCAATATTTCCCCCGTATATTGCTTTTTTCTGTCTACCATATAATGAAACATGGTCGTCTTTCCTGCTCCGTTTTTTCCGGCAATTCCAATTAAAAAACCCGGTTCTGCTGTAAAGGAAATATTCTTTAAATTGAAATCTTTGTTGGTTCCGCTTACGTTTTTCCACTCTAATACCATATCTATGCCTCCCACAATGCCTCTGCCATATCCAGTGCATCCTGCTTACTCATTCCTGCTTTTTTACAATCTAAAAGCAACTCCTGCATTCGCTTTTCTAATCCTATATACTGTTTTTCTTTAAGATAGGTCTTGTTGTATTCACATACATAAAATCCCTTTCCCGGAACGGAGCGTATCAGATTCTCCTTTTCCAATTCCTCATAGGCACGTTTGGTTGTGATAACACTAACCTCCAGTTCACTTGCCAATGCTCGAATGGACGGAAGTGCCTGTCCCGCTGAAAGTTCCCCTGTTACAATAGCATTTTTCAACTGGTCTACTATCTGTTCATATATCGCTAATGTTCCTTGTGTTCTGATTACGATGTTCATATTTTGCCTCTCTTCTTATATATCTCTTAATTTATCAGGTATCGAAGATCATCTCTATATTACCTGCCTACCAGATTATTCATAACTGATACACTGTTCCATAATTGGTTTATAATATTTTCTAACCATCTTCCATGATAAAACACACTGAACTGCTACCACTACACCGGTGATTGCCCATTCCCAACCGAACAACGCTTTATCTTCGTCTGCTGCCGCTGCTGTTAAAATAATCATCGTCAAGAAACCACTGGCCTGCATAAAGATATTCCACATCTCATAGCTTCCTGGCAGATTCCATTTACGCTCCATCGCTTTATTACTGTCTACCACCGGCGGACACCATGTGTTGATAGCAAATACGTAACTAACTATTGCAATTACCATGAGCAAAAATACAGTCGAATGAATTGCCCCTACTAAAACCTGACTGCCTGCTAATATAACAAATAACCCAATACTAACTCCTACTCTCAACTTATAAGCTGTTTCATAATATTCTCTCCTCTGCTCTTCTGATAATGGGCAAAGGAACAAAGTCTTATTCTTATATCCGGCAAACCCACGAGCTATAAATACAGCCATCAACACCGGCAGTATACTCAGATAATAAAACGCCTCATAATCTGCTGTTGCCGCAAGAACAACTACCATATATAGATAGATAAAATAACATTCATCCCATGCTCTTTTCCACGCACTTTTTATATTGTATCGATAATCATTTAGTACTAATTTCCACATACTATTTCTCCTCTCAATCAGGCTTTATCAAATCAAAACACTGACTTTCTTCCCGTTCTTACTTTTTCCCCTTCAATATAAAATACATAATATCCTCAATGGATGGCACCTCTACCTGCAGTTCCTTATCGTAAACTGTCTTTCCAGTATGCTTTACCAGCGCCTTTGTTACATATTCTCTTTTTTCCTTATGTATAAGTCTGTCACTCGGAATTAGATTAATCTTATATTCTTCTCCGCTTATCAGACGGTATCTGTCTTCCATCTTGCTTCTTTCCAGACTAAATACCATTTTTCCATTATCAATAAAGGTAATGTAATCTGCCAGTCTCTCTAAATCTCTTGTTAAATGGGTTGCCAGCACAATACCATGCTCTTCATCCTCCATAAACTCCATCAGAACCTTCATAAAATCATCTCTGAATTCCGGATCAAAGCTGGCTGTAGGTTCATCTAAGATAAGAAGCTTTGGTTTGTGTGCCAGCGCAAATGCAAACTGGAATTTCAGCTTTTCCCCTTTGGAATGATTCTTTAACTTCTTATCCATAGTCAGACCAAATCGTTTGCAGTACATCTGTAATAATGCTTTATCATAGTTTTCATAGTATTTGCCGTACATCTCTCCATTCTGCAACAGCGTCAGACTATCTGTAAATAATTCTTCATTCAGTACATATCCGATTTCATTTCTTACTGCTGTTTCTTCGATGCTGCTTTCCATGCCATCAATCTTTACACTTCCGCTGTCTGGCTTGTAAAGTCCCATCAAAAGATGCAAGAGTGTTGTCTTTCCTGCTCCATTGGCTCCAATCAGCCCCATGATATAGCCCTTTGGAATAGAAAAGTTGATGTCTTCCATTGTGAAGCTCCCCAGTTTCTTGTTCACGTTCATTGCTTCTATCATAATACTCCCTCTTTTCTGAAACACTTTTCTGTATCTCATTTACTAGAACTTTGCTCGTTATGAACTGTTATTGTTCTGTATATATTAATATATACAGTATATATTCACAGTTGTCAATACCTTTTTTTAAAAAAAGACTATTTCAGATGTATTCCAATCTAAAATAGTCTTTATCTCTTACTTATAAAGTTCACTCAATGTTATCAGTATCCCTTTTTGTCATTTTTTATT
>CAYTGQ010000059.1:0-2602 GCA_964437345.1 uncultured Lachnoclostridium sp. | reverse complement strand
TTTTTATTTAATTCACTTTCCTAGTATTTCATATCCTTCAGCACATCACAGAAATCAAAGGTTGCAAAATAATCCTTTGGTGTTTCTGCTCTTCTAATCATCTGTACACTGCCATCTTCTTTTAGCAGAAGCTCTGCTGATTTTAACTTACCATTATAGTTATATCCCATCGCATATCCATGGGCTCCCGTATCATGAAGCACCAGATAATCTCCCATATCAATCTTTGGAAGCATACGGCCTATTGCAAATTTATCATTGTTTTCGCAAAGAGAACCCGTTACATCATAGCAGTAGTCACATGGTTCATTCTCTTTACCAAGCACTGTAATATGGTGATATGCACCATACATGGCAGGACGCATAAGGTCTACAGCACAGGAGTCAAGACCAATGTACTCTCTATATGTATGTTTTTCATGAATAGCTTTAGACACAAGACATCCGTAAGGTGCCAGCATGAAACGTCCAAGCTCTGTAAATAAGGAAATATTTCCAAGTCCCGCCGGCACAAGAATTTCTTCAAATTTCTTTCTTACGCCTTCTCCAATAACCATAATGTCATTGGATGGCTGGTCCGGATAATATGGCACTCCAATACCACCGGAAAGATTGATGTATTCTAATGAAATTCCTGTTTTTTCTTTAATTTCCACTGCGAGCTCGAATAAAATTCTGGCAAGCTCTGGATAATAGTCGTTAGATACCGTATTACTTGCTAAGAAGGAATGTACACCAAAATGCTTTGCTCCCATATCACGAAGTCGTACAAGTCCATTCATCAATTGTTTCTTTGTGAAACCATATTTTGCTTCACCCGGAGTATCCATAATATCTGTTCCAAGCCCAAATACTCCACCCGGATTATAACGGCAAAAGATTGTTTCTGGGATTCCAGTTAACTCATTTAAGAAATCAATGTGTGTATAATCATCTAAGTTAATATATGCACCTAATTCATATGCCTTTTTATATTCCTCTGCCGGTGTCACATTAGACGAAAACATAACATCTGTTCCTGTCATTCCCAAGCTTTCTGAAAGCATCAGCTCTGTCATGGAAGAACAGTCTGCACCGCAGCCTTCTTCTTTTAATATTTTTAAAAGAAATGGATTTGGAGTTGCCTTAACTGCAAAATATTCCTTAAATCCCTTATTCCAAGAAAATGCTTTGTAAAGCTTTCGGGCATTTTCCCTGATTCCTTTTTCATCGTAAAGATGGAATGGGGTTGGAAACTCTTTGGTTATCTCTTCTACCTGTTGTAATGTTACAAATGGTTTTTTCATAGTATTGCTCCTCCTAATCCTCGTTGTAAATGGCAATTATCTTGCACCATACAAGTAATCGCATATAACTTTTTCACTGTGCTTCGTTAAATTACAAGTGATTTTCTGTACAATATAACATGTAATTTCACATTTTGCAATACAATTTCACATTTTTTGTTAGTTTTTTGACATTGCCTTTTTTTCATTTGCAAGAAATTAGGTGCTATGATATAATCGTGCATGGTTAATTATGGTTATTTTTAAAGTAAGGAGTTTAAAAATATGGAACAATACAACGGAAGTCAAATTGTGGTCTTAGAGGGCCTTGAAGCGGTTCGTAAGCGTCCCGGTATGTATATCGGAAGTACCGGCAGCCGCGGACTTCATCATTTAATATGGGAAATCTTAGATAATGGTATTGATGAACATTTAGCCGGCTTCTGTTCCCAGATAGATATTACTTTATTAAAAGACGGGGGCATTTCCATTAAGGATTATGGCCGTGGTGTTCCTGTTGATATCCACCCAACTAAGAAAATCCCAACTGCCCGCGTAGTTTACACAATTCTTCACGCCGGTGGTAAATTTGGTAATTCTGTATACAAGGTATCCGGTGGTCTTCACGGTGTAGGTGCATCAGTAGTTAACGCACTTTCTTCTAAGATGATTGTAGAAATCCGCCGTGGTGGCTGTGTATACCGAGATGAATATGAAAATGGCGGGCATCCTGTTACAGAACTGGATAATGGCATGCTCCCTGTAGTCGGAAAATGTAACAAGTCTGATACCGGAACAAAGGTTACATTTTATCCTGATGAAACTATTTTTGAAACAGTAGAATTTAAGGCAGAAACCATTAAAAAGAAATTAAAGGAAATTGCCTTCTTAAATAAGAACCTTTTAATCAACTTTAAGGACGAGCTTACCGGTGAAACCAGTGTTTACCATGAAGAATATGGTATTAAGAGTTTTGTAAGCTATATCAACAGAGAAGCTACTCCTCTTCATGATGAGGTTGTTTATGTGGAAGGAAAAAGTGGTGATATCGAAGTGGAAATTGCTTTCCAGTACACCACTAACTTCTCCGAACAGATTAATGCTTACTGTAACCGCATCAATGTTGTGGACGGTGGTACTCTGGTAACCGGATTCAAGACCGCTTTAACCCGTGTTATGAATCAGTATGCAAGGGAGCTTGGCATTTTAAAGGACAAGGATGAAAACTTTGACGGAAAAGACATCCGTAATGGTCTGGTATCCATCATTTCCATTAAACACCCTGACCCACAGTTTGAAGGTCAGACTAAGACAAAGCTTGGAAATACCGATGCAAA
>CAYTGQ010000058.1:10883-12702 GCA_964437345.1 uncultured Lachnoclostridium sp. | reverse complement strand
AATGCGGAAACTCAAGCAGAACAATGATTTGTATTTTTGGGGAATCTGTGGTATACTGATTAAGCAAGTTATTATAATTATTTTCGGACAGGAGGGATTTTATGGATATTGCAGCTATCTCTATGGCTATGAGTCAGAGCAATCTTATGACTAACATCAACGTTGCACTTTTAAGCCAGAGTCTTGACACTGTTGAGACAATGGGAACTGATATGGTTAAGATGATGGAGCAGTCCGTTCAACCTAACCTTGGTCAGAATATTGATATTACAGTATAGAATATAAACAGTATACAAACGCCTCGCTTTCTACAGCGAGGCGTTTCACTACTATCTTTTTCACAATTATCTTTATCTCTATTTTCCTATTATTTTTATTATCCGGTTACTTCTATTAAAAGCATAATTCCAAGACAGATTGCCATTCCAAGCCATAAAGCAACCGTAGCCATTTTTTCTGTCCCTGCTTCATTTCCCTCATCAGTTTGTTTTATCAGTAACCCATTGAGTACCTGACTTCTTCCTTCGTTCTCGGCAATCAACCTCAACACAAAAAAAGCAAGAATCACGCCTCCTATGGCAGATGGCCAGCCATTTCGAATATAGCTATCCACTATTTCAGCAGTGTCAACCGTTTCCAATTCCCCAAAGCCTTCCATTGCCTTTTGAGCATAAATAGTCACCATAGAGGTCCCATTCATCACAAAATGCATCACCATAGATGACACTATAGAATCTGTCACTTCTACCACAATCGAAAACACCATTCCCAAAAGAAAAGCATAAATAAACTGATTAAAGTTCATATGCACCAAACCAAATAAAAAACCACTCAATACAATTGCTTTTCTTGGATTCACCTTACGATATTCATTAAAAAACACGCCCCTATATACACTCTCCTCTAAAACTGCCGGAACAAGTGCTACTACCAGAACTCCTACTGCCAATGGATATTTATCCGCAATTTCTGTAATTGTTGTATCAATAATATTTGTTGTAAACTTCATTGAAATTGCATTTACCATTGTCGCTGCTGGTATCAACAAAAGCATAAGTCCTACCAGCATAAATCCCGTACTAATTTTTATTGGACGCAGCCTGATTATTTCCTTTAAATTAAATTTATTTTCCCATAAATAAAAAACAGTAGGCAACATAAATACAAATTGTGACAGCAACAATATCACCAATTCATCCATTACCACTCCAGCTGTTCCCAATGCAACACTTACAGAAGCAACCAAAAAGGACGCAACAACTGATGCCGCTACAGTTAACAAAAATATTTCATTCACTCGTTTTATTCTTCTCATTCTACTCCCTGTTCATCATAAAATTCATTATTTTTTCTGCATCTGTGGATTCTTCTGCAATAATCTCCAGCTTACCAGAACCGCCATCAGATGAAATTTTCACTAAGGATACATACTGATTCAGCTTAGATTTTAAATTCAATCTGTCCCCTTCTTCTGATATCAGCTCCACCTTTCCCCTACAGCTGTCTATCATTTCAAAAAATGCATCCAAATCTGCTATATTTGCAAGCCTCATCTCATCATTACCTTCTCTATTTTTATCATTTTTCCAGCCTCAAAGCCATATATCGCATGTGTTTCGGGACCGTATACTATACTTTACCACTTTTTATCTCATTTCACTAGCTTTTTTTTCTATTAATAGATATAATGATACCAAGGGTTTCGAAAGTCATATATATTTGTTTACAAATATATATATGACTTTATGAAACCCGCAAAACATGAGAAAGTAGCCCGATAGGGCGGATTTCGAATGTTTTAGAATTTCGGGAGCATGCA
>CAYTGQ010000058.1:0-10783 GCA_964437345.1 uncultured Lachnoclostridium sp. | reverse complement strand
AAATTCGTAGGTAGCATTATTAAATACAAAACATAGAAAGTAGCCCGATAGGGCGGATTTCGAATGTTTTAGAATTTCGGGAGCATGCAATGCGGAGAAATTCGTAGGTAGCATTATTAAATACAAAACATAGAAAGTAGCCCGATAGGGCGAAACACAGAACGGAGAAACTAAATGTACACATTCAAAAGTCGTATTCGATACAGCGAAGTCAACCCCAATTGTCAGTTGACTTTATCAAATATAGCAAATTATTTTCAGGATTGTACTACATTTCATTCTGAAGATTTAGGTGTCGGCGTTGAAAATGGTACCAGTCAGAACCGGACATGGGTATTAAATTCTTGGCAGATTATTGTAAACCGTTTCCCTCACTTAGCCGAAGAGGTTACAATTGGAACTTTAGCCACTACCTGCAAAGGAATTTATGGCAATCGTAACTTCGTGATGAGAGATAAAGATGGCAATGATTGTGCTGTGGCCAATTCCATCTGGATTTATCTGGATACGGAAAAAGGTACTCCTTGCCGCCTGACTGATGAAATCATGGCACCATACGGCAGTGCAGAACCATATCCAATGGATTATGCACCCCGCAAAATCAATCTGCCCGACAATTTAACTGAACAAGAGAGAGTAACCATTACTGCCTTTTCCATTGACAGTAATAATCATGTAAATAACACACAGTATCTTAAAATTGCAGAAAGCTGTCTGCCGGAAAGCTTTGTTATCCATCAAATGCGGGCAGAATACCGGTCTTCTGCCCATCTCGGAGATACCATTGTTGCCAGAACAGCACAAGCAGATAACCTGTTTACAGTTTCTTTAGAAAACCCGGAAGGCTTGATTTTTGCAATCGTTGAATTTACTTCTATTGGCTAAATTCAATGCAGCAAAGGAATATTTTAAATTTACGAATCAGTTCTGAATAATTTCGGATTCTCCAAAAAGAAAGGAAAATAAAATGATCGAATTAGGAAAAACACAAACTCTTCAAGTTGTTAAAACCGCCACTAATGGCGTATATTTAAACTATCCGGGAGATCCTGTTGAAAACAAAATTCTCCTTCCAAAAAATCAGGTACCTGCCGGCACCAAAATAGGAGATTCTTTTACTGTATTTGTTTACAAAGATTCTGAAGACCGTCCTATTGCAACCACTACTAAGCCTTTAATTGAACTGGGACAGCTTGCAGTTCTCGAAGTTGTTGAAACAAGTCAGATTGGGGCATTTTTAAACTGGGGACTTGCTAAAGATCTTCTTCTTCCATTTAAAGAGCAGACTTCCAAGGTTGAAAAAGGCGATAAAATTCTGGTATGTCTTTACATTGACAAGAGCAAACGCCTCTGTGCTACTATGAGAATTTACAGCCATTTAAGTGCCAAACACCCTTATTGCAAAAATGACCACGTTACCGGAACTGTTTACCAGATTAACAAAGGCTTAGGTGCTTTTGTTGCACTGGACAACAAATATTATGGTCTTGTCCCTACAAAAGAACTTTTTACCTTCTTAAAACCGGGAGATGTGGTAGAAGGACGTATTACCGGCATCCGTGAAGACGGCAAATGTTATGTAAGTCTCCGTGAGAAATCTTACAAACAGATGGATACAGACAGTAGGCTTCTGTTTGAACGTCTTGAAAAAGCAGGAGGCTTCCTTCCTTTCCATGACAAGAGCGACCCAGAAGACATTAAGCGTCAGTTAGGCTTAAGCAAAGCTTCTTTCAAAAGAGCAGTTGGAAGATTATTAAAAGAAGGTAAGATTACTCTCGTTGAAAATGGAATTCAGATGAAGTAACCTTTCATACATTCAAAACGCCAGAAAGCAATCTTTCTGGCGTTTTCGTATCCTTATATTTAATTAAATCATCTTACTAATTCTTTTCCAATAATTCCAAAGTAGCTAATAAAATATCTTTTTCCAATGGCTTTGGAATCAAATATTTTAATCCAATACTTTTTACTTCCTGTAAAGTACCAGAATCGCATAAAGAACTTAACATCATAATCTTTGCCTGTGGGTCTTCTTTTAATAACAGTTCTGCTGTTTCAAGTCCGTCAATACCTGGCATAATAATATCAAGAATTACAAACTGTGGATGAAGTTCTTTGTATTTTTCAATTCCTTCTTCTCCATTTTTTGCATAACCTATGACTTCATATCCATATTCTTCTACAATATCTTTAATCTGCTGGGAAGCAAATGGTGAATCATCAATAACTAAAATTGTCTTGCTCATATCCATATCCTCCTTCTTAATCTATCCTTTTCGCTCAAACTTATAAATCACTTTTATTTTCAATTGCCCATATGCACTTTGATAGAACAGCATTTCACTTTCACCTCCGGACATTTCTTCCGGCATTTTTCCCGTTACATATTGAGGCACTGTCAATCGCGAACTACTTCCTGTCTGATTATTAATCTCGGACAAAGCTCTCCCACATACAATGTTGAAATACTCCATTGCAAAAAGTATCTTCTCTGCCTCCTGCATTTTTCTGCCTTTATTAATCCCAGTTACAATTTCTCCCAACAGGTCATTTGCTATCTCTGCAATAATATAACCCTGAAATGCGCCTTTTGTCTTTATAACAAACCTATAGATTTTTTGTGAAAATTCATTCTCTTCTACAGGAACAAGTTCCACATTTGAAACCTTCTGGGTCAAAGCAGTAAATGCATCATCAAAAATCCGATTAACATTAATACTTTCGACCTTTATGATAGGCACCCCCCTTACTGGTGGTATGTTTTTTAATTATTCAAGAATCTCATCTTAGGACTTCCCTGTTCTTTCTTCTTAACTGGTGCTGCTGGCTTTGGTTTTTCATAAGCATTATCAAGCTGCTGTGTCACCTTACGCTTACATTCTTCACAGAATCTGCCGCTTAAAATAGTCTTACCACAGCGTTCACAATCGAT
The DNA here is from genome assembly GCA_964437345.1 of uncultured Lachnoclostridium sp. Lineage (GTDB taxonomy): Bacteria > Bacillota > Clostridia > Lachnospirales > Lachnospiraceae > CAYTGQ01. Next base: position 7,851 of record CAYTGQ010000058.1, on the reverse strand, counting down.
GCCTACAGAAGAACCTTCTGCAAATGTAAGTTTTTCTTCACGCACCCATTTTTTAATCAGATTCACAGAAACTTCCATCTCATCTGATACCTGCTGAATTCCTACACCCGGATGGTCATAAATGTATTCTTTTACCTCTGCAAACTTCTCATCCATTTTCTTCATACATGCAGGACAAACAGGCATCCCACTGATATAGTTAAACATTTTGCCACATTCTCTACAGTTTCTTACTTCCATAGTATTTTCCTCCTTAGAAACCTTTTCCAATACAAATACTTAAAAAATATACTTCTTTTACTCCGGCTTTATATAATATTTTAGCACACGCTTCTATTGTACTTCCCGTAGTATAAATATCGTCTACCAGTATTACCTTATCTACCGGAAAAAAATGTTCTCTGTCAACTTCAAAGGCTTTTGATAAATTCTTCAATCGTTCTTTATCATTCAGTTCCTTTTGAGGAAGTGTATCCCTGATTCGATACAAAAGCCTGCTCTTCACCGGCATTTGCAGCTTTTTACCGATTACTTCTGCCAAAATCTCCGCCTGATTGTAGCCTCTGATTCTCTTCTTTCTTTTATGTAATGGTATTGGCACTAATATATCTCCATGTGCCTTTATCCATTTACCATAATGTGTTGTTATTTCCTCTCCATAAAACTCTGCATACTCCAGACTTCCTTTATACTTGAATCTGGCAATGGATTGACTCATATTGTCATCATAAACCCATAATGCTCTGCCGCTTATATAACTATGTACTTTTTCCCTGCAATCGTAACAGTATTCCATCTCTTTATCTAAAATCGGTTTACTGCATTTCATACATCGCGGTCCTTTTATGTAGGGAAGCTTCGTCTTGCAGCCCTTGCAGATTAACTCTCCTTTTTCAGGAATTCTACTGCATACCGGGCATGTCTTAGGATAAACCATATCCAACAAATATTCCTTCAGATTCTTTGTCAAACCTTTCTCCTTATCCTAATGCAGACACTCTCTATGTATTTTCTTACTTATAAGTATTTCATAAACAGCCTGTTAAACATTACCCAAATAACTTCTCTGGATATATGCCTTTATCTACTAATTCTTTAAAGGACTTAACTACAAATTCTTTATCCTCTTTGTAAGTTACTCCAAACCATTTATCATTTGTATTTAAAACACTTACCTGTGCTTTCCCTTCTCTAATCAGCTGGTCTACTACTGTTGGAAGGAGATATTCTGCTTTCATCTCATTACCTTCAATTCCATCTAAGAAAGTAACAAAACGCTTTTCCAATTCATCTATTAAATCCGGAGTAAAGCCCCACATATTCATAGATACCGGCTGGTCAAAGGAAATTGTCTTTAATGGTGTTGCTGCTACAGTGCCTTTTTTGGCAATATCCATGGTTTCTTCAATATCCAGAAGAATTCCATCTTCACTGACATTGCATACACCTCTTGTTACAGTACCATTTTCACTTAATGTATTACCTAAACGGAACCCTGCCATACAGAAATGATACTGCTTATCACAGGCTGGCTGGTTTTGTAAAAACTCATTAATCTTTTTCAAGCCTTCCTTACCATAGTAGTCATCTGCGTTGATAACTGCAAATGGTTCTTTTACTACTCCCATGCAGCTTAAAATAGCTTGTCCTGTTCCCCAAGGCTTTGTTCTGCCTTCTGGCTTCACAAATCCAGCTGGTAAATCATCTATATCCTGTATTACATATTCAACTTCAATCTGCTTTTCCATACGATTACCGATGATTCTCTTAAAGTCTTCTTCAATGTCCTTACGGATAATAAAAACAACCTTCTGAAAGCCAGCTTCAATCGCATCATATACGGAATAATCTAAAATAATTTCTCCGCTTGGTCCTACAGGCTCCAGCTGCTTGATACCGCCAAAACGGCTGCCCATGCCTGCTGCCATAATAACCAATGTTGTCTTCTGCATATATCTTCTCCTTAATTTCATATAAACTCCAAACCTTCGGTTTGTCGTTAAAATATCAAGCAAAACAAATAGTCCTTTTGATTACTTGTTATCCTACCGATACTTTAAATTATACCTCATTTCTTCACAAATTGCACTAATTTTTTGTAACTATTCAGAGCCCAATCTCGAAGACACTGCTTGGCTCTGAACAGTTACAAATTTTCAATTCATTTCACGAATTCTACAGTCAAAACTGGAATAACGTTTCTGGTTATTGACATTTTGAATCATATAATTTACTACATCTTCACTTCCTACCAGCGTTACACAGTTTTTTGCCCTTGTTACCGCAGTATATAAAATATTACGGGTAAGCAACATCTTTGGACCGCTTAAGATTGGAATAACCACTGCCGGATATTCACTTCCCTGAGCTTTATGTATGGTAATTGCATAGGCAAGTTCCAGTTCTTCCACTTCACTGAAGCGATACTCTACCTGCTTTTCCTCATCAAATACAACCAGCATGGTTTCTGCAAAGAAATTGATTTCTTTAATCACACCACAATCCCCGTTAAACACTCCTGTTCCTTTATCCAGAACAATGTTGTAATTGCCGATAATCTCCCATGCAAGCTGATAGTTATTCTTTATTTGCATAACCTTATCGCCTTCACGAAAAATTCCCTGTGCAAATTCTTTTTCTCTTTTCTCTTCGGAAGGTGGATTTAGATATTCCTGCAAAATTTTATTGAGTCTCTCCACTCCCAATTCACCTTTTCTCATTGGCGTAAGCACCTGCACGTCATAAGGCGATGCATCCACATACCTTGGCATTTTATCTCTGACAAGCTGAATTACTACACTGATAATCGTATTTACATCATTTCTTTTCAGCATAAAAAAATCCTTACTTTTATTATCCAGTGCAACCAACTGCCCATCATTAATTTTGTGAGAATTAACAATAATATCACTTTCTGCTGCCTGTCGGAAGATTTTAGAAAGCTTAACCACATTAAAACCATGAGAATCAATAATATCCTTTAGCACATTTCCCGGCCCTACAGATGGAAGCTGATTCACATCTCCCACTAAAATCAATCTGGTTCCTACTGCCAATGCCTTTAGCAATGCATGGAATAAATAAATATCTACCATGGACATTTCATCAATAATAATAACATCTGCTTCCAATGGATTGGTTTCATTTCTTTCAAAATGCATTCCTGCATTTTCTGCTTCCAATGTACTTTTCAGTTCCAGCATACGGTGTATAGTCTGAGCTTCATAGCCGGTTGTTTCAGACATCCTTTTGGCTGCTCTTCCTGTTGGTGCCGCCAGCATAATATCCATACCTTCCGATTCAAATACCTTCAAAAGAGTGTTAATTGTCGTAGTCTTTCCTGTTCCCGGTCCCCCGGTAATTACAAGAATACCATTTCTCACTCCTTCAATAATGGCCGTTTTTTGCATGTCATCTAACTCAATACGGCTTTCTTTTTCAATATAATCAATTTTTCTTTTTAACAACTCTAAATCGATAGCGGTACTAAAGTTCAGGTCCAGCATCATTCGGGCACAGTTCATTTCCATATAGTAAAGCGTAGATGGATATACAATTTTTCCTTCCTCTGTCTCTTTCACCACAATTCTCTTATCCAGAGACAAATCCATCATATGCTTTTCCAATTCTTCTACAGAAAGATACAAAAGCTCTGACGCTTTGCGCATCAGTAATTCCCATGGCACATAAATATGCCCTGCCTGTCCAGCCTGCCCCAATGTATATATAATTCCCGCTTTAATTCGAAAATCAGAATTGCCTGCTATTCCACCTCGCGCAGCAATCTCATCAGCCAGTTTAAATCCAACCCCGGTGATGTCCTCTGCCAGACGATATGGATTCTCCTTTAAAACACCATACATTTCCGGTCCATAATGCTGATATATTTTAACAGCAAGCTGATTAGAAATGCCATATTGCTGCAAAAACATCATGGCATTACGCATTTCCCTTTTTTCTTCAAACTGGATGGCAATTTCCCTTGCCTTCTTTTCACTGATTCCTTTTACTTCCGCCAGACGCTCCGGCTCTTCCTCAATAATACGAAATGTATCCAGTTTAAATTTCTTTGTAATTCTGGCTGCCATGGCCGGACCAATTCCCTTAATGGCACCTGACCCCAGATAACGCTCCATGGAAACTATGTCTTCCGGCTCTTTGACTTGATGACTCTCAACTTTTAGCTGTTCTCCATAAATAGGGTGTTCTGTAATACTCCCTGTTACCTCAATATATTCACCTTCATTAATAAATGTAAAAGTGCCTACACAGGTCATTTCATCATCATCATTGGCAAGATTCAAAACAGTGTATCCATTTTCTGCATTACGGTATACAATTCGTTCTACATATCCCTCAAATGTTTCTGACACGTTACTTCTCCTAACTTTTAAACTTCAGAACGCCTTACGCCCTGTCTTATCAAACTAAAAAGGCTGTCGCAAACTTTGCCACAGCCTCATCTCTTATATTCACTATATTACATGTTACGTTTCATTGATTCATAAAGCTGCTGTGCTAATCCAAGCTGACCGCTTTCTGTAATCTGTTCAGCATAATCCTGCCACAGAATATCACCGAAATACTGATAATAATCACTATCCTCATCACTACTATGTACAGTCTTCTGCATTTCCTTTAATACCTGCTCTACAAAATATGCTTCAAACTCTTTACATACTTCCATTAACTCTTCATCACTGGAAGAACCCAACTTCTCACTTTTAAGTGTGGTAGTAAGCTCATCTGCTTTGGAAGTCGCATCTGTAGCCGTATTCAGATAACTGCTGTATAAATAGCTGCTGCTATCAATTGAGATACTCATACTTTATCCTCCTATTAAACAGCCTATGCTCTTAAATTGTTAGCCTGCTGCATCATAGTATCAGATGCTGTGATTACCTTAGAATTCATTTCATAAGCTCTCTGTGCAACAATTAAGTTAACCATTTCTTCCGCTGCCTGTACATTAGAAGCTTCTACATACTTCTGAAGCAGGTCACTCTTTTTCACATTAGCATCCAAATGCTCCCATCTTGCTGTGCCGGAAGCTTCCGTTTCTTTAAGGATAGAATTGGAAGCCTTTTCAAGACCTGCCGGATTATTAAACTGTACTAATCCAATCTGAATACCAATTGGCTTTGCATTACCAGTTTCATCCGGATAACACAGATTACCATCAGCATCTACTGTAACCCTTGCAGCAGCATATTCTTCCGGAAGCACGATTGGTGCTCCATTAATATCCAATACAGGCTGTCCGCTGGAATTGCAAAGTGTTAATCCTTCATTACCCATAGACATCTGGAAAGAACCACTTCTGGTATATCCCCAACTTCCATCTTCTAACTGAATCGCAAAGAAACCATCACCGCTGATTGCAAAATCCCACTGGTTGCCGGTTTCAGTAAATGCGCCCTGTGTAAACTGGGAAGTAATGGCTGCATTACGTACACCAAGTCCTACCTGAACACCTACCGGCTTTGGATTACCATCACTATCTGTAGAATCCTTCTGGATAGTCTGATACAATAAAGACTTAAATTCCATTGTTTCTTTCTTGTATCCTGTTGTATTAATATTTGCCAGATTGTTGGCAATTGTATCTACATTATTCTGTTGTGCAATCATTCCTGATGCACCAGTCCATAAAGAACGTACCATGTGGCTACACCTCTTTCTCTAATTATACTTTACCAACCTGATTAACTGTCTTATCCAAAAGACTATCTTCAGTCTGGATTACCTTCTGATTGGCTTCATAAGCTCTGGTAATGGCAATTAAGTCTACCATTTCTGAAACCGCATTAATATTAGACTGTTCTGTGTAACCCTGACGAATAATACCTGTTGCATCAAAGCTTACTGCACCATCTACCGGTTTGTAGGATACATCTCCTACTTTTTCCAGATAATCATAGTCTTCAAAATCAACTAATTTAACAGTGTCTATATAAGCTCCATTAGCATAAACGCTTCCATCTACACCAATGGAAACAGTTGCATCAACAGGGACCTGAATATCTCCGCTTTCACCCTGCAAATGGTTACCATCAGAATCCACAATAAATCCATCTTGTGTCATCTTAAAGCTTCCATCCCTTGTGTAACGGATATTCTCGCCTTCTCTGACTTCAAAGAAGCCCTGTCCTTCTACAGCCAAGTCATAAGTGTTACCCGTCTCACGAAGAGAACCCTGGCTATAATCTGTATAAACTTCACCAATACGTACCCCAAGACTCATATTTCCAATCGGTCTGTCCAGATAGTATTCAGAATTATCTCTTATCTTAAGTGTAAGCACATCTTCAAAGGACTGGCTTGTAACATTTTCCCCTTTATATCCAACAGTTGCAGAGTTAGCAATATTATTAGATATAATATCCAGCCTCTTCTGTTCATTGACCATACCGGTAAATCCGGTATATAAAGCTCTTGTCATTGGTCCACCTCTTGTCTTTCGTTTTCTAAAAAACCGCCTATTTAAATAATTATCGGCTTTTCCTTCTCTTTTCTTAATCCGTCCTTGGACCTATATTAAAAATTAATCCCTTAATCCTTTTTTACCTTCACTTAAAAATTCAACATATTTACCGGTACCAATAGCAACACAAAGCATTGGATCTGCTGCTGTCATAGTTGTGATACCTGTCTTGCTTTCAATCAGTTCTTCTAATCCACGAAGAAGACTTCCACCACCAGTTAGTACAATACCTCTGTCAGCAATATCTGCCGCTAATTCAGGTGGAGTTTTCTCAAGTACACTGTGTACTGCTTCCACAATCTGAGATGTTGTTTCTCTTAAAGCTTCTTCTGTTTCTTCAGAAGTTACTTCAATTGTCTTAGGAAGACCAGTTACCAGGTTACGTCCTCTTACGTTCATAGTTTCTACTTCCGGAAGCTTATATGCACTACCAATCTTAATCTTAATATCTTCTGCTGTTCTTTCACCAATTAAGAGATTGTGTTTCTTACGCATATAACGTACAATTGCTTCATCAAAGTCATCTCCTGCAATCTTGATGGAAGTACTTACTACTGTACCGCCAAGAGAGATAACCGCGATATCTGCTGTACCGCCTCCGATATCTACAATCATGTTACCACATGGTCTGGAAATATCAATTCCTGCACCGATTGCTGCTGCAATTGGTTCTTCAATAATAGCAACTTCCCTTGCACCTGCCTGATAGGTTGCATCTTCTACTGCTTTCTTTTCAACTTCTGTTACACCACTTGGTACACAAACGCTGATTCTTGGTTTTCTTAAACGCTGTTTACCGCCTGCTTTCTGAATAAAATGCTTTAACATTTTTTCAGTTACTGTATAATCAGAAATAACACCCTGTCTTAACGGACGAACAGCTACGATGTTACCTGGTGTTCTACCTAACATCAATCTTGCTTCTTCGCCGATTGCCTTAATCTTATTAGTGTCTCTGTCAAATGCCACTACGGAAGGCTCTTTTAATACAACCCCTTTACCTTTTATATATACAAGTACACTGGCTGTACCCAAATCAATTCCCATATCACTGCCCATCATCATCTGGATTCGTGCTCCTTTCTTCTTCTCAATTCTAATTATCTTCTGGCTTAAAACATTTTTATCTATTTTAATTTTTTCCAATGATTACATAGCTAAACATACTCTATTCTATTATATACATATTTCCCCAATTTTTCAAAGGTATTTTTTTATTTTACCCATTTTTATGCAACTTCTATAAGCAGGCGAAAAAATTTCCTGATTCTCAGTCGAAATGACTAGATTATGAATTAAGGTTTGTCGAATTAGTTAAGGTATTGGGAATTTCATAATATTTAGGTTATGAAGGAATTTTGATTTTT
>CAYTGQ010000057.1:0-13196 GCA_964437345.1 uncultured Lachnoclostridium sp. | reverse complement strand
TATCATTCTTAATCCTCTCCGTCAAATCTTCCCTTTCTTCTTTACATTTTCTGTTAAATCGTATATCATATATCTTGGTATTTGGGACATTTTCAAAGAAGTTCCAGATAATATTTTATTCAGAAAGGAAGTACACAATTATGGCACAGAATCCAGTTGTTACAATTGAAATGGAAACTCAAGGTACAATCAAAGTGGAATTATATCCGGAAGTTGCACCTAATACAGTAAACAACTTTATTTCTTTAGTAAAGAAAGGCTACTATAATGGTCTTATCTTCCACCGCGTAATCAAAGGCTTTATGATTCAGGGTGGATGTCCTGACGGAACAGGAATGGGTGGTCCTGGCTACCAGATTAAAGGGGAATTCTCCATGAATGGTTTTGCCAATGATTTAAAGCATACAGAAGGCGTTATCTCCATGGCTCGTTCCCAGATGCCTAACTCCGCAGGCTCCCAGTTCTTCATTATGCACAAGAATTCTCCTCACTTAGATGGTTCTTATGCTGCTTTTGGTAAAGTAATTGAAGGTATGGATGTTGTAAATGAAATCGCTGAAACCAAAACTGACTGGTCTGACAGACCTATCGTTGGTATGGTAATGAAAAATGTTACTGTAGATACTTTTGGTGTAGAATACCCTGAACCAGAAAAATACTAATCAATATATAACAAAAAAGGCTGTCGCACTAAGGAATGTGTGACAGCTTCTTTTTAAAAATATTTTCGATTGCCCCAAAGATTACTTTTTTTCAGGTCGATATATTCATTATAAGCTTTTTCCAATATCTGTTTCTCATTAGAAAACTTCAATAAATGATAGGCTTCATGAAACTTATAATAACCTGAATCCATAAAGTATTCTTCACGTTGTGGTTTACTGTAATAGCTGTCTGCCATCATCAGATACCAGTGAACGTCTTTTATTACTGTGTCTGTAGGTGTGTTAAAGGTATATTGGCTTTTTCCTACATACTTTATAATGGAAGCTGACACTCCAGTCTCTTCTTTGACTTCACGAAGAGCTGTCTCTTTAAATTCTTCTCCTTCTTCCACTGTTCCTTTAGGTAAAACCCACCCTTCATACTTATTCTTGTAATTCTTATACAGTAGTAAAATCTTTCCTCTGAAAATAACCACACCGCCACAGCTCGTTGCCTCTACCATTGCAATGCCTCCTGTTATCTCTTCTGCCATCATCAGACAAAAGTGGTGTGTTACAAACGCCAGTACGTTACACGAACTGTCCTATTGTATTGAAACTCTGTATCTAGTATACACGTTTTCTAAACACATTTCAATGGGTAAATGGTTTCTTTCAGAGAAAGTTAATAATCTATTTATTTCAAATACGTTTCAAACAGCTTTTTAGCAATCGGAACCGCTACACTGCTTCCTGTTCCTCCATCTTCTACAATAATACTAACTACAATCTGCGGATTATCCGTTGGAGCATATCCCACAAACCATGCATGGGAAGATTTATTAGAATCATATTCTGCTGAACCAGTTTTACCTGCACAGGTGAAGGAAAGTCCATTTAATTGCGATGCTGTTCCCTCTGTAACAACAGCCTTCATAAGCTGTCGCATCTTTTTGGCTTCTTCTTTACTAATGATTTCGCCATAGACTTCCGACTCATACTGTTTTACAATTTCTCCATCCTGGGTTTCTAAATGATCTACTACATATGGCTTCATCATAACACCTTTATTAGCAATTGTTGCTGTAATCAATGCATTATGAAGCGGTGTAATCTGTATATCTCCCTGTCCAATAGCTGTCTGTGGCATTTCATCATCATCAGAATTCTCATCAATCACAAAGCTGCTGGCATTGGATGGCAATGATGTTGGAAGTGCTGTATTAAATAAAAAAGTATCACATAATTCTCTCCATGCGGCCTTATCTAAAGTCATACCAATATTAGAAAAGGAAGTATTACAGGATTTTGCAAAGGCCTTTGTCAAATCTTCTTCTCCATGCTCTGTTCCATTATAACAGTTAATTGCTACCTGCTGGAAGATATCCTTTCCTTCACAGGTATATCGATATGACTCGTAACCTTCTCTCTCTCTTATAAATTCTAAAGCAGTCAATATCTTAAACGTGGAGCCCGGTGGATATAGCCCTTGGGTTGCACGATTTATCAAAGCAGATTCTTCATTTGCATCTTCTACAAGACTGTCCCATACACTATCAATGGTATTAGGATTATAATCTGGCTTAGATACCATTGCAAGAATCTTTCCTGTAGAGGGTTCAAGCGCCACTACCGCACCTTTTCTGTTCCCCAGGGCTTCATAGGCAATTTTCTGAAGCTCCACATCCAGAGTTGTTACCACATTATCACCTATGCTTTTTTCACCCTGCAACTCATTTAAAGCAATGGTCAGAGGATTCTCGCTGGAAGTTAACAGATTAATGTTCTGCAGCTGTTCTACTCCTGTTTTCCCATTAGAAAAACGACCCACAATGTGACAAAATATATTCTTATATGGATAATTTCTTACTTCATTTCCATATTTGTCTACCAATGTTTCTGCCAAAACTTCACCATCATTTCCAAGAATTTTTCCTCTTACAACTCTTTCAGCCAAAAGCTCCTGTCGTTTATTATAAGTATTATTAATTACATTAGGACTATCTACGGCAATAAAATAAATAAAGTTTGCCATTAAAAGCACGAAAATTCCAATAAACAGATAGCTAACCTGAAGAATTTCCCGATTGCTCTTCTGTTTTTTCTTTTGAGGTACTCCTTTATTTTCTACCGGTACTTTCTCCTTTTCTTTCCATCTTTTCATTTTTTCTTCCCTCATCTTGATTCAATACATACATTCCTTGAATAATGCTAAACAACACAATAGTGCTAAGTACAGAGCTTCCACCGTAGCTGATTAATGGGAGAGTCACCCCTGTAGAAGGGATAAATCGGGTAACTCCTCCTACATTTAACAGCACCTGACAAATGAACATTGTACTAAGTCCCATGGCTGTTAATTTATAAAAACGCTTTTTCATTTTCATGGCAATATTGATAAACATAAGAAAACAGCTTAAATATACCAAAATTAAACAAATTGCGAAAATGCCTCCTAACTCTTCTGATATTGCCGGAAAAATAAAATCACTTTCACTTAATGGAATACTGGTCGGTAATCCTTTGCCAAGTCCCATTCCGAACCATCCCCCTGTTCCAATGGCAAATAAAGAATTGGCAAGCTGATAGCCTCCTGTATCAATATCTTTAAAAGGATCCTGCCAGGCACTGACACGCACCTGTACATGAGAAAAGAATTTTGATGCCACTACTGCTGCAAGTGCTCCTGTTCCTAATCCGCCAATCATATACAATGGCTGTGTTGTTGCTACATAAAGCACCACCAGATAAGTGGTAAAATACAAAAGTGCTGCTCCCAAATCTCGTTCTGCCACCAATAAAAGCACATAAACTGCTGCACCTATGGTTATTTTCACAATATCCTTAAACTCATCTTTCCTGGATAACAAAGCTGCAATAAAAAATACAAATAAAATCTTCACAAATTCCGATGGCTGTAAAGAAAAGCTGCCAACCTGAATCCAGTTAGAAGCCCCATATTTGGTGATTCCTATTCCTGGTATAAATACCATAGCCAGACAAATCAGACCTATTATTTCATAAATCCAGCCCAGCTTATCCAAATGTTTAAATTTATCAATGACAAAAGGTACAATTAAACATACTGCCATTCCAATAGCAGCCATCATAAACTGTCGTTCTGCCATGTCATAATCCAGTCTTAAAAGCATAACAAAGCTGATAACCAGAAGCATCCGCATATTATTAAAAATTAATTGGGACATATTACGGTATACACCCTTGTAAATGAAACCTGCCACAAATAGAAATACTGTCTCAAGCCCATAGAGAATCAGTATTTTCTGCTCTTTTAAATCCAAAAACAGCAGTAAATGGCAGATTAAATGTATCAAATACATCAATATTTCCTGGTATCTGCATATTCGTTTCTGACGCTCCTTATTCCTATTTCGGAACATCGTAAAGCAATATAACGTATATATGGTAAATAAAATAATAATGACATATTTTGATAACTGAATTACCAAATTTTCCAATTCATCACCTACTCAATTCCACGATAAAAATGCCCCTTTGTTGTATTTGGCAATTCAACCGCTTTTTTATCCAGACAAAACACATCTCTAAATGCACTTAAAGTCTTTTCTGTCTGTTCCTTTGATTCTACTGTAAAATCAATTCGTAAAAACTTATGTCCCAGCTTCTTAATTATTTCCGCTTCCTGTATAAGTGAAACTGCCTGCCCATCATAAATGATGTTATAACAGCTTTCACAGCGATTAACTACCATACATTCTTTATCCATCCTGTCCTTCAGAATATGGTAGCCTGTATATCCTTTTTCTCTTTGACATTTTTTACAGTTATCTAATAAACACTGGACAGAAACCATAAGCGGAATATGCCCATATACAATTAGAGAAGCATTCTGGTTTTCACACTGTTTTATCTCTCCGGAATTCAATTCTACACTTGTAGTATACTCAAAAATCCCCTTTTCTTTCCAAAATGCTCTCGCTTCACTGTTTAAAGTATACAGGTTAGAATCCAAAACAATTGACTTATCCGGATATTTCTTTTGGAGCACTGCAATCTGCTCCATACTTCTAACTAAGAATCCATCTATTAGTCTACATTCAAACTGGTTTAAAAATGTGTCACATTTCTTAAATCTGTCTACATATGGCAATGCAACATAAACCTCTTTCCCAGCCTGCCTGATTAATGAAGTTATTTCTATCATTCTATCCTTTGAATGCTGTTCTGCTAAAATAGCAATCCTCTTTACCTCTTTTATCTGACTGGCTGCCTCCGCCTGTTGTTTATTCCATACTGTCACGAAAAAATCTGTTGTTTCTTTTTCATCATTTTCCTTATGTTTATTGCTTTTAACCGCTATATCACAAGCCTCCCTGTGATATTGACTTAAAACAGCTGCTTCAAGCTTTCCTAAGGCTTCTCTGCGAAGCTCTTTCAATTTGCCAACCGGAATAAATACATTTCCTTCCACAACTGCACTAAGTTTTTCAAACACATATTCCGTATTGGAAATTTTATCAATTCCTGCTAAAAGCTTTTCTTCTGTCATTGGCTGATTTTGGGCTTCTTCTACCACATTTCCCGTTTCTTCTACCCTAATGCCGCGAATTCTATCTGTTAAAATTAATTTTACAGGTTTTCCTGCTACTGCTTCCAGCTTACCTTCAATTGGTATTTTGCAACCATTTTCAAGGAATTTATCAGCAATCTGACTAAGGAGCTTCTGGTTCTTTGTTCTGTATACTAAATTCACCGGAACAATCTTACTTCCCGGTTTAAACTTAGCTTTAATAACCATCCCATTTCTGCAATCATCTTTTACCGTATAATCATACAGATTTTCTTCTTTTTCATTACGGAATTCTAATACATCCTGTCCGGAAATATCTCTGGACAGCTTAATCTGAGCTTCAATTCCTTTTACTTTAATCACTTCTCCAACTAATACCCCATTATGATTTGGTCGGTTAAAGGACATCATTTCCTTTCCATGATATTGATTATAGTATCCGGTTGTAAAGCTTCCTCGATTATACAAATCCATCAGATTTGTAATATCTTCTTCGTACTCCTTCTGATGCTTATTCAGATATGTCGAATATCCTTCTTTTCCAAGCTTCAGATACAAATCTGTGTACTTGCCATATATATAAGCTGTATATGCTGTATATTCAGGACGTTTCATTCTTCCTTCAATTTTAAAAGAATCAATACCTGCTTCAATAAGCTGTGGAATTAATGAAACAGTACAGATATCCTTTGGACTTAAAAGATAAGAACCATTTCTCTTTTCACCGTCCAATGTATAATTCATACGACACGGCTGTGCACAGCGGCCTCTGTTACCACTTCTGCCACCAATCATACTACTGAGCAGACATTGACCTGAATAACAGTAACACAATGCACCATGTACAAAGGTTTCAATTTCTACCGGATATCCTGCATCCATTGTTGTTTTTCTGATTTCTCTAATTTCATCTAAAGAAAGCTCTCTTGCAGGTACAAAACGGGTTACACCCATATCCTTTAAAAGCTTTACCCCTTCTCCTCCAGTTAATGTCATCTGGGTGCTTGCATGAATTGGTAAATCAGGAAAATGCTCGTGAACATACTTTAATACACCTAAATCCTGAACAATAACTGCATCTAAGCCTTGTTCATAATAAGGCTTTAAGTAGGCATATAACTCCTTTTGAAGTTCTTCTTCTTTTAAAAGAGTATTTACGGTCATATATATCTTTTTACCATGAAGGTGAACAAAATCAATTGCCTCCAGCATGTCCTTTTCTTCCAGATTGTTAGCAAATGCTCTCGCACCAAAACGACTGCCACCAATATAAACAGCATCACAACCTGCATAAATTGCAGCCTTCAGGCTTTCATAAGAACCTGCAGGTGCCAGAATTTCAACTTTTCTCATTTAGTCTTTTCCTTTCCAATCATAGCCCTGTCTATTCAAGTCTTTTCATTTATGGAAAGAGCCTTTGCAGAGTATCCCGCAAAAGCCCTATTGTACTATTTTTTCTTCTTATGTTCACGGTTTTGGCTTTCCAGTTCTGTTTCCAGCTTCACCATTTTCTTCTGTGCTTCCAGATTTTCAAACTTTAATTTATTCAGTTCGTCCTGTAACACATCTATTTTTGACTGCAAAGAAATATTAGCATGCTTCAATTCAAAAATATCATTGGTCTTTTTTTCTAAATCTTCTTCCAGTTTACGAAGCTTTTCTTTTTCTTTGAAATAATCATCTGCAATATTGAGCTGGATTAATGTGCTTTTCACATCCTGCTCCATACGGCTGTAGCCCTCATTCTTTTTCATCTCAATATGCTTATCATTAAGATAGCTTGCAACCATCTGTAAATACGCATCACTTTCATATCCACATAATGTATATCTTTTATTATTAATAATTACTTCAACATCATTAAATTTTTTCATTTGTATGCACCCCTCAAACTATCTTTCCTTCCTACTCATTATAACTGAAAGGTATTATTTCGGCAAGGCTTTGTTATCTTTGTGATATTCCAAAATGCTTATATGCAGCATCTGTTACAACACGACCTCTTGGAGTTCTCTGAATCAAACCATTCTGGATTAAATATGGCTCATACACATCTTCTATGGTTCCGGCATCTTCTCCAATGGCTGCTGCTAAAGTATCCAAACCTACCGGACCACCCGCAAATTTATCCATCATTGTAGTAAGAATTCCTCTATCGATATTATCCAGACCAAGCTTGTCTACTTCCAGTAAATCCAATGCAAAATCTGCTACCTCTTTGGTTATCTTACCATCATATTTTACCTGTGCAAAATCTCTTACACGCTTTAACAAACGGTTTGCCAGACGTGGTGTTCCCCGTGAACGTCTGGCCATTTCCATAGCTCCGGCTTTGTCAATCTCTACCTTGAATACAGAAGCTGAACGCATAATAATTTCTGTCAGTTCTTCTACTGTATAGAATTCCAGACGATGTACAACACCAAAACGGTCTCTTAAAGGTGCTGAAAGCATACCTGCTCTGGTGGTAGCTCCAACCAGAGTAAATTTAGGCAAATCCAGACGAATAGAACGTGCTGAAGGACCTTTACCAATTACAATATCAATGGCATAATCCTCCATGGCAGGATACAGAACTTCCTCTACCTGACGGTTTAGGCGGTGAATTTCATCAACAAACAGTAAATCACCATCCTGAAGATTATTCAGAATTGCTGCCATCTCTCCCGGTTTTTCAATGGCCGGACCTGAAGTAATTTTTAAATTTACATCCATTTCATTGGCAATAATACCTGCCAGTGTAGTCTTACCAAGCCCCGGAGGTCCATAAAATAATACATGATCAAGAGATTCTCCTCGTTGCTTCGCTGCCTCTATGTAAATTTTCAAATTATCCTTGGCTTTAGTCTGTCCAATATAATCGCAAAGAAGCTTTGGTCTTAAACTATTTTCAATTTTATAGTCTTCTTCGATTAGTTCTGTTGTAATCACTCGATTTCCCATGTTTTTCTCTCATTCTTCCTATTTAAATTCAAGCTTTAAAATACCCTATCATATTTTCAAATCTTGTTTATATCATGATAAACTTCAAACTCTTCTTCAAGAGTTCTTCCACCGTCATATCCTCTGTCAGTTCAACCTGACGGACTGCTTTTAATGCGTCTGTATTGGTATATCCTAACGCAGTTAATGCCAGAACTGCTTCACTTCGGATATTTTCAGCTGCATTTACTGTCTGTATCTCTTCTGTATGCGCCAAACGCTCCTCAAAAGCTTCCTCTAGCTTCAGTTTATCTTTTAATTCTAAAATCAGCTTCTTCGCTGTTTTGGTTCCGATACCCGGAGCCTTTGAAATGCTCTTTACATCATCAGAAAGCACTGCAAAACGCAAATCATCTGGTGTAATTGCTGATAAAATTCCAAGTGCTCCCTTTGGTCCAATTCCGTTTACCGTAATCAAAAGCTTAAATACCTTTAAATCATCTTTTGTCAGAAATCCATATAATTTCATGGCATCTTCTCGGACGTACATGTAAGTGTAAATCTTCACCTCACAGCCAGAAGCAGGCAGTTGATCCATTACAGAAAATGGTACACTGATTTCATAACCAATGCCATTATTCTCAACTACTATGGTTTCTTCTGTCACGTCAGACAATTCTCCCTTTACATAAGCTATCATTGCTTTTCTCCTTTATTTCCTATTCTTCATCACCTAAACGGCTAAAAGTCCCTCTGGACACCAGAAGTCTTCCTTCCTCCATATATTTCAAAATAATATATGCATTAATTCCTAATTCTTCTGAAATCTGCATGGCATTACTGTTTGGATACATTTTAAGATATTTCTCGATATCATCAAAATTATTTTCATCCAGACTTCTGCACTCCTTACAGCATAAAGTCCGTATCGGTGCACGAAATACCTTATGACAATGCTTACACACACTGGTAAACATAATTTTCCTCCTATTTACACTAGCTTCAAATTACTTTTTACCTTACATCAACGTACTGAACAAATTGAGCACCGGCTGAATGATTCTTAATCCCATTGGTCTTCTCTTCCACTCTTCATAAGTAATTTCTCTGGATACTTCCATAGTTTTCAACAAGTCATCTTTGATTGTAGATACTACCTCATCATTGGAAATCCATACTCCATTCTCATAATGAAGATAGAAACTGCGGTAATCCATATTAATGGTTCCTATAATTCCACAGTGTTCATTAATTATTGTCTTTGCATGAATAAATCCCGGTGTATATTCATAAATACGCACACCATTTTCCAAAAGACTTCCATAATTATAATTAGTCAGCATCTTAACATATTTCTTATCCGGTATATTAGGTGTAATAATTCTTACATCAACACCACTTCGTGCGGTTTCTATTAAAGCATTTTTCATTTCATCTTCAATTACCAGATAAGGTGTCGTTATATACAAATAGTGTTTGGACAGATTGATCATCTGCTTATAAACACTCTCTATTGGATTGTTTGGGTTATTAGCCGGACCATCAGAAATCACATGACAATATACATCAGAAGCCGGAAATTCTTTTGTTGGACGATACTTCTCATAATCAATATCAGCACCACCAGAGCATACAGACCACATCTGCAAAAATGTCACTGTAAGTCCCCATACAGCGTCACCTTCCAGACGAATCCCGTTGTCTTTCCATACTCCAAAACGGTCAACCAGATTAGCATATTCATCTGCAATGTTAAATCCACCGGTAAATCCTACATTTCCATCAATAACAAGGATTTTTTGATGACTTCTATAATTCATATAAAGTTTTCCAGTATATCGGTGAATTGGATTAAACACCTGCACTTCAAAGCCTTCTTTTTCCAGCTGCTGCTTAAAATACTTATCTGTACGGATTGCTGCTCCAAAATCGTCATATATGAACTTAACCTCAACCCCTTGCTGTATCTTTTTTAATAAAATATGATGCAGCTTATCCCATATAGCTCCTTCTGCAATAATGAAAAAATCTATCAACACAAACTTTTCCGCTTTTTCCAGTTCTTCAAAAATCGCCTGAAATGCTTCCTCACCCATAGCATAATATTCAATCTGATTATTCTTAAAAAGTGGAAAATTCTCCTTTGCCATATATTTTGACATTCTGGATTTGGTTGGATGTACTTTTTCATATTCCTTCATAAGAGCCTCATTATGCTCTAAATATGCAAACCCCGGTCTCATACGTTTTATAATATTTCTATCAATTTTCTTCTTGGAATCCGGACGTCCCCAAAGAAAATACATAACATAACCTGCAATTGGCAGTAATAAAACAATTGTAATCCATGCAATCTTATAGGAAGGACTTCTGTTATCATTAACAAGACTTAAAATTCCAACAAAACTCATCACTTCCAAAAACACATAAAAATATACCGTTGCATTACGGAGTAAAAATGGGGACAAAGCCACTATTGCAAACTGAAATAATACTAAAATTGCCACCAGAAGGACACGCAAAAAACCACTCATATAGTTTTTCACTGTTCCAGTCAGTTCCTCCTTTAGAGCCTCCGCCTTTTCCTTTATTGTTGGTTCTTCTTTAATTCTTTCTATATCCATTTTCCCACCCTCTTCATCTGTCAGCTTAAGGTTACATCATTCTTAAAATATTATTTTTCCTTTTTTATCCTATGTATTCTTTCATTAAAAGACTTCATATCTGTTAAAAAAGCTGTATTCTTTGTAAGCTTCATTGTTGGAAAGGCATTCAACAAACGTTTTTCTACAAAACTGCTTACAGATAAACGTTTCTGGTACTTTTCACGAATATGATTCATACGCTCTGCAATTTCTTCCTTCATTTCTGACAACTCATCATATTTTTCATCCAGTTCAGCCCTGAAGCCTTGGAATCCTTCTATATACCCGGTCGCAGAAAAACCTTCCAGACGGTTCTTAATTTCTTCTTTAGTCTCATACAATTTGGTGCTTTCCATATATTCCGTAAATTCCTCGCGGATTCGTTCCATTTCTTCCAGCTTCTTTTCCCACTGTACTGTATAAATAACAGTAATTACCAAGTCGGTTATAATTGCTGCCCCTATGGCAACACCGGCTATTTCTCCAACTTTTCTTGGAATCAACTCAATAATAGAATTTACTAAAGGCTGCAACACATCTGCCATCAGCAATGACAAAAATCCCCAGAATAAGGATGCCACCAGACACACTCTTCCTTGAAAGTTATACCGGTAATTACTGTAATCCCACCATTTTGCATGGAACAGCTTCTCCATTACATAAGATGTCACATACTCCAATATCGTTGCAAACAGCATACCGATTACAAATACATAAGTTGGCCGCTCTTGTATCGGAAAAATAACCATATAAATCAAGGTAGCTCCAAAACCATAAAGCGGAATAAAAGGACCATTTAAAAATCCTCTGTTTATCCATCTTTTATTCTGAAAAGATACAAAGCAACTTTCCCATATCCAGCCAAAAAAGCTGTATAACACAAAATTAAAAAACAAAAAATAGAGAGAAAAACCTGCTATCTCTATATTCCACATATCTTCCATCCCTTTCAATATATATTATAATATTCAGAAAAGATTTTCATTTATATACTCATATTACCTCATTCTCATTAATCCTCAAAAATTCTTCCTCACTATTTTAACACACTTGTTCGAAAAAATATAGCTATTTAGTCCTCTTTAAAAAGATTTAAGAAATTTGACGGAACTTTTAGAATTTGATAAACTAATATTCAGTTCATAACTGCTTATTTGTGATCATACAAGGATAAGCAGTTTCAAACCAATCATTAGAAAGGAGTTTTCCATGCAAATTATAAAAAAACAGGTTACAGATTCCTGCCACTATGATTTTTCAAGTAAATATCCATTGGAACAGCTTCTTTTCTTTGATATAGAAACAACTGGTCTTTCCGCTGATGTTTCAAGTCTTTATCTTATTGGCTGTGTTTATTATGAGCAGAAAAACTGGCAGCTTATACAGTGGTTTGCAGATGAATATCATGAAGAACAGAATTTACTGGCAGCTTTTTTCGAGTTTTCTTCTAAATATTCCTATTTACTGCATTACAATGGAAATGGCTTTGATATCCCTTATCTTGAAAAGAAATGTAAACAATATGATTTAGAATATAATTTTAATAACATAGAAAGTATTGATTTATATAAGAAATTTCTGCCCTACAAAAAACTGCTCCACCTCTCTTCTATTAAGCAGAAAAAGGTTGAGGAACTCTTTGGCTTATATCGTCAGGATAAATACAGTGGTGGTGAATTGATTAAAGTTTATGTTGAATATATGCATGGAAAAATTATGCATAAAAAAAATAATAAGCATTTAGAGGAATTGAAAGACACATTGCTTTTACATAATCATGAGGATTTGACAGGACTTTTGTATGTGACACCGATTCTAACATTTGAGGATATGCTTATGGAAGAAAGCAAACTACTAAGTTATGATTACACTGACAATTTCTTGATTTTATCAGTTGCACCTCCCACTCCTCTTCCACTTGAATTTACAATATCAAAAGAAGATGGCTGGAGCTTTGAAAGTAAAAAAGGTACTGGTATTATGACAATCCCTGTATCCAATAATCAATTTAAACTATATTACGAAAATTACAAAGATTACTTCTATCTTCCTACAGAGGACACTGCAGTACATAAAAGCGTAGCTGCTTATGTAGATAAGGCTTATCGCCAGAAAGCAACAAAAGAAAACTGCTATAGCAAGATTACCATAACAGACACACTATTAGCAGATAACACGCAGCTTTCACAGTGTTTTCAAAAATTACTTAAATATTATATCAAACTAAAATAATATACTCGTAACATTACAATAGGGCTGTTATCGACAGCCCTATACCATTAAACTTCAATATATAGATGTTTCATAAAATATTCCATAATCAATTCAACCATTTCAATATTGATTTCTTTTACTACCGGACATTCCCTATACACCGGATATCCGCCGGCACCACTGTAACGATAATTATTAAGGCATAAGGTAAATTTATCA
>CAYTGQ010000056.1:0-13297 GCA_964437345.1 uncultured Lachnoclostridium sp. | reverse complement strand
TCTGCACAGCAAGATAACGCCCCATTATGTGATGTGCAAAATACGGAAACTCAAGAATGTTCGTACAAATATTTGTTTCGAACAAATTTTCTGTTTTCTATTGACAAACCAAATAAATGTTCGTATAATCAGGTTATAAACAGATGTTCGGAAAATTTGTTCGGGATTTATGTTTGTATATAGGCGTATGATTTGGAAAAGAAGGAGATGTACATATGAAGAAGAGAAGTATTATTGTTTATGCATTTATGGTAGTTATGGCAGCTTTTATTGTGAATTTATTCACTGCTACAAGTCAGGTAGAAGCTTCTGAAAATATAGAACGAGAAAAAGTAGTAATATCTGTAGAAATCGAAGAAGGCGATACGCTTTGGAGCATTGCATCAGAATATTATACAGATGAATATAAAGATATGAATGAATTTATTGATGCAATTAAAAAGTGCAATGCTATATCAGATGAGGTAAAGATTGGACAGAAGATATTAGTACCATATTATAGAGTGGTCTTGTAGGTAATGTTTTTTATTAATGGTATAATCTGGAATTTAATTTACAAAATATGACACAGTTTTAACACTTTTTGTAAATAGTATATAGTGTAGTTAACTATTTAAAAGGTGGTATAAAATGAGTAAATTATTTGACAGAACAAAGAGACGGAGCGTATATTTAGGGGATTGTATTAGGGTAGGAGTTTTAATGTTGGCGGTTTTTATGAGTGTGATGTTTAATTTTTCAACAAGTTATGCATCAGCAGCCAGCTTAACGATAAAGTATGATGGTAAGAAACAGACTTATACCGGAGCACAGACAAAAGTAACCTATGAGGGTGCAGAGATTAGTTTAGGAGATGTTCCGGGAATTATTATTGATAATACCTGCATGGTTCCATTTAGAGAAGTATTTGTAAATGGTCTTGGTGTTGCCTATGCATATGACAGCACAACAGGAACAATCGCACTTGAGCAGAATGGTATTATCATTAATATGACAGTGGGGAGTAAGACGGCATATGTTAATGGTGTGAAAAAGACATTAGATATAGCACCAAAGAAAATCAAATTCTATAGTGTAAATAAAACAAAAGTTTATGTCCCTGCTCGTTTTGTAGCAGAGAGTCTTGGTTATGGTTATACATGGAATAATTCAGAAAGAGTATCTCAGATTGTTCCCCCACTAAAAATTAAATATGATGAATTTGCAACAGAATGGGTAATGTATACTGGCGTAAAAGGCAATGTGGTTTACAATGGCAATGATGTTGATGTATCTGACATGCCATGTATTTCTTTAGATGATACTATATTGATTCGTGCTGAAAAGGTGTTTTCAGAAACAATAGGAGTAGATTATTCTTATGACAGTACATCACAGACAATTACATTAAAAAGAAATGATGTCACAGTTAGCATGTCTATTAACAGCAACATTGCAATAGTTAACGGTATGCCATATGAAATGGATACCGCTGCCAGAATGGTAACAGCTCAGAAAACTGGTAACAGTTATGTAATGATTCCTGCAGCATTTACAGCAGAGACACTTGGATATGGATATTCATGGAATGAGAATACACAGACAGTTATTCTTACAAGGGTAGAGTCCAATTATACCTCATTAACCTGGCAGGAAGATTTACTTATGAGTTCCTATTACAGTGCTATGGTAACAGACATAACTGTTTCTCATAAAAAGAATCTGGATATCTTGTCTATAACAGGAACATCGCCATTAATTGTAAATGTTAATGAAGAACGTACAGGGATGGATTTGCAGATAGAAGTATGTAATGTATATAATCAGATTGATTATATTAATAAAACTTTTACAGATGGTATTTTTATTAATGGAATTACTGTTACGCCATCTTCTAATGGAATAACAATTAATCTGGATAAAAATACAAATTGTAGTTTTTATACATCGCAATCTGGGAATACATTTCAGATTGTATTTTGTGAAAATATTACAACTGATGTAGCAAACAGTATGTACCAGATGAAATTTGTACTTCCATCAGGAGTAGGTATTTCTTCCATAACAGATGAAGATAGATATTATGAGAATACATTTATTCTTACAATACCAGGTGATTATATTGAATATTTTTCAGCAAATCCGATTTTATATAATCCTACAGTAATTGAAAGAATAACGTTAAGCTTATCTGACACAGGCAATACAGAAATTAAGGTTGTAACTCATAAGCTTCAAGGATATCGATTAAATGATTGTGGAGATTACATTGGAGTTAATGTTGCAAATCCAAGTTATATATATAAAAATATTGTTGTATTAGATGCGGGACATGGCGGAAAGGATGTAGGTGCATTAAATTCTTCTATTTATGAAAAAGAATTAAACTTATCTATTATTTACGGAGAAGCAAAGCAGTATTTTGATAGTAGTGATTCTGAAATAAAGGCATATTGGACAAGAATTGATGATACTTATGTATCTTTAGCAGATCGTGCAGCATTTGCAACAGAAGTAGAAGCTGATTTATTTGTTAGTTTACATATGAATTCTGCAACTTCTAAAACAGCCAACGGTTTAGAAGTTTTATATGCAGCAACGAACTCTTATGTTATGTCTGAATTAGACAGTAAGACAATGGCTGATATTTTCAGAGAACAGTTAATGGCTGATTTAGATATGAAAGACAGAGGAGTAAAGAATCGTTCTAATTTAGTTGTATTAAAAAGCAATAATGTACCAGCAGTTTTAATTGAATTAGGTTTTATCTCGAATACTTCTGATTTTAAAAAGCTTTCTGATCCAGAATTTCAGCAGGCTGCGGCAGCTTCTATTTATGAAGCAACAAAGGCATGTTTTGAATTATATCCGACTGGAAGATAGTAATACTGGAATATAATGAAAGAATATACAAGTAGAGGAGAAGAGAGGAAAACTATGGTTAAAAAGATGTTATTGAATAGTAATAATTTTCTAAAGATACAAAAGGCTGTTAAGATAGCATTGGTGGTTTTCATGTGTCTGATAAGCGTTTTTTCTATTACAGCTGATAAAGCGTATGCGGCAACAGATACCAAAAAGCCTTCTGTATCATTAAAAGTAAATACTGAAGAGCCGACCAACGGAACAGTAGTTATTACAATTACAGCAAAAGATACTTCGGGAATTAAAACAGTAAAATGGGAAAAAGGTAAAAAAAGTACCAGTTATTTCAAATCCGGAGGTACAAAGGTTAAATTAAAATCCAGTAAAGCTTCTGTGGAAGTTACTGAAAATGATATTTACACTTTTTATGTAAAGGATAAAGCTGGAAATGTAAAAGTGAAAAGAATAGAGATTACCAATATTGATAAAGGAGCTCCAGTTGTAACTGCGGATTATTCTGTTATGAATCAGAAAGCAGAAGTAATAGTGAATGCAGAGGATACAGAGACAGGAATTGAAGCAATTTATTACTTAAAAGGTAAGTTAACAGACCCAGAATCTGAAAAATGGGAGAAGAAGGGTAATTTTATTTCAGAAGATAAAAAGTTTTATGCAAAAAAGGCTGGTAATTATAGTATTCTTGCTATAGATAAGGCTGGTAATCGTACAGTTTACAATTTTAATGTGACTTTAGAAATGAGAGCAGTATGGATTTCTTATCTGGAATTTCTTAAGTCTAAGGAGTATTCTGAAAGCGAATTTCAGACCTATGTAAATGAAATGTTTGATAACTGTGTCAGCTATGGTATGAATACTGTAATCGTACAGGTAAGACCTTTTAGTGATGCAATGTATGAATCTAAATATTTTCCATGGTCATCATATGCATCAGGAACTTTGGGTGAAGCACCGGGATATGACCCGTTGGAATACATGGTTACGGCAGCCCATGAAAGAGGTTTGGAAATTCATGCATGGGTAAATCCCTATAGAATAACAGGAACCGGTACAGATATTTCTGTTCTTCCAGAGAATCATCCGGCCAGAGTATGGAGAGAAAATAAAGAAACCGAGCGAAATGTTTTAACATATGGAGGTGCTCTGTACTATAATCCGGCTTCTAAGGAAGTGCAGAATTTAATTGTTAATGGAATCAAGGAAATTGTTAAGAATTACGATGTAGATGGTATTCATTTTGATGATTATTTTTATCCTAATTTAGGTGCTAAATATGAAAGTAATTTTGATGCACTGGAATATGAAGCATATTTGGCTGAATGTGAAGCTGACGGAGCGACAGCAGCAGATATTGTGACATGGCGTAGAAATAATGTCAGCAGACTGGTCAAAAAGACATACTCAGCCATTAAAAAGATTGATTCTGATTGTGTATTTGGAATTAGTCCACAGGGAAATATTGATAATTTAATGTCTTCTCAGAAGTATTATGTAGATATCGAAAGATGGCTTAAATCTTCAGATTTTGTTGATTATATATGTCCACAGATATATTGGGGAATTAATCATCAGACAGCACCATTTGCAAGCAAATTACAGGATTTCTTAGACCTTCGAACAAGCGATACCGTTAATGTTTATGCAGGACTTGCTGTATATAAAGCGGGAGCAAAATTAACCGGTGATCCAGATTGGGAAAAATCAGATTCTGTTATTGCAGATGAAGTTACAATTGCCAGAGAAACCGGCTTGACCGATGGATTTATGTTATATCGTTATGAAAGTCTTTTAAGCAAGAAAAAAGAAATGGAAAACTTAATGAAGATATTGGAATAATATAACCAATAAACGACAGATAATTTGATAAGAAGAAGTAAAGGCTATAGATTATATATAATATGTCTATAGCCTTTGTTATTTGGTTCGAAATATATCTCTTCGCGAAACTCCAGTTTTTCAAATAGATATTGCCAAAAATAAGATATATATGCTATAATATCTTATGTAGAGTTGGATTTACAGCCTTTGTGGGCATTTAACTATATGTAAAGGATGTGCTGTTTTATGAATTCTCATTCTGACAGTTTTGAAGTATTTAATACAGAAATCAAGTCTAATCCGGATAATCTTACATACAGCAAACAGGTTGCCATGGATAATACTCTTCGTATTCGCGAGTTACAGACTACATTACCTGGCTTTTGTAAGGAATACTTTCGTGCATTGGAGCCAAGAACATCTGCAAGAACCAGATTATCCTATGGTTATGATATACGATTATTTTTTCAGTTTTTAATCGATTCTAATCCGGTTTTTAAGAATTATTCTACCAAAGATTTTACTTTTGATGATTTGGAACATTTAGAGGCCGTTGATATTGAAGAATTTTTGGACTATTTAAAACTTTATAAAAGTCCGGATGGAAAAACTCATACTAATGATGAACGGGGAATTCATCGTAAATTATCTGCATTAAGATCTTTTTACAGTTATTTTAATCGTAGAAGACTTTTAAAGAATAACCCTACCCTTCTGGTGGATATGCCTAAAATCCATGAAAAGGAAATTATTCGTCTGGATTATGATGAAGTTGCAAGGCTGTTAGACCTTGTTGAACATGGCGGAGATAATTTGTCAGGTATAAAAAAGACCTATTATGAGAAAAATAAATGGCGTAATCTTGCGATTTTTACTTTATTATTAGGAACCGGTATCCGTGTATCTGAATGTGTTGGTTTAGACCTTACAGATGTGGATTTTCGTAATAATCGTATAAAAATTGTACGAAAAGGCGGTAAGGAAGATTTTGTATATTTTGGGACTGAAGTTGAGGATGCACTGAAGGATTATCTTGATCTAAGCCGTAATGGTATAACGCCACTAAAAGGTCATGAAAATGCTCTGTTTTTATCCATACAACGCCGTAGAATGACTGTTAGAGCTATTGAAAATCTGGTTTCTGATTATGCCAAGCAAATTACAACCTTAAAGCACATTACTCCTCATAAACTACGCAGTACATATGGTACAGCACTTTATAGAGAAACCGGAGATATTTATCTTGTGGCTGAAGTACTTGGTCACAATGATGTTAATACAACTAAGAAGCATTATGCTGCTTTAGATGAAGAACGTAAACGGCGAGCTGCCAGCATAGTGAAACTTAGAGAAGAAATATAAAAGACAGCCTAAAAAGCTGTCTTTTTCTTTTAATTTATCTTTTATATTCATTTAAAATACGCTGTAATTCCATGACTTCTGCATTACTTAATGTCTGATTACCAAGATATTCTACAAAAAAGGTATTCAAAGAACCGTTATATAATTTATTTATCAACGCCTTAGTTTCTGTATTTTGAACAGTACGTTTAGAAATTGCTGCACGACACATAAATCCAGGTTCTTCTCTTGTAATTGCACCCTTATCAATTAATCGTTTGATAACTGTATATGTTGTATTACGCTCCCAACCAATATATTCCTTGATAATTTTTGAAATATCTTTTGCAGCCAAAACTTTATTTGACCACAACAATTCCATAATATTAAGTTCACCCTCATGAAGTCGTATTTCTTTCATAAGAACACCTCCACACCCTTACAATTCTACAAATGTAGAATAATGTAAAATCACCTTTCTTATTTATCTTTTGAATTACAATAAACCCAATTCTATAAAAAATGACTTTTATAAAAAAAGCCTATTTTACTAAGTTCTACTACTGTAGATTAGACTAAAGAACTATAGCCAGTATGTAGAAAAAAACAATTAAATCCCAGGGGCTTTTCCTAGAAATTAACACTTGCTATTTAAAAAGTAAAATATATATTTTTAAATACAAAATCCGCACATAACTACCTTTGTAGAAAGTGAGAACACCCTAATTCTACAATACTAGAATATTTTTGTCAACAGATTTTCTTAATAATTTCGTAAAAAAATACACAAAAATGAAATAATTTATTTATATATTTTGACCATAGAATAATAAAAAAGGAGCGGTTAACGCTCCAGTTTTTCGGCTAGTTCAGTGAAATATTCAGGAATTGGTGCTTCAAATTCTATATATTTTCCTGTAGTAGGATGAATAAATCCTAATACTCTGGCATGAAGTGCCTGTCCTTCTAATTTAAATTTTGAGGATGAAGGTCCGTAAACATCATCTCCTACCAAAGGATGTCCAATACTTGACATATGAACACGAATTTGATGAGTACGTCCTGTTTCTAAAGTACATTCAATTAAAGCATATTTATTACCAAGATTTTTGATGACTTCATAATGAGTTACTGCTTCTTTACCATGGGGAACATTAACAGCCATTTTTTTGCGGTCAACAGGATGTCTTCCAATAGGAGCATTTACAGTACCATTAGTTTCTTTAAAAGTATTATAGACAATTGCATTATATTTACGTGTAATGGAATGCTCCTTTAGCTGCTCTGCCAGACAATTATGTGCTTTGTCATTTTTACATACGACGATTACTCCGGTCGTATTGCGGTCAATTCGATGAACAATACCAGGACGCATAACACCATTAATGCCAGAAAGATTATCTTTACAGTGATATAACAATGCATTAACGATAGTCCCTGTATAATGTCCCGGCGCAGGGTGAACAACCATATCTTTCCCTTTATTGATTAAAATAACATCATCATCTTCATATAATATATCCAAGGGGATATTTTCAGCCTGAATATCCAGTTCTTCCGGTTCAGGAACAAAAAGAGTAACCTGATCATTTGGGGTGATTCTGTAATTAGATTTGACAGGTTTATTATTTACAAGAACCTTGCCGTCTTTTATTAATTTTTGTATATAAGAACGGGAAAGTCCCTCTTCCTGTTCGGAGAGGAACTTATCAATTCGACTGTTTTCATCTGTTTCTCCTGCAAGGAAGGATAAAATTTCTTCTTCCATTAGCTTATATTCTCCTTCTAGCTTATTTTCTCCTTCTTTTTAGGTGTAAAGAAGTCCAATTCATCTTCTTTATAATAAAATAATATAAAAAAAGCAAATAAAAATGTAGATATAACTACATAACAATCAGCAACATTGAAAATTGGAAAATCAATTAATTCAAAGTATAGAAAGTCAATAACATAGTTTTGAACAATACGATCAATAAAATTGCCAATAGCACCGGAAATTAATAAAATTGTATTATATTCCAATGGTATATATCTTGCAGCACTAGGAATTTTAAAATAAAAATATCCAAAAACAATCAAAACTGCAATTGTCATCATAATAAAGAAAATCTGCTGATTTTGAAGCATCCCAAAAGCTGCTCCACGATTTTCAAGATATTTTAAACGGAATATCCCTTTTATAATTGAAATTCCATCGTTTCCCATTAAATATTTAACAGCAAGGCTTTTGGTCCATTGATCTAAAAATACCAATAAGACTGTAAGACAGGCTAATTTCCCAAGTTTTTTCATAATTTTAATAATTCCTTATTTTTAATTCATTTACTGCTAAAATAAGCTGTTCATCAGTTAGTTCTTTATTAATATAAGCATTTCCAATAGATTCTAGCAGAATAAATTTGATTTTTCCGGAATCCATTTTTTTATCATTTTTGGTAGCAGCTACTACTTCTTCTGCATTTAAATCGCAGGAAGACAATGAAACTGGTAAATGAAAGGCTGCTAAGGTTTTTATAACAGCTTGATGTTCCTCGGCAGAAATATGTCCAAGAGATACTGACAAGAAGCTTGCGGCCACAATTCCAAGGCTTACACATTCTCCATGAAGCAGAGTAAAATTCATAAGCTTTTCTATGGAATGACCAATTGTATGTCCAAAGTTAAGAAGTGCACGTTCACCCTTTTCGTATGGATCATTTTCTACAACCTGCTGTTTTACCAGTAAACTGCGATAAATAGTTTCTTCTAACAAAGCAGGAGTTTTATTAAGAATTTGTGAGGCATTTTCTAAAAGCCAGTTATAATATACCTTGTCCTTAATTAAGCCATGTTTAATTATTTCACCAAAACCAGAATAAAATTCCCTTTCAGGCAGTGTATTCAAGGTTTTCAGATTCATATAAACAGCCTGCGGCTGGTAAAATGCACCTACCATATTTTTATAAGCATGGAAGTCTACACCTGTTTTACCGCCAATACTACTGTCAACCATAGCTAATAAAGAGGTTGGCAACTGAATAAAACGAATACCTCTAAGATATGTTGCGGCTGTAAAACCTGTCATATCACCAATCACACCGCCACCTAATGCCAGAAGTACGTCATTACGGTCAAATTTTTCTTCAATCAGCTTTTGATAAATGGAATTAACAGTATCCAGGTTCTTATAAGCTTCTCCAGCAGGAATTGTAATTGTTTTTACAACTGAAATATACTTACATGCAATAGCTTCTACTTCTTTTGCATAATGAATACCAATATTGGTATCTGTAACAATTAATGCTTTACCTTTGGAAAGTTTTAGACTATCTAAAACCCTTCCTAAACCACTGTAGT
Organism: uncultured Lachnoclostridium sp.; assembly: GCA_964437345.1. GTDB lineage: Bacteria > Bacillota > Clostridia > Lachnospirales > Lachnospiraceae > CAYTGQ01. The sequence continues at coordinate 3,940 of CAYTGQ010000056.1, read as the reverse complement.
CATTTTCAATATAGATGGGATAAATTGGGGCTCCATCTTTATGTATTGTCAATTCTTTACTCATAAATATCACTCAATTCTATAGAAACTATTTTAAAAGCCTTAGTATACCTATACTACTCTTCTGTGTTTTCAAAAAATTCAAAGCTATTTTGTGCATTTTTTGAGGTAACACTTGAATCGGTTGAGCCTCTTGAAACTACAGAGCCTCTTGAAATAACAGAACCCCTTGAAATAGCAGTTCCTTTGGAAATACCTGAAACGTTTGAAGTACTAGGTACAGATGAAGTATTAGAAACAATCTCAGAATCCTCCTGTGGTTCAGAATGTGATATTGAAGGTTCTGGTGTAGTCTCAGACATTGCAGGCTGAGGTTGTGGCTGTGATTGAGGTTGTGGCTGTGATTGAGGTTGTGGCTGTGATTGAGGTTGTGGCTGTGGTTGAGGTTGTGGCTGTGGCTGTGGCTGAGGTTGTTCAGGTTCTGCTTCTTCTATTTTGGCAACATCATCTTCGTTTAAATATTTAGAAGTTGGTGCAGTAATACGAAGCTGATATGCCTCACTTTCCAAAAGTTCAATCTGAGCAGAAGCCAGACGTTTATACTGAATACGGTAATTCTCATACTGCTGTATCAAAGCTAATGTATCATTGTGAATCTGCTGAGCCTGTTTTTTAGCATCTTCAATAATATAAGCAGCTTCAGCCTGTGCTTTTTCTTTAATCAAATCAGCTTTAGCCTGTGAGGTATTCTTTACTTCTTCTGCTGTTTTTTCAGCTACAACTAATGTTTTCTGTAAAGTTTTTTCCATTTCTTTATAATATTGTAATCCTTCACTTAAAACAGCTAATTTATCTTTTAATTCAAGATTTTCTTTATAAAGCTGTTCATAGTCTTTACGAATATCATCTAAAAAATCATCTACATCTTTCTTCTTATAACCCCCTACGCCTGATTTTAAAGTAAGGTTCTGTAATTCAACTGGTGTAAACATAATATCTCCTCCTATGTAAAAATTCTATTTTAAATATATTTTAATAACATAATTTTATAGCGGTTCTTTTTGGTTTGAGCTCCTGTTTCTTTAAAAATAAATTTTCCCATACCTCTTACCGACACCACATCTCCCTCTTTTAAGCCATAGCTGTTAGATTCAATTAAGCGACTGTTTACGAATACTTTTCCTCCAGCAATCAAGCCGGTCAAACTACTTCTTGAAGTATGAAAAGCAACCGATAAAATGGAATCTAATCGTATGGAAGAAACTGTTCCATGAATTTCTTCCATTACAGGCTTAAAAGTATCAATTTCTTCTTCTGCTATAGCAACAGTAACTGTAGTATGTTTAATACGTGTTAGATTTTCTAATATAAAACCACTGATTTCTTGCCGGCAAAATACAAAACCGGCATTCTCTGTAACTAATATATCGCCTATTTTACAACGTTCGATACCAAGATTTAAAATAGCACCTAAATAATCTCTATGAGTTAATTTATCACTAAATTTTTGGTTGGCAGGAAGTATTTTAAGACAGGCAACTGGCCAGAAAATATTAGTAGAAGAGTCATCTTCATAAAAACAGATAACTCTTCTTTCTGCATCTTCGTAACCACCCCAAAGCTTATACTCTGAACGAACAATTTCCTTATAGTTGTTGTAAAACAGATTCAGTTCATCTAAATTCAGGAAATCAGAATAAGTACAAAAACCACGATAATATGCATTGCCAGATAATTCGGCTAAACGTTTACAAAGTAACTCCTGTTCTTTTTCCTGTTTCAATGTAATTCTCCTAAAATAACATAGAATAAAAAAATGTCTGTAAATATGAAAGCACAATTAATGCAATCATGGGTGTTAAATCACCAAATCCTGTACGGAATATGGAGTGACTCAAACAAAAACGAATTGGTGTAAATAATGGTTCTAACAGCTTTGATAGAAAATATCTTATTTTTTGTCCATTTGGAAACCATGAACTTAAAATATATAAAAATAAAATTGAGTCCAGAACTCCAAAAAAATAATAAAAAGTCTGGCAAATTATGCGAGTCATTTGTTAGAACTCCTTATTAAGAGTTGGAACACCAAATCCAAAATCATCAGATACTAATTCCAGATAATCACCAGAAATATCGATAGTATCAGGTGAGAAAATAAAAATATATCTGGAAATCTGATGTAACTTACCATTAATTGCATAAACACAACCAGAAATAAAATCCATTACTCTCTGTGCTTCATCCGGATCAAAGCCTTCTAAATTAACTACAGCAGCTCTGCCGGTTAAAAGCATATCACAAATATCCTGAGAATCTTCAAAAACTGTAGGTTTCATAATACAAACCTCTAAACCTCTTGGAGTTGTACGAATTGGAACAATTTTGTTGTTTGTAGTACGTTCCATACGACTTGTAAAACGCTTTGGTTCAGGCTGTTCTTCTTTTACAGAAACACGCTCCTGCTGCGTGAAAGCTGGCTTTCTTTCTTCTAATTTAGCAACTTCCTTTGGCTGTGTTTTGAAGATTCGGCGTTCTTTTGGTTCGTCGTCTTCTTCATATTCATCATAATCATCGTAATCTTCTTCATCATCACTAAATTTTAAATAGCCTAATGCATTTTTAATTACATCTAACATATAATTCTCCTATCTGTTATGGTTATACCCCGTAGTTTCTTTTACCGAATATTCCTGTGCCTACTCTAACCATCGTAGCACCTTCTTCTACGGCAACCTCATAATCGCCTGTCATTCCCATTGACAGAACATCCATACAAACATTATCAATGTTTTTACTTTTGATGTCAATATTTAATTTACGCAATTCCTGAAAATATACCCTGTTTTCTTCCGGATTGGAAACAAATGGAGCAATTGTCATAAGTCCCATTATTTTTACGTTAGAAAGAGTTGAAATTTGTTCAACCAAAGCAAGTGTTTCATCTGGGCTTACACCAAATTTACTTTCCTCTCCTGCCACGTTTACTTCAATTAATATTTTGACAATCAGGTTCTTCTTTTTGGCTTCTTCATTAATCTGCTCTGCCAGACGGTAAGAGTCAACAGAATGAATCAGCACCACTTTATCTACAATATATTTTACTTTATTCCGCTGTAAATGTCCAATCATATGCCAGTTTAAAGGACTGGAAATTGTATCCCATTTATCGACAATTTCTTGTACTTTATTTTCACCAAAATGAGTAGCACCACATTCCATTGCTTCTTCTATAGCTTCTACTGGCTTGGTTTTACTTACTGCAATTAAAGTAACTTCACTTCTATCGCGGCCTGCACGTTCACAGGCTTTGACAATTCGTTCTTCTACTTCCTTCAAATTATCTTTAATCAATATAACAACTCCTATTTTCCAATAATTTGTAATTCATGAATCGTATCTGCATTTACAACTATATGATCATAAACAGAAAGTCCATATGCTGTTCCTTCTTCTACAATAGCATATTCTTTATTCTCATATACTTTCTTAATTACACGGAATACAGCATAACCTTTATTGACGTTATAAACTCCTTCCAATGTGCCTTTCTGCCCCATCTGATAGCGTTCCTGTGTTTCCGGATTACGAATATAATCCCCATCAGTAAGCTCATCAGCTTCAATATAAGCAAGAGCTTGTTCCTCATCTTTTTTGTAAATAGTAGTTACCACAAATTCATAATCAGTTTCATTTTTTTCTGCATTATAAACTTCTTTTACAACACCAGTATCAGAACCGGATTCAGTCAGATAATCCAACGGAACGACCAGAAAATCCTTCTCTAAAATTGATGTGGCTGGTATTTTCAGACCGCTCGCAGAGTTAAGCATAATCTCAATATCCAGATAACGCTCATTTAAATATCTGACCATATATCGGTTCAGTGTTAATTTGGCAAAATAATCCCCATTATTCTGATATGTAATAATGGATGCTG
>CAYTGQ010000055.1:0-13421 GCA_964437345.1 uncultured Lachnoclostridium sp. | reverse complement strand
AAGGAATGATATAACAAAAGAGTGCAAGAAGCATGTTGAGTAGGGATACTTAATGTGCTTTTTGATTTTTTGCAATAGAACTGATGATAAATCAAAAAATACTCTCAATCAAAAAATACTACAAAATTCATATGAAAAACGGGGCAATATGTCGGTAATATTTTACGGAAAAACGGGGCAATATATTAAAAGATTATGTTGAAAAACGGGGCGATGTGCTGTACAATTTGAATGTGGAGGTGCGGATACATGTATAGAAAACATTCGGAAACAATAAAGGACTGGATAAACAACTCTAATAAAGCACTGTTAGTGACTGGTGCCAGACAAATCGGAAAGACATGGCTTATAAGAGATGAGGTTGAAAAAAGCGAATACACAATGTTTGAGATAAATTTCATTGATCAACCTAATATGATAAGTTATTTAAATGCACAGATGAGTGCAGATGAGTTTCTGGTTAAATTAAAACTGATTATGCCTGAAGACTGTAAGCCGTATAAAACAATTGTGTTTTTTGATGAGATTCAAATGTGTCCGGAAATAGTTACTAAAATCAAATTTTTAGTAGATGAAGGAAGTTTCAAATATGTAATGAGTGGCTCACTATTGGGAGTAGAATTAAAAGGTATTGTATCGGCACCGGTTGGATATTTAACGATTCTTCGAATGTATCCTATGGACTTTGAAGAATTTATGATTGCAAATAGTATTTCTCAAGCCACATTGGACATGTTGAAAGAAAAATATGAAACTTTAGAACCGGTGGAAGAATTCATACACGAAAAACTTTTGACTTTGTTTTTTGTGTATTTAATTGTTGGCGGAATGCCTGATGCAGTCAAAATGTATATTGCCACAAAAGACATTAGAGAAGTAGATAAAATACAGCGTGATATAACCACCTTATATAAAGCTGATTTTACACAATATGAGGTGGAGGATAAGAAACTCAAACTAAAATCTATATATGATATAGTGCCGGCGGAACTAAATAAACAAAATAAGAAGTTTGTTTTTACTATGCTTGATAAGGAACTTAAGTTTAATAGGTATGAAAATAGTTTCTTGTGGCTTAAAGATGCGGGAGTGGTATTGCCGGTGTACAATACCGATGCACCAATGATTCCTCTTTTGGCTAGTAAAAGTAGTAATGTCTTTCGGTTGTTTTCGAATGACATAGGGCTTCTTACCAGTGCATATCCTGCCGAAACAAAAATTGAGTTAATCAGCAAGAATGGCGAAATAAACAATGGAGCACATTTTGAGAATGCCGTGGCACAGCAATTAACTGCTAATGGTTTCGAACCATATTTTTGTAAAAAGAAAAATCTTGGTGAGTTAGATTTTATTATCGAGATGAATGGTAAAGTGATTCCTATTGAAGTAAAGTCTGGTAAGAACTACAAGACACATAAAGCACTGGAGCATTTTATGAATGTTTCGGATTACCACCTTGAAAAGGCATATGTATTATCCATAGGAAATGTTGAGCAGATTGACAATATCGTTTATCTGCCGATATATATGACCTACCTCTTAAAAGAAAAGACAATAGATAATACAATGATCGTGAATGTAGATATTAGTGGATTGTAATTTGGCAGATAGGAGTCATTTATGTTTAACCTCGAAGAAGAATTAAAAAAGCTTCCGGCAAAGCCGGGTGTGTACATTATGCATGACAAAAAAGATACGATTATCTATGTAGGTAAGGCGATTAGTCTCAAGAATCGTGTAAGACAGTATTTTCAGCCAAGCCGTAATGTAACCCCGAAGATTGCCAGAATGATTGAAAAGATTAGTTATTTTGAATATATTATTACGGATTCCGAGCTTGAAGCTCTGGTTTTAGAGTGTAATCTGATTAAAGAACACAGACCAAAATACAATACCATGCTGATGGATGATAAAAGCTATCCTTATATCAAGGCGACGGTGTATGAGGATTATCCAAGGCTTTTATTTGCAAGGCAGATGAAAAAGGATAAGTCACGTTATTTTGGACCTTACACCAGTGCCACAGCCATTAAGGATACCCTTCTTTTGATGGAGAAGATTTATCAGATACGAACTTGTAATCGTAATCTGCCAAGGGATATTGGTAAGGACAGACCTTGTCTTAATTATCATATTAAGCGGTGTCTGGCTCCTTGTCAGGGTTATATTTCCAAAGAGGAGTATCAGAAGAATTTTAAGCAGGCAATGGAATTCTTAAATGGCAATTATAATGATGTTCTTAAGATGTTGGAAGAAAAGATGATGAAGGCTTCGGAGGAAATGCTGTTTGAAGAGGCAGCAGAGTACCGTGACCTTTTAATGAGTGTACGTCAGATTGCACAGAAGCAGAAGATTACCAGCAGTGAAATGGAAGACAGAGATATTATTGCTCTTGCCAAGGCAGCAGAGGAAGCGGTGGTGCAGGTGTTCTTTATCCGTGGGGGAAAACTCATTGGAAGAGAGCATTTTCATTTTAATGATGTGGAGCATGATAGTAAATCAGCGATTTTGACGGCATTTATCAAGCAGTTTTATGCAGGAACCCCTTATATTCCTAGAGAGCTTCTGTTACAGACAGAGGTAGAGGAGGAAGAAGTATTAACCCAGTGGCTTTCGGAAAAACGAGGTCAGAAGGTATATTTCCGTGTACCAAAGAAGGGGGAAAAGGAACGTCTGGTAGAATTGGCGGAGAAAAATGCTTCCCTAGTACTTCAGCAGGATTCAGAGAAGATTAAAAGAGAAGAAGCAAAGACTATCGGTGCAGTACGACAGATTCAGGATATGCTGGGACTTCCTTCCATTGTACGAATGGAATCCTATGATATTTCCAATATTAACGGATTTGAGTCCGTTGGCTCCATGGTAGTATATGAAAATGGCAAGCCTAAGAGAAATGATTATCGTAAGTTTAAGATAAAATGGGTCAAAGGCCCAGATGATTATGCCAGCATGAGAGAAATACTCACAAGAAGATTTCAGCATGGTCTGGAGGAAAGAAAAGAAGCGGCTGAAAAGCTGGAACAGACCGGGCAGGCAGAGTTGATAGATGAAATGGATGCAGCAATTTTTGCAGAAGACTTTGGCAAATTCAGCCGATTCCCAGATTTAATCCTTATGGATGGTGGAAAAGGTCAGGTCAACGTAGCATTACAGGTGTTAGAGGAATTAGGGATTCGTATTCCGGTTTGCGGTATGGTAAAGGACGACAGACACCGTACCAGAGGTTTATACTTCAATAATGAGGAGATTCCAATTGATACCCACAGTGAAGGCTTTCATCTGATAACCAGAATACAGGATGAAACCCACCGCTTTGCCATTGAATACCATCGTTCCCTTCGTGGAAAGACACAGGTACACTCTATTCTGGACGATATACCGGGAATTGGGGAAAAGAGAAGAAAAGCATTAATCAAACACTTTAAATCCATAGAAGCCTTAAAAGAAGCCACCATGGAAGAAATTGCACAGGCACCATCCATGAATGAAAAAGCAGCAAAGGCAGTATATGATTTCTTCCATAAATAACTGATATACCGCAAGATTATCCGTTTTTCACATTCCCATAATAACAGTTATACCAAGAAAATTAAATATGATTTTTTCACCACTACATTTATTATAAACAAGCTTTGTGGTGTTCAATTTTACGATAGACAACGTAGGACGCTTAGAACCTCTTATACTTTATGATTTTTTGCTAAGTGCCTCGCGGAAACTTGTCTGAGCAGGGTGTCGGTGGTCTCAGGTCCTTTCGCGGCCGCTCCCGCTGCACTTGCGTACTACAACGGTACTAGGCACCACAGCGTCAACTTTAAAATCAAAATAGTCGACACTGTGGTGCCAAGGACCGGTGTACGCAAAGGCCCGCTGCAAGGACCATGAGCCACACTCACCCTGCGAGTTTTGTTGAGAGCGAGGCACAATCAGAGCAAAAAATCAAAGTATTTAGAGGTTCTTGCGCTCCGTTAGGTTGCAAGTAAAATTAAACACCACAAAACTTGGTTTCAAAAACGTAGATTGAAAAAATCATATAGAAAGTTTTTTGGGGTATAACTGTTATTATGGGAAAAAGAAAAACGGATAATCTTTGCGGTTGGGAATACTTTTATTTTTGATTAGAATATGGTAAACTAAAGGAAGTGACTTTATTTCTTTGATGGATAGAAGGAGGAAGGTCCTCTGCTCGCATGGGGCTCGCATTTTTCCTTCGGAAAAACAAGGAGGACGAGAATATGTATACTGTTGCATTACAGAAGGTAATTGATAAGCTGTCTTTGGAGAATTGTACACCAGAAGTAGATGTTGATAAACGTGTGCTTACCCAGTCTGAAGTCAATCGTCCGGCACTTCAGTTAGCTGGATTTTTTGAACATTTTGAATCAAATCGTATTCAGATTATTGGTAATGTGGAAGATGCGTATATGCATCAGCTGGAGCCAGAGAGAAAAAGAAAAATTGTCAATCAGATTATGGAGTGCGGAATTCCTTGTCTTGTGTATTGTCGTGGTATTGAACCAGATGAAGATGTTCTGGAGTTGGCTAATAAGCATCAGATTCCTGTTTTACGCTCTCAGAAGACAACATCTTCTTTTATGGCGGAGGTAATTCGCTGGCTTAATGTTGAACTGGCACCACGGATTTCTATTCATGGTGTATTAGTAGATGTATTTGGTGAAGGTGTTTTAATCATGGGTGAAAGCGGTATCGGTAAAAGTGAGGCTGCTTTGGAGCTGATTAAACGTGGACATCGTCTTGTTACTGATGATGTTGTTGAAATTAAAAAAGTAAGTGACGATACTTTAATTGGTACAGCACCAGATATTACACGTCATTTTATCGAACTTAGAGGTATTGGAATTATTGATGTTAAGACATTATTTGGTGTTGAAAGTGTTAAGAATACACAGTGTATTGATTTAGTAATTAAACTGGAAGAGTGGAATAAGGAAGAAGAATATGACAGACTTGGTCTGGAAGATAAATATACAGAATTCCTTGGTAATAAAGTAGCCTGTCATTCGATTCCAATCCGTCCAGGTAGAAACGTTGCAATTATCGTTGAATCTGCAGCAGTAAACTACAGGCAGAAGAAGATGGGTTACAATGCAGCAAGAGAATTGTATAACAGAGTAACCAATAATTTAATGAGCAAATAAAGAAGCTAGTAGAGCAGACTGTCGATTGAAACTATAGAATATCAGTATATAGGAACAGTTAGAAAGGACGAAAAAATGAGTAAAGTATGTATTGGTGTAGATATTGGGGGAACTACAGTTAAGCTTGGACTTTTTACAGAACAGGGAAAAGTAGAGAAAAAGTGGGAAATTCCAACCAGAAAAGAAGAACAGGGGAAATACATATTAAGTGATGTGGCAGATTCTGTTAAAAAGACAGTTGCTGCTTGTGGATATATAATGGAAGAAGTGCTTGGAATTGGTATTGGTGTTCCAGGACCTGTTGTAGAGGAAAGAAAGGTTTTAGAGTGTGTAAACCTTGGCTGGGGCATTTTTGATGTGGCAGAGGAGATGAAGACACTTACGGGAGTTGCTAATGTAAAAGTAGGAAATGATGCCAATGTTGCTGCTTTAGGTGAAATGTGGAAAGGTGGCGGCGAAGGCTATAGCAGTATCATTATGATTACACTTGGAACAGGCGTTGGTGGTGGTGTTATCATTAATGAAAAAATTCTGACCGGAAGCAATGGAGCAGCAGGAGAAATCGGGCATATTACAGTTAATCTGGAAGAGCCGGATTCCTGCAACTGTGGAAAAAAAGGCTGCTTAGAACAGTATGCATCTGCAACTGGAATTGTAAAAGAGGCGAAGAGAGCCTTGGTGGCAACAGATAAACCATCTGCTTTAAGAGAGAAAGAGCATATTTCTGCAAAAACTATTTTTGATGAAGCAAAAGCAGGAGATGAGCTTTCAAAAGAACTGGTAGAAAAATTATGCAAGACGCTTGGTGTTGCATTGGCACATATTGCACAGGTGGTAGACCCACAGGCATTTGTTATTGGTGGTGGCGTTTCAAAAGCAGGAGAGGTACTGACGGTAACAACAGAAAAATATTATGAACAGTATGTCATGAAAGCGCTGAAAGGTAAAGATTTCCGACTTGCAACTCTTGGTAATGATGCAGGAATTTATGGAAGTGCAAAGATGATTTTAGATTAAGAGAGGGATAGTATCTTGAAAGAAGATATAAAAATTCAGTTAGAGCAGATTGTCGGAGCAGAGAGTGTTAAAATTGATGAGTCAATGAGCCGTCATACAACCTTTCGCATTGGTGGAATGGCAGATTATTTTGTAGCACCAAAGACGATAGAACAGATAAAGGAATTAATTGATTTTTGTAAAAAAGAAGGAATTGCCTATTATCTGATAGGCAATGGAAGTAATCTTCTGGTAGGAGACAAGGGGTTTCGCGGTGTCATTATACAGATAGACAGAGAATTTGGCGAAATCACATTTTTGGATGAACAGACAGTAAAAGCAGAGGCTGGAGTTATGCTTTCCAGATTGGCGGCAGAGGTGGCAGAGAAGAGCCTTACAGGTTTTGAGTTTGCTTCCGGTATACCGGGAACCATAGGCGGAGCAGTGTATATGAATGCTGGTGCTTATGGTGGAGAGATTAAGGATTGTATTGTGTCTGCACTGGTTTTGGATGAGAATAATCAGATGAAGACACTTACCAAAGAAGAGCTGGCGCTTTCTTACCGTAACAGCATTATTGCAAAAAAAGGTTATGTCGTTCTGGAAGCGGTGTTCCGTTTTGAAAAAGGAGACAAAACCGCTATTTTGGAAAAAATGGCTGAACTTAATGAACAGAGAAGAGAAAAGCAGCCGCTAAATTATCCAAGTGCAGGAAGCGCATTTAAAAGGCCGGAGGGTCATTTTGCCGGAAAGCTGATTATGGATGCAGGTCTTAGAGGTTATAAAGTAGGTGGTGCCATGGTTTCTGAAAAACACTGTGGATTTGTTGTTAATGCAGGAGAATGTACCGCAGAAGATGTAAGAATACTTATGGCAGATGTGGATAGAATTGTATTTGAAAAATTTGGAGTACACTTAGAACCAGAAGTAAGATTTTTGGGAGAATTTTAAGTTGAGGGTCAACTTTGAATATATTTTTGCGAAAGGGAGAACGCAATGAGTTTTGTAATTGTAACAGGTATGTCAGGAGCAGGGAAAAGCTCAGTTCTTAAAATGTTAGAAGATTCAGGATATTATTGTGTAGATAATCTTCCTATTCCATTTGTACCTAAAATTGCCCAGTGGGTAAAGGAAGAAAATACAGATATGAAAAAAGTTGCACTGGGGATTGATGTGCGAAATGGTGCAGAGCTGGAGAATATGGAAAATATTCTGGAATATCTGGATAAAGAAGAGTATTCTTATGAGATTTTATTTTTAGATGCGGGAACAGAAGTATTGGTAAAACGTTTTAAAGAAACCAGAAGAACTCATCCTTTGACCGGAGTAGGAAGAGTGGACAAAGGAATTGAACTGGAAAGAGAAAAGCTTCAATTTCTGAAAAAAAGAGCAGATTATATTATTGACACCAGTCATCTTCTGGTAAGAGAATTAAAAAGCGAAGTAGATAAAATTTTCTTTAGTAATAAGAAATATAGTAACTTTTTAATTACCATATTGTCCTTTGGATTCAAGTATGGAATCCCGGCAGATTCAGATTTGGTATTTGATGTACGTTTTTTAGCTAATCCATATTATGTTCCGGAATTAAAGATGCAGACGGGAGAAGACGAAGAAGTTTACAATTATGTTATGAATTCAGAAGGTGCAGAAGAGTTTCTGAATAAGCTGGAAGATATGCTCAGTTTCCTAATTCCTAATTACATTGTAGAAGGTAAGAACCAGTTGGTAGTCAGCATTGGATGCACAGGTGGACATCACCGTTCGGTTACTCTGGCAAGAGCCATTGCAAAAAAAATGGAAAAGCTGGAATACGGAATTAAGCTGGAACATAGAGATATTGAAAAGTAGAGGAATAGATCATGTCATTTTCAAAAAATGTAAAAGAAGAGCTTTCTAAGCAGATTAGCCCTGCAAGACATTGTCAGATAGCAGAGATAACGGCAATTCTCAGCTTATGTGGTAATATCAGCATTAATGAAAAGAACGAGTATTTTGTTAAAATTAATACAGAGAACTTGACAGTTGCAAGAAAATACTTTATTTTAATAAAAGAAACTTTTAATGTGTCATCAGAGATATTAATACGCCGTAATCTAAACTTGAAAAAGACAAAGGTTTACACGGTTGCTGTGAGGGATGCAGAAGCTTCTCTGAAGATATTAGAAGCGACTAAGCTGATTGATGAGGATGGTGACATCAGAGAAGAACTGTCGTTGACAGATAATCTGATTGTAAGAAATGCCTGCTGTAGAAGAGCATTTATCAGAGGCGCGTTTCTTGCCAGTGGTTCTATGAGTGACCCGGCTAAAACTTATCATTTTGAAATAGTGGCTTCCACTATGGAGAAAGCAGAACAGCTGCAGAATATCATACGATTTTTTGGTATTGATGCAAAAATAGTAATCCGTAAAAAGTATTTTGTTGTTTATGTGAAAGAAGGCTCACAGATTGTTGATCTTCTTAACATCATGGAAGCGCATGTTTCACTGATGGAATTAGAAAATGTGCGTATTCTGAAGGAAATGCGTAATTCTATTAACAGGCAGGTGAACTGTGAAACAGCTAATATCAATAAGACGGTAACTGCAGCAACAAAACAGATAGAAGACATTCAGTATATAAGAGACACCATGGGATTGAGTAAACTTTCAGAGGGATTAGAAGAAATTGCAAGGCTTAGGTTAGAGAATCCTGATGCATCGTTAAAAGAGTTGGGTTCACTTCTCAGCCCTCCGATTGGGAAATCAGGAGTAAATCACAGATTAAGAAAGCTAGGGGAAATTGCCGATAATCTAAGGGAAGAAAAGGAGAGAAAAGAATGGTAACAAAGAAAATCACAATTAAGATTCCTAATGGTCTGGAAGCAAGACCTGCAGCATTATTAGTTCAGGTAGCAAGCCAGTATGAAAGCAGCATTTACATAGAATGTGAAGAAAAGAAAATTAATGCAAAGAGCATTATGGGAATGATGAGCCTTGGACTTGCAGCTGGTGAAGAAGTAGTTGTAACAGCAAGCGGTTCTGATGAAGAAGCTGCGGTTAAGCATATTGAAGAATACCTTAGCAGCAAAGAACAGTAAATAAATAAGCAAATCAGTGGCGTATATCAGAAAGCCTTCCGGGGAAGAGGATATACGCTCTTTTGTTATCATATGGAAATAGCAGTCCATTAGAGAGGAGAAGCCAAACATGGAATTTACACATCTGCATGTGCATACAGAATACAGTCTGCTGGATGGTTCCAGTAAAATTAAAGAACTGGTTGCAAGAGCAAAAGAGCTTGGTATGGATAGTATTGCTATAACAGACCATGGAGTTATGTATGGGGTTATTGATTTCTATCGTGCAGCAAAGAATGTAGGAATAAAGCCGATTATTGGCTGTGAGGTGTATGTGGCACCTAATTCCCGTTTTGACAGAGAGGCGGGCTCTTCAGATGAAAGATACAATCATTTGGTTCTTTTGGCAGAAAATAACACAGGATATGCCAATCTGATTAAAATTGTATCCAAAGGCTTTACAGAAGGCTTTTATTATAAGCCAAGAGTGGACTATGAAGTGCTATCAGAGTATCATGAGGGGATTATTGCTCTAAGTGCCTGTCTGGCAGGAGCAGTGGCATCCTATCTTAGAAAGGGCTTTTATGAAGAGGCAAAAAAGGAAGCACTGCGTCTTAGAGATATTTTTGGCAAAGATAATTTCTTTTTAGAATTACAGGATCATGGAATTGCAGACCAGAGAACGGTTAATCAGGGGCTTCTTAGGATGAGTCAGGAAACAGGAATTAAGCTGGTTGCAACCAATGATATTCATTATATTAATGCAGAAGATGCACAGGCTCATGACATTCTTTTGTGTATTCAGACACAGAAGGTTGTTACTGATGAAAACAGAATGAGATATGAAGGCGGTCAGTATTATCTCAAATCACCGGAAGAAATGGAGCGACTTTTCCCATATGCAAAGGAAGCACTGACTAATACCCATGAAATTGCTAATCGCTGTAATGTGGAGATCACATTTGGTGAATATAAGCTTCCAAGATATGATGTACCAGAGGGCTACACGGCGTGGGAATATTTACAGAAGCTTTGCTATGATGGTTTAAAAAGAAGATATCCGGACAATTGGCAGGAACTGGAAGAACGTCTGCAATATGAAATGAATACCATTTATGATATGGGGTTTGTAGACTATTTCCTGATTGTATCGGACTTTATTCACTATGCAAAGAAAAATGGTATCCCTGTAGGCCCTGGACGTGGTTCTGCGGCAGGTAGCATTGTGTCATATAGTCTGGAGATTACCAACATTGATCCAATTAAATATAACCTGCTGTTTGAACGTTTTTTGAATCCGGAACGTCTTACTATGCCGGATATTGATATTGACTTCTGTTATGAAAGAAGACAGGAAGTTATTGATTATGTAGTTAGAAAATATGGTAAAGAAAAAGTAGTACAGATTGTTACTTTTGGTACTATGCTGGCAAAAGGTGTTATCCGTGACGTAGGGCGTGCCCTTGGACTTCCATATGCCTATGTAGATGCCATTGCCAAGGCAATTCCAAATGAGCTTGGAATTACCATTAAAAGGGCATTAGAGATTAATAAGGAACTGGCAGCTCAGTATGAAAATGATGAGCAGGTAAAATATCTGTTAGATATGTCCATGCGTCTGGAAGGTTTACCAAGACATACTTCCATTCATGCTGCCGGTGTTGTAATCAGTAAGGAAGCAGTGGATGAGTATGTGCCACTTTCACGTTCTGCTGATGATGTTATTACCACTCAGTATACAATGACAACCTTAGAGGAACTGGGACTTTTGAAAATGGACTTTTTGGGGCTTCGTACTCTGACAGTTGTTGACAATGCAGTAAAGATGGTTAATAAGCGTTTAGGGCAGGGAACGTTGGATATTGAAACAATTGACTATGATGATAAAAAGGTATATGAGTTAATCAGCTCTGGCAAGACTGAGGGCGTGTTCCAGCTGGAAAGTGCCGGAATGAAAAACTTTATGAAGGAATTAAAACCAGAAAATCTGGAAGATGTAATTGCAGGGATTTCTCTTTATCGTCCGGGCCCAATGGACTTCATTCCAAAATATATTAAAGGAAAAAATAACAGAGACAGCATCAGTTATGATTGTAAAGAGTTAGAACCTATTCTGGCACCAACCTATGGATGTATTGTATATCAGGAACAGGTTATGCAGATTGTACGTGACCTTGCCGGTTACAGCTATGGTCGAAGTGATTTGGTTCGTCGTGCCATGTCCAAGAAAAAAGCAGATGTTATGGCAAAAGAGCGCCAGAATTTTGTGTATGGTAATGAAGAAGAAGGTGTAAAAGGCTGTATTGCTAATGGGATTAGTGAAGAAGTTGCTAATAAAATTTTTGATGAAATGACTGATTTTGCCAAGTATGCATTTAATAAGTCTCATGCAGCAGCTTATGCAGTGGTTGCATATCAGACAGCTTATTTAAAATGCTACTATCCGGTAGAATATATGGCAGCTCTTTTGACTTCAATACTGGATAATACTAATAAGGTATCTGAATATAGTCTTCATTGCCGTCAGATTGGAATTGATATTTTGCCACCAGATATCAATGAAGGAGAAGGTAATTTTTCAGTAGCAGATAACAATATCCGTTATGGGCTTTCTGCCATTAAAGGACTTGGAAGACCGGTTATGGATGCCATTGTAGCAGAGAGAGAGAATGGTGGAAAATATACTTCTTTGAAGGATTTTGCTACAAGACTTTCCGGTAAGGAAGTAAATAAGCGTACTGTTGAAAACTTTATTAAAGCTGGTGCAATGGATAGCCTTCCAGGTACCAGAAGACAGAAAATGGCTATTTATGCTGCAGTTTTGGATAATATTGTTCAGGAAAAGAAAAAGAATATGGAAGGTCAGATGACTTTATTTGATTTTGCATCTGATGAACAGAAGGAACAATATGAAATTACAATGCCAAATGTAGGTGAATATGACAAAGAACAGCTGCTTGCCTTTGAAAAAGAAGTTTTGGGTATCTATATCAGTGGGCATCCATTGGATGACTATAGAACTACATGGGAAAAGCATATTACCCATACGACTCTGGATTTTGCACTGGATGAGGAAACCGGACTTGCAAAAGTGACAGACGGGCAGCAGGTAATTCTTGGTGGTATGATTGCAGGGAAGACAGTAAAAGCCACGAGAAATAACAGCATGATGGCGTTTATCACACTGGAAGATCTGGTAGGGAATACAGAGGTTATTATTTTCCCTAGAGATTATGAAAATAACAAAACCCTTTTAGAAGTAGACAGTAAGGTGTTTGTAATTGGAAAGGCAACAGTTGAGGAAGAGAAAGCAGCAAAAGTTATCTGTCAGGAAATCATTCCATTTGACCAGATACCAAAGGCTGTCTGGATAAAATTTGCAAATAAAGAAGAATTTGTAAAAAATGAACAAAAATTATACTCAATTTTGAGTGAATCTGATGGTAAGAATGAAGTCTGTATTTATTTAGAATGTGAAAAAGCCAAAAAATATTTGCCAAAAAGTCAAAATGTTAAGGCAGATAGAGAACTTTTGAATAAACTCTATGAGGCATTTTCTGAGGGGAATATTAAGGTTGTCGAAAAGAGTATTGAAAAAAACTATCGAAAAGGTTAAAATGTTAACTAGCGTAAAGGTGTAAAATAGACTGGAGGATTTGAAGATGGGTAAAATGGTAGAGACAATCGGCGTATTAACAAGTGGTGGAGATGCACCAGGTATGAATGCAGCAATCAGAGCGGTTGTCAGAACAGCACTTGCCAGTGGACTTAAGGTAAAAGGTATTAGAAAAGGTTATGCAGGTCTTTTGGAGGAAGACATTTTCGATATGGATGCCAGAAGTGTATCAGATATTATTAACCGTGGAGGAACAATCCTTTTTACAGCAAGATGTAAAGAATTCCATGAAGAAGAATATCAGAAAAAGGCAGCGGAAATTTGTAAAAAGCATGGAATTGACGGGCTTGTAGTAATTGGTGGAGATGGCTCTTTCCGTGGAGCCAGTGCACTGGCGGCTAAGGGCATCAATACAATTGGAATTCCAGCTACTATAGATCTTGATATTGACTGTACAGAGTATACAATTGGATTTGATACAGCTGTAAATACAGCTATGGAAGCAATTGATAAGATACGTGATACTTCTACTTCCCATGAACGATGCAGTGTTATTGAAGTAATGGGACGTGATGCAGGTTACATAGCA
>CAYTGQ010000054.1:0-13591 GCA_964437345.1 uncultured Lachnoclostridium sp. | reverse complement strand
CAGTTTTACCTGTCTGTCTGTCACCGATAATTAACTCACGCTGTCCTCTTCCGATAGGAATCATGGAGTCAATCGCTTTAATACCTGTCTGTAATGGTGTATCTACAGATTTTCTGGAAATAACACCGGATGCAACTCTTTCTACAGGACGATATTTTGTAGATTCGATTGGTCCTTTGCCATCAATAGGCTGACCTAATGCATTAACTACACGACCAAGCATTGTATCTCCTACAGGAACTTCCACTACTCTGCCTGTAGTTTTAACGATGTCGCCTTCACTGATGTTCTTAGAATCACCAAGAAGTACGGCACCTACGTTATCTTCTTCTAAGTTCATAACCATACCGAAGATTTCATTAGGGAACTCTAAAAGTTCACCGGCCATTGCCTTTTCCAAACCATGGATACGTGCAATACCATCGGCTACCTGAATAACGGTACCAACATCAGAAACTTCCAGTTTTGTACTGTAATTCTTAATCTGTTCTTTGATAATAGAACTGATTTCTTCTGGTCTTAAATTCACGGTACACCTGCACCTTCTTTCTTCAAATATTCGCTTCTATAAGCTGTTATGAGAGCTGGATGTTTGTAAGCTGCTTTGTCATCTCATTGAGCTTGTTGCGGATACTTCCATCTACAACTCTGTCTCTTATGCGGATAACTACACCGCCAATCAGCTCTGGATTAACATCATAATTCATTTTAAATTCCACATATTTTGTTACTTGCAGAAGTCTGTCTTCTATTTCTTTCTTCTGGCTTTCGCTTAATGGAAAAGCTGATGTAACATTGGCAACGCCAATATTCTTATATTCCATTACTTCACCAAGGAAATACTGGAAAATATTATCGATTTCATTATAACGGCCTTTCTCTACGATTAGTACCAGAAAGCCTACAATAGAATCAGAAAAATTACCTTTGAAGATATTTTCGATTACTTTAATCTTTTCTTCCTTGGCAACCTTTGGATGATTTAAAAGTTTGACTAAATCTTCATTACTATGAAATGCTTCTAAAACCACCTTTGCTTCTTCTGCAATCTGGTCCAATGTATTCTCTTCCATTGCCAGCTTAAACAGTGCTTCACCATAGGTTTTAGATACTAATTTTGCCATGTTTCATCACCCATTTCTTTCAGAGTATCTTCAATTAACTGAGCCTGCTGTTTTTCATCAATAGATGCTGCAACAAACTTTCCAGCCATCATAGATGCCACAGAAATCATTTCCTGCTTTACTTCGTCTTTAACCTTGTTCTTTTCAAGTTCAACTTCCTTAGCAGCTCTTTCACGAATACGTGCAGCTTCTGCTTTTGCTTCATCTACAATTTCGTTTTCTTTCTTAAGAGCTTTCTTACGAGTTTCACTTAAAATTTCTTCAGCCTCTTTCTGTACATCATTAAGCTTTTCTGTATATTCTGCTTTTAAAGCAATTGCATCCTCTTTTTCTTTTGCAGCAAAATCCATCTCGCCTTTGATTTTTTCCTGTCTCTTCTGTAAAAATGCTCTTGCAGGATTAAATAAAAGATTAGACATTGCTGTAAATAATACGAAAACTGCAATCAGCTCAATTGCAAGGTCTGCTATTAACTGAAGATCCAGACCGAATAAACGGTCAACTCCTGCAATTGTCTGCGTTAACATTACGTTCACCTTATGGCCTCCCTTCGCTTATGGATATTTTAGCTTAGCCTTTCTTTGGGCCATATTTTAGAGTTTACCAATAAGTGGGTTAGCGAATAAGAGGATTAATGCGATAACCAGACCGTAAAGACCTGTTGTTTCCGCAACCGCCTGTCCTAAAAGCATTGTGGACATGATTGTTCCCTGTGCACCCGGATTACGTCCTACTGCTGCTGCACCATGACCAGCTGCGATACCCTGACCAACACCAGGACCTACACCGGCGATCATCGCTAAACCTGCACCAATTGCTGAACAAGCTAATACTAAACCTTCATTTGTTATATTCATAATTAAGTTCCTCCTTAAATATTGTTTTAATTTTAGGCAGCTGCTTCGTCACCGATAGCATCTGCAACGAATACCATTGTTAACATCATAAATACAAATGTCTGAATTGCGCCTGAGAATACATCCAGATATGCATGTAACGCTGCAGGCCATATAAGTGTTGCCACTTTTGGCAATAAACCATAGATTAATGCCATCATTACGGAACCTGATAAAATGTTACCAAATAAACGCAATGACATGGAAACCGGAGTTGCAAACTCACTGATTAAGTTAATTGGGAAGAATAATGGAATTGGTTCGAATAATGCCTTAATCTTACCCATCTTCTTGTACTTAAATCCATTGAACTGAATCATCACCCAAGTAATCAGTGCCAATGGTAAAGTTACACCAAAATCTGCTGTTGGTGGACGAAGTCCAAATAACCCGGAAATATTCGATAAGAAAATAAATCCGGCTATTGTACCAACGTAATTGGCAAACCTAGGTCCATGCTTTGCTCCCATGTTGGAAATCACTAAATTATCAAGCATTTCTACCAGCAATTCAATGAAGTTCAAGAATGGTCCCGGTACTTCGTTTGGGTCCGCTTTCTTGATTGCCCGGTTCGCCGCTACACAAAAAGCAATTAACACAGCCATAACAATCAACGTTGAAATATGAGTTGTGGTAATATAAAGCTCTTGTCCAAATAAGTGGTAGCTCGCATAAGCTTTTACACCGAGGCTGACATCACCACTTGCCTGTATCAGGTTTGCCTTTCCTGGTAATCCTGATAACGTTGAAGCGATTCCATTCACAGTTTCACCCTCCTTTTTTGATATAATTTACTTGTAATTCGTCTATGAACAAACGGTTGTATATATGCCGACAATTTCAGAGTTAATATCCCTAAAACGACACCGCCCAGATGGAAATACCTGCTAAAATACATAGCAAGCACCACTGCTGCCAACATAATCCACATCCGAATTCCAGCCAATTTCTGTGCATGCTTCTTGGCACCGTCTTCATCGTAACACAAGGTCCTCTCTATCCCATGATACATATGAGTTACAAGAACCACTGCAACAACAGCACCATAGCCTACACCCAAAACAAAACTCAGTTTATTTCCTACAATCAATGCCCCAATAACTGCAATCAGAATACTTAAGCCTCCGATTCCAAAATACAAATCCCAAAGAGTTTCCTGTTCCTCTCTCATGGCATCCTCCTGTCCATTTTCTGCCACGAAATCTCGCGGTTTAATTTTCCTTACGTTGCTCCCGCTCTCTCTTCATTGAATCAAAATACTCCTGTTCTGCTTTTTCTTTTTCCAAATCTTTGGAGTAAAATTGCTTTGTAAGAAAGTAAAGACTTCGAAAAGCAGCCAAAACTCCTATAATAAGAAAGATAATGAACCAGTAGTCCGTAGAAAACCACTGATCCAGCTTCAGTCCAATGAAACCACTTATTAAAACCGGAGTCACCATTGTAAGTCCTACCTGTGATACCATCGAAAATGCTCTCAGCACTTTTTTCTCTTCTTTCTTCAAATTTCTGACCACCTTCACATCATTAGCCTTATAAAGTATATAATAAACAATTTTCGTTAAAACATCAACAACTTTCATTTAAATTTTCTATAAATTTTTACTAGATTATAAGATTTTTTTACCAATAATTGTATTTCGTCATTTTTTTCCACTCTTTTTCTTTTACTTTTTCTTAAATTGTGGTATACTTGTTCATAATATTCACATTTTACAAACTTTTCACTTAATTGCATAAGGAGGTTTCATCATGGAGCAGCCAATTTATCTTTACCGCAAACGTTATATTCCTGATGAATCAATTTATCTTAAAGATGATCAGATTGTTGTTGCAGAGGATAATCTCATTATTACCCGCTGGAAGACCTTAAAACCACGCAAGGACATTAGCAGGGGATATTCTGCGTATTTTATTGACAAGGGCTTCAAAGTAAGCAAAATGTATAATGCTGATAACCAACTGGTTTACTGGTATTGTGACATTATTTCCACTGATTATAATCCCGCAACTCATACTTATGTTTTTCAGGACCTCCTTGCTGATGTACTGATTTATCCTGATGGTTCTGTTAAAGTTGTAGATTTAGATGAAATAGCCGAGCTTCTGGATAAAGGTGTTATTGAAGCTTCAGTTGCTTCCAAAGCTTTAAGAATTCTCAATAACCTTCTCCAATACATTTATCAGGATAAATTTAAAGACTTCCAAGAAGTAATTAACGAGATAGAAGAAGGAATTTAAGTAAAAAAGTGAAGACAGTTTTCTGACTGTCTTCACTCTTATTTTTATTCCAGATCTCCATTTAATTTTACAACTGTTTTCTTTATAAGACGTGCCAAATCTGTATAGCAGTTCTCATAATCCATCAAATCTCCGCCATAAGGATCTACCACATCACCTTCCTCATTGGCAAACTCTTTTAACGTAAATACATCTGCAATACCTTCATATTCTTCCAAGATTTTTCTTTTCTGATTTGCTGTCATTGTAAGTACCAGTGTATTCTCTTTCATATCTTCCACAGTAAACTGCATAGATGTATGATTTTCTAACAAAAGTTCATGATTTTTCAGAACCAGTTCCGCCTTTGGGTTCGATGGTTCAGGAAATAATACTACCAGCCCTCTGGAAACAGCTTCAATCTCCATTTCATAAGAAAGACTTTTAAATATTACTTCTGCCATTGGACTTCTGCATGTATTACCGGTACACACAAAAACTAGTTTCTTATATTTGCAGTTTAAACCCATAAATACCTCCGTTCTAAACACTCACAACCTGATAGCCCGCCGCTTTCAGCAAGCGGTTCATAATCGCCTGTCCCAAGTCATTAGACGCAAAGCTTTCCGAAAAAATATAATCTACTTCTAACTGATCAAAATCTCTCAGAATTTCATAAAGTCCTCTTGCAATTTCTCCTTCATCTTCTCTGGAGCCAATCACAACAATCTCTCCCACGCTGTATTTATCTTTGCTTTCTTTTGTAGCAATAATACCAACCCTGGCACCTGCTTCCATTTTTTCCTTTGCTCTTGCATTAATTTCTGCAATTACCTTATTTTCTTCTCCCTCGAAAATAGTCAGGTCACCCTTCGGAGCATAGTGCTTATATTTCATTCCTGGTGCTTTTGGTACTAAATTCTTATCTGGTGCCGTTGCCAGAATTGCCTTATCAATCTCTACCGGGCCAATTACCTCTTCCAGCATGGATTTTGTGATGTATCCTGGTCTTAATATAGTAGGGACATCTTCTGTCAAATCCACAATTGTAGATTCTATACCAATTCCAACCTTGCCTCCATCCAGAATCATCTCAATTTTTCCATTCATATCCTCATATACATGACTTGCCAATGTTGGACTCGGCCTTCCGGAAGTATTAGCGCTTGGTGCTGCTATAGATACTCCGGACTCTTCAATCAGTGCTAACGCCACCGGATGGTCCGGCATACGAACTGCCACCGTATTTAAGCCTCCTGTTGTTCCATATGGAACTTTTTCACTTTTAGGAAAAATCATAGTAAGTGGTCCCGGCCAGAATTTATCAGCCAACAGCCTCGCCTTTTCTGAAACTTCCATTGTCAGTTCCTCTAACATTTTCATATTAGCGATATGAATAATCAAAGGATTGTCTGAAGGTCTTCCCTTTGCCGCATAAATTTTCTTTGCCGCATCTTCTCTTAATCCATCTCCTCCAAGGCCATATACGGTTTCTGTGGGAAATGCAACAAGACCACCATTTCTTAAAATGTCAGCCGCTGCTTTTAACTCTTCCTTATTTATATTCTCTTTGTCTATTTTCTGTACTATCGTTTTCATAGAAAATATTATAACATCTATATGGATACTTTGCAAATACTGGCATTTTCAATGCTTTGCAAGAAGCTTAAATTTATCATGGTAAACTCGCACAATTTTTTTCCGTTCTAAATGTTTTATGTATAAATTTCCAACAAACTTCGCATTTTATGCATATTTCCCCACCCTTAAATCTTTACAAATGAATAAAAACCCATATAATGATAAGAAATGCTTGTTACAAAAAACAAGAAATTACGAAAGCGAGGAAAAATTTATGAAAAAGAAACTTATCTCATTATTATCAACCTTATTAGTCGCAACTGTGGTACTGACAGGCTGTGGCGGTTCTTCTTCTGTTGAAGAAAGTCAGGAACAGGGACTGTCTGCTGAACAGACCCGTCTTGATAAAATCAAAGAAACTGGTGTAATCGTAATGGCAACAAGTCCTGACTTTGCACCATATGAATTTGAAAATATCAGCGGTGAAGGCGAAACATATGTTGGTTCTGATATTGAATTAGGAAAATATATTGCTGAACAGCTTGGCGTTGAATTGAAAATCGAAGCCATGAACTTTAATGCAGTTCAGACTGCAATTTCTACAGGAACAGTAGACATGGCAATCTCTGGTTTTGCTTACACAGAAGAAAGAGCCATGACAATGGAATTATCTGATTACTATAACATTACACAGGATGAAGGACAGGGTCTCTTGGTAGCAGCTGACAGAGTTGATGAATTCCAGTCTGCTGATGCATTTACCGGAAAATTAGTTGCTGCACAGAACGGCTCTCTTCAGTATTCCTTAGTAGCAGAACAGTTACCAGATGCAACTATTGAACCAATTACTAACT
The DNA here is from genome assembly GCA_964437345.1 of uncultured Lachnoclostridium sp. Taxonomy (GTDB): domain Bacteria; phylum Bacillota; class Clostridia; order Lachnospirales; family Lachnospiraceae; genus CAYTGQ01. The sequence continues at coordinate 6,919 of CAYTGQ010000054.1, read as the reverse complement.
TAAAAGATGCTATCCTCATGCTTCAGAGTGGAAAGGTTGACGCTGTTGCAGTAGACGCAAGCAACGGCGCTATGTTTGCTGAAAACTATGATGGTATCGCATTATGCGGATTCTACTTCGATTATACAGCAGAAGGTAACGTACTTGCTGTACCAAAGGGTGAAACAGCATTAATGGAAGAAATCAACAAGATTCTTGCAGATGTAAATGAACAGAAATTATATGAACAGTGGGTAGAAGAATCCACAGAATTAGCAAGATCTCTTGGCGTAGAAGTAAACGAATAAATTGATTACTAACAACGGACTGTACGTTTTACGCACAGTTCGTTGTCATTAAAAAGGAGTTATTATTTTGGCTAAGTTAATACGTAGTGAAATTATTGTTTATATTCTTGAACATTACTTACACCTGTTTTTTGAAGGTACTGCATATACCTTAATCATGAGTGCCATTACTGTATTTTTTGGTTGTATTTTCGGTGGTATTCTGACATTTATGAAACGCAATAACTGGGGAATTTCCATTGGAAAAGTAAGATTTGCTCCTTTAAGCTTTCTTGCAACCGCTTATATTGAAATCATTCGTGGAACTCCAATCCTGCTTCAGTTATACTTTTTCTATTTCCTTCTGCCGGGCTTATTCCCAATGCTGAATCTCAGTAAGTTTACAAGCATTATGGTTGCTTTAATCTGCAACTCTTCTGCTTATGTAGCTGAAATCTTCCGTGCAGGAATTGAATCGGTAGACCGCGGTCAGACTGAAGCTGCCCGTTCCCTTGGATTAAATAGTGTACAGACTATGCAGAAAATCGTATTACCTCAGGCAGTTAAAAGCATCTTACCTGCCATGGGTAATGAATTTATCATGATGATTAAAGAAACTTCTCTGGCATCCACATTCTTTGTTGGTGACCTGATGACACAGTTCCAGACAATTTCCGGTGCTTTATATGTTACACTGGAACCGCTGATTATTGTCGGCGTTATCTATTTTGTACTGACTTTCACCTTATCAAAGGGTGTTGCAGCACTGGAAAGGAGATTAAACACCAATGGCTAATCAGGAATATTTAATTACAGTTGAAAATTTACATAAGCGTTTTGGAGAGCTTCATGTCCTTCAGGGTGTTAGTGAACATATTGAAAAAGGTGAAGTTGTATCTATTATTGGCCCTTCCGGCGGTGGAAAAAGTACTTTCTTACGCTGCCTGAACCTTTTAGAGGTTCCAGATGAGGGAAAAGTTATTTTTGATGGCGTGGATATTACAGACAAAAAAACTAATATTAATCTCCATCGTCAGAAAATGGGAATGGTGTTCCAGCACTTTAATATTTTTCCTCACATGAGTGTAATCGAAAATATTACTTTAGCACCTGTTACTCTCGGTAAAAAAACAAAAGAAGAGGCTAACAAAATGGCTGAGGAGCTTCTTGACAGAGTTGGTCTTTTAGAAAAGAAAAACGAATATCCTACTAAGCTTTCCGGTGGTCAGAAGCAGCGTCTTGCCATTGTGCGTGCACTGGCAATGGAACCCGAGGTTATGTTATTTGATGAACCAACCTCTGCATTGGACCCTGAAATGGTTGGTGAAGTTCTTAATGTAATTAAGGACTTGGTTAAGGACGGCATGACTACTGTTATTGTAACTCACGAAATGGGTTTTGCCCGCGAAGTGTCTGACAGAGTATTTTTTATGGACGGTGGTATCATAGCTGAAAAAGGAACTCCGGAAGAGCTTTTTGGCAATCCACAGAACCCAAGAACCAAGGAATTTTTAAGCAAGGTGATTTACTAACTATGTTAAAAAACAAAGAAAATGAAACATATCTTTCTTATATAGAAGATAATCGAAGTCTTTTTATTGAGGTATCTGATAAAATCTGGGAATATGCCGAATTGTCCTTGAAGGAATATCAGTCTGCAGATTTATATTGTGAAGTATTAGAAAAAGAAGGTTTTCAAGTGGAACATCCTTTTGCAGGGATTGAAACTGCTTTCAGAGGAAGCTTTGGAAGCGGAAAACCTGTCATTGGAATTCTGGCAGAATATGATGCTTTATCTGGTCTCTCGCAGGAGGCTGGTCTGGTGTCACGAAAGGAAATAATTCCTAACGGAAGTGGACATGGCTGTGGGCATAATATGCTCGGTGCCGGTTCACTTGCTGCTGCCTTTGCCATTAAGAAATATCTGGAAGACCACCCTGGGATGGGAACTGTACATTTTTATGGCTGTCCCGGAGAAGAAGGCGGTGCTTCCAAAGCATTTATGGCAAGAGACGGTATTTGGAAGGAACTGGATATTGCCCTTACATGGCATCCTTCAGACACCAATCAAGTAGCTTCCGGAACTTGCAATAGTTGTATTCAGACAGAATATCATTTTAAAGGTGTTGCCGCTCACGCAGCTGGCAACCCTGAGCTTGGACGTTCTGCACTGGATGCAGTAGAATTAATGAATATTGGCGTGCAATTCTTACGTGAACACATGCCTGATACAGCCCGTATTCATTATTCAATTACAGATGCAGGCGGCATTTCTCCAAATGTAGTGCAGCCTCATGCAAAAGTACTATACATGGTACGTTCCATTCTGGCAAAAGACACCTTACAGTTACAGGCAAGAGTAGATAAGATTGCCCAGGGTGCTGCCATGATGACTGAAACAGAAGTACAGCCAGTCTTTATTGACGGCTGCTCTAACACCGTTCCAAACCGGGTATTAGAAGAACTCTGCGATGCCAAATTTAAAGAAATCGGTGTACCTGAATATACTAAAGAAGAAATGGCATTTGCCAAGGAGTTATTTGATTCCTATGAAATGCCAAACGATGAATTACCTGGTATGTACTTAGAAGATTATCCTGAGTTGAAAGAACTGGTAACAGAACAATCTGAAAATGGTACAAAACCATTAAATGATTTCTATATTCCGTACCGTTACAGCACTAAACCAATGATGGGCTCTACTGATGTAGGTGATGTAAGCTGGTTAGTACCTGCGATGCAGTTTTATACTACCTGTTTCCCATCAAAAGCTCCCGGTCACAGCTGGCAGAATGTATCCTGTGGCAAAACCTCTATTGGGCATAAGGGCATGCTTCATGCAGGAAAAATTTTAACACTTATGGCCATCGAGCTTTATGAAAATCCAAAATTAATAGAAAAAGCATGGAATGAATTCAAAGATGCATCAAAAGGCGGATATTACTGTCCTGTTCCTAAAGATGCTGTACTTAAACCGGTGGAATAGTTATATTTCCACCGGTTCTTTTATAATTGTAGACTTTTCTTCTGAATTCTTCTCTTTTTGTTCTTCTAAATATGTAAGAATTCCCTCTTTAATGCCCTCTGCAATTTTCTTCTGATACGCTTCCTCATTCAAAAGGGCAGATTCGGCATAATTAGAGAGAAATCCACATTCTACAATAACAATAGGGCAGGTTGTTTTCTTTAACATATAGTAGCTGTCATTGGATTTTGCCTGTCTGTGATTATCATCGTCCACTGATTGTTTAATTTTTTCCTGTATAAGCAATGCCAGCTTTTCTCCAGCCTCTGACTCTGGATGATAAAAAACCTGTGCCCCCTTAGAGCTTTCTTCCGTAAAGCTATTCTGATGGATACTAACTGCCAAATCAGCATTGCTTTCATTAATCATTTCTACTCTTGACCGCATATCCTCCTGCTTTTTCGCTTCACCCTCTGTCTGACCAACTGCCTTATCCTCCGTACGGGTAATAATTACTTTTATATTTTCTTGCTCTAATAAGTCTTTCAATTTTAAAGAAATAGCCAGATTAATGTCCTTTTCCAGTGTCCCGTCTACCCCAACCTTTCCAGGATCAAAACCGCCATGTCCCGGGTCAATGACAACAGTAAAAGAAGAAAGAGAAGTGTTATCAGGAATTCTTATGTAATGCTGAATTCCTACATTTTCCACTTCTCCTTTGTGCCAGATCAATAATCCTGCCATAAGAATCAAGCCGACTATCAAAATACTATATTTTTGTAAAATATTCTTCAAAACAACTCTCCGAAAAAGGAATTATTATTAAATATATGTCTGTATATATCAGACCATTCCATTTTCATCATCTGGATTAGCTGTAAACATCCAAACCTAACTCTTCATTAATTCTTCTGCAAGCTTCTCAATCTGTAGTTCATTTTCCGCCTTAACTGCTGATTTTATGGAAACTGTTGTTTCTGCAAATTGGATGTCTTTACTCTTTGTAAACATATCCTTCATTTTCTTTGCCGCAGTTGCAGCCCAGCTTCCATTTTCAATAAATGCCACTTCTCTGTTCTGATAATTTCTCTCTGTTAATTCTGCGATAAATTCTCTCATAAACGGGAAAATATCTCCATTGTAAGTAGTTGTTGCAAGAACCAGTTTTTCATATCGAAATGCATCTTCTACTGCTTCTGCCATATCATCTCGGGCAAGGTCTGTTACCATTACCTTTGGGCAACCCTTCTCACGAAGCTTGTCCGCCAAAAGCTCAACTGCCTTTTTTGTATTACCATAAACAGAGGTATATGCAATTAAAACCCCTTTACTTTCTGGCTCATAGGATGACCATATCTGATATAATCTGAAATAGTTTTCAATACTTTCCCTTGGATACTCTCTTTCCTGTAAAACAGGTCCATGAAGAGGACAAATAATCTGAATATCCAGACCTGCTGCCTTTTTCAATAATGCCTGCACCTGTACCCCATATTTTCCTACAATACCAAAGTAATACCTTCTGGCTTCACAGGCCCAGCCTTCTTTTGCATCCAATGCACCAAATTTACCAAAGGCATCTGCTGAAAACAGTATTTTTTCATAACTATCATAGCTTACCATAACCTCAGGCCAGTGTACCATCGGTGCAAGAACAAATCTTAATTCGTGCTTCCCAAGTACCAGCTTGTCTCCTTCCCCAACTACAAGTTTCTTATTAGCAAAATCCATATCAAAAAACTGTTCCATCATAGCAAATGCTTTTGCCGTCGCTACTATTTCTGCTTCCGGATACACCTTGACAAATTCCGCAATATTAGCAGAATGGTCCGGCTCCATGTGGTGAACAACCAAATAATCCGGTTTTCTTTCCTCCAGTATTTTTGAAAGGTTATCTAACCATTCTTTTGTAAATCCTGCATCTACTGTATCCATAACTGCAATTTTTTCATCTAAAATTACATATGAGTTATATGACATGCCATTTGGCACCTTATATTGTCCCTCAAACAAATCAATCTCATAGTCATTAACTCCAATATACTTTACACTGTTTGTAATCTCCATTTTTCCTCACTTTCTACTTCATCAGCTGTCTCTTGTTCAGCGACTTGTTTTCTCATTTTTAGTCTTCCCCATTTATAGTAATATAAAAACTCCCAATAAAATACTGGGAGTTTTTAGTAAAAATTCTTTAATTTACATATTTCACAATAACATTCCATACGCTGGATTTCTCCAGTCCCATTTTCCATGCTGCTACTCCGGCAACATTAGCTGCATTAATCAGTTCCATTTTTGCTTCAATGGAATTGTCTTCTTCCAGCCACATTTTGTATAAAGCACCCTTGTATTCATATTCACCATAGTATTGCTTGGTTTCTTCATCCCAAACCGGTTCTACACCATGGTCTGTAAATACATTAGCCGCTGCTGACATTCCGTACGCCTGACTTGTAATATCTACTGTTCCGTCCTCATTGGTGATTTCCTTCCACAGTCTCGTGTAGAAAGGTACTGCAATAATAGTCTTTTCTGCCGGAACTTCTTTTAATGTGTTCTCAACAGCCGCTTCTACATAATTATAGGAGGCTACAGAACCACTCTTTCCAGATGCATTAGTATGCTCATCATATGCCATTGTAATAACATAATCCGCTACAATTCCCTGCTCTTTACGATTATAGTAGCTTGTGAAACCTGGTGCATAGTTATCCACCGAAAGAACAATACCATTGCTTCTGCATTTTACGGAAAGCTCGCGGATAAACTGTACAAAATGAGGACCTGCATCTTTACTGATGCGTTCAAAATCAATATTGATTCCATCCAAGTTATATTTAATTGCATTGGCAATCAGTTCGTTAATCAGCTTTTCTCTTCTGGATGTATATGAAAGCAGATTGTACATATCCACATCTTCTGCATCCACATCACCACAAAGTGCCCATACCTCAACGCCTGCGTTATGTGCTCTTGTTACATAAGTTTCACTTGCCAGTGATGTAATGGAGCCTTTTTCATCTGCTACCGTAAACCATGTAGGAGAAACTGTTGTTACACCTTTTGTCTTGGATAACAGATTTAAAAGAGTATCATTTGCCGCCTGATTTGTTACCTGATGCCATACCAGATTAATTTCATAATCTTTACTGATATTTGGATAAACCTCTTCCTGATAATCTGTTTCAAGAAGCTCTGTTGTTCTTTCTGTCAAATGCTTTCTTTCCACATATCCCAAGATACCATCTGTAGTCATAACTTTTACAAACTTTTCATCTTCAGGCTCGCCATCCAGCATATCAGCATAAAGAATTTTTTCCCCTTTTTCTAACTTTGTCAAAATAGGATATTTGATACCTGTTGACTTTCTGACCGGTACATTCTTTTTAGCTGCAAGGGAATAATCATATTCTTCATTCCATTTATATGTAAAAACAATTCTATGTGGATTTTCGAAAACTTCATACTCTAAATTAGAATAAAGCATCACATAGTCAAGAGCTACATAAGCTTTATCCCCATCTGTTTTCACAATCTGATAATTGACACTGGCTCTACTTTTATTAATATAGTAATCCTTACTTCCAACCTCTGCCTTAATAATCTCTGTTGGAGTTGTATAGATTAAAAGATTTTCATTAGAGTCCCAGTAAAATCTGGAGTTAAAATAGTTCTCAACTGTATT
>CAYTGQ010000053.1:0-13646 GCA_964437345.1 uncultured Lachnoclostridium sp. | reverse complement strand
GAAAAATCAAATTAGAAGTTTTCAGTAACCGCCCTCTGCGAAGTCAGTTAGTTCGACAAACCGCAATTTATTTCATTACCAGTTTTTTTATCTGAATAATTACGGTTGGGATTACTGCTAATAAAGCTACTGTTCCAATCTGCCCCATTGTCATTGGAGCTACTGAGAATGCGCCCTGTAAGAATGGTACAAATAATACTAATGCAAGGAACGCTATTCCTCCAAAGAATGCTGCCACACTATACCAGTTACTTGAAAATCCAACCTTAAAGATAGACTGTTCATTTCTGCAATTGAAACCATGGAATAATCTTGCCAGTGTTAATGTTGCAAATGCCATTGTACTTGCCAACATATCTCCACCTGCATTTAGTCCGATATGGAATGCTGTCATTGTGCAAACTGCAATTAAAGCACCCTGTACCAAAATTGCAAGCATCAGTTCTTTGGTTAAAATGCTTTCTTTTGGATCTCTAGGTTTTCTGGATAATAAATCTTTTTCTGATGGTTCCATTCCGATAGCTAATGCCGGAAGGGAGTCTGTCAGTAAGTTGATAAATAATAAATGTACCGGTGCAAATGGAACCGGAAGATTCATAATTGTTGTGTAAAGTACACCTAAAATACCTGCCATATTACCGGAAAGTAAGAATCTGATAGCATTCTTAATATTACGGTATACGTTTCGTCCATTGGCAACTGCTTTGATGATTGTTGCAAAGTTATCATCTGTTAAAATCATAGAAGCGGCATCTTTAGAAACTTCTGTACCTGTGATTCCCATTGCCACACCGATATCAGCCTTTTTAAGGGCTGGAGCATCGTTAACGCCATCACCTGTCATAGCTGTAATATGACCTTTTTTCTGCCAACATTCAACAATACGGATTTTATTTTCTGGTGAAACTCTTGCATATACAGAAATAGTTTCAATTTTTTCTTCCAGTTCTTCATCAGACATAGCATCTAATTCCATACCTGTCACTGCCATATCACCATCTTCAAAAATACCAATTTCTTTTGCAATAGCTGTTGCTGTTACTTTATGATCTCCGGTAATCATAACTGGCTTGATACCTGCTCTCTTTGCATCTGCCACTGCTTCTTTGGATTCTTCTCTTGGAGGGTCCATCATGGAAATTAAACCAAGGAAAATCAAATCATTTTCAGATTTCAGAGTAAGTGTTTCATCTTCGTCTACTTCTTTATAGGCAAAGGCCAGCACTCGCAGACCATTTTCAGAAAAGCTCTGGTTCTGGTCTAAAATCTTTATTTTATCTTCTACAGTAATTGGTCGAACTCCTTCACCAGTATGGATTCTTGTAATTCTTCCCATCATTACGTCAACTGCACCTTTTGTAAATACTGTCAGGCTTCCATGAAGGTTATATTTTACTGTCATCATTTTACGATCAGAATCAAATGGAATCTCTTCCAGTCTTGGCATAACATCTCTAAGCAGCTCGTCTTCTACACCAATCTGCTGTGCCATTTCTAAAAGGCAAAATTCAGTAGGATCTCCTATTCCTTTTCCGTCTACAATTGTAGCATCATTTGCCAGAACCGCATCATATAAAAGATGTCTGTGCAGTTTATTGGAAAGATCAAGCTGTTCTTTTTCCAATACTTTCTCATCTGTATATATCTGCTGTACTGTCATCTTATTCTGTGTTAAAGTACCTGTTTTATCAGAACAAATAACAGATACACAGCCAAGACTTTCTACAGCTTTCAATTCTTTAATGATAGCATTTTCCTTTGCCATTTTCTGTGTTCCCATTGCCTGTACAATGGTTACAATAGAACTTAATGCTTCCGGAATGGCGGCTACTGCCAATGCAACTGCAAACATCATGGAATCTAAGAATGTCATTCCTCTATAATAACTCAAACCAAATACAACGACGCAGACTGCCATAATTATAATAGCCAGACGCTGACTGAACTGGTTCAAACTAATCTGTAAAGGTGTTTCCTTCTCTTTTGTCTGGTTCATAAGACTGGCAATTTTACCGATTTCTGTATTCATTCCGGTTTCAGTTACAAGTACAATGGCTCTTCCGTATGTAACAAGACTTCCGGAATACACCATATTGGTACGTTCTGCTAAAGGCACTTCATTTACAATAGTATCCTCTGCTTTGTCTACATTAGTAGACTCTCCTGTTAGTGAGCTTTCATTTACCTGCAACGAAAAGTTATCCAATATTCTTCCATCTGCTACTACCAGATCACCTGCTTCCAAAATCAGAATATCTCCCGGTAAAACTTCCTTAGAAGCAATCTGTACTTTCTGGTCATCACGGATTACTTTTGCTGTTGGTGATGATAAAGATTTCAAACTATCTAAGGATTTTTCTGCTTTTTTATGCTGTACCGTTCCTAAAATTGCATTTAATACAATAACTGCAATAATAATAACCGTACTTTCCAAATTACCCGAAAATGCAGAAACTACCGCTGCTACAATTAAAATTACAACTAATAAATCCGCGAACTGGCTTAAGAATACCTCCAGTGTACTTTTCTTTTTTCCTTCCTTCAATGCATTTTCGCCATACCTGTTAATGCGTTCTGTTACCTGCTCCAGTGTAAGTCCTGATTTGTCACATTCCAGTTCCTGTAATGCCTCTTCCTTAGATTTTTGATACCATTCTTTCATATTTTCCTCTCTTTCTGTCACTTTAGTGACTTCTGAATAATGGGGATTTTTGCCAAAAAGAAAAGACCTTTAATGCACTTATCAAAAGGATTACCATTTCCCTTTGATAAATACATTAAAAGTCTTGTAACCGTCTGCCGGCATGTATCACCAGACCATTAAGGCCGCGTATGTTGATGATACATTGAAACTACTCCCTTTTATGTGCAGTTGTATACTTCGTTTGTAGTTTAAGTATATGTATTCCATAAATAAATGTCAATTGATTATCTGGTTTATTTACACTTTTTTTATGTTATTTTTATATTTTCTTCACAACAGACAATTTCCGCAAAGGCATCATATTTCTACAGCAGCGGTGCAAACAATCTTAAAATACACTGCCACACCATAAGTACAGCAGAATTCCCTGATTTATACTTTTCTGTTACCTCATTGCAAACTGGAAATGTTTCATCAAAATCTTTTTTTATGTCCTTCACGACCTGGCAGTCATACAAAAATACACCATTTTCAAAGTGATGATAAAGACTTCTAAAATCCAGATTAATTGTTCCAATAATTGCTGCTTCATCATCAGCCACACACTGTTTTCCATGGCAGAAACCTGGTGTATATTCAAATATGCGTACCCCTTCCTTTACAAGTCCGGCATAATAGGAACGTGTCACCTTATACACCATCTTTTTATCCGGGATTCCCGGTGTCATAATCCGTACATCAACACCACGTTTTGCTGCCAATCCCAGTTCGCGATTCATTTCATCACTAATAATCAAATATGGTGTCATAAAATATATATATTTCTTTGCATTCTTAATTATGTTCAAATATACATTTTCGCTTACATATTCATCATCTAACGGACTATCTGCATAAGGCTGAACAAAACCTTCACTTTCCACTGGCACATCAGGTTCTGGCAGAAATCTGTCATAATCTTCATCTGTTTTCTTAATGGAATTCCACATTTCCAAAAACATGACAGTAAGACTGCGGACTGCCTTTCCTTTCATCTTAATTCCAGTATCCTTCCACTGTCCATATGGATGCGTAATGTTAAAATACTCATTTGCCAGATTATAGCCTCCCGTAAATCCAACCTTTCCATCAATAACCGTAATTTTTCTATGATCACGGTTATTCATAAACATATCCAGAATTGGTTTTACCTGATTAAATACCCTGCACTGAATTCCATCTGCTTCCATTCGTTTGATAAAATCTGTATTAATAAATCCAATACTTCCAATATCATCATAGACAATCCGGACTTCCACTCCTTCTTTTGCCTTCTGCACAAGGATATCCCTCATTCCCTGAAAAGCCTCTGCATCCTCAATGGCATGGTACTCCATGAAAATAAAGTCATTTGCCTGCTTCATCGCCTCTTTCTGGGCTTCAAACCCATCAATTGCTTCTGCATAGTATTCTACAGTTGTATCCTTATAGACCGGATATTTCCCATAATTCCAGATATAGCGGCATTGATTTGCCACAGCCAAATCCTGTTTTTCCAAAATCTCAAAAGTCTCTGTATCCTGCCATACCTTGCTATCCAGTTCTTTGTCAATTTTTTCAAAATGCTTACGCATACCCAGGGTCAAGTCTGAACGTCCTGTCAGCAGATATAAGCTCAACCCCATAACCGGCCATATTAGTATTAAAATAATCCAAGGCATTTTCATGGTTGCATTCATATTTTGAGTATAAAGCTTCAAAACTGCAACCAAAGCAATCGTTCTTGTTGCCATGGAAATCCATGCATTATATTCATTAAACTCCTTAATAAGTAGCAGCAGCCATATAACCTGTATCAAAACGGAAAGCGCAACAAAAGCCACCCTGCCTATGCTATTTTTCACATTTGCCTTTTCTTCTGTTCGCACCAAACAGCACACTCCTTCCACCAATATAATTTCTTATGTAATAATAGAAATTGGGTTCTGCCCATTTCTAAACAGAACCCTTACATTTATTCAATGCTCTTTAATGATTCTACCATATCAATTTTCTTCAATTTAAAATACATTACCCAGTTAATTAATACTGAAAACAAAATAGTCAACAATGAACTGTAAATATAGCTTAGCGTATTAATCTTTCTTGCAAACATCAGCATGTCAACTTCAACAGTAAGAATTACATACTGGTGAAGTGCAATTCCAAGAAAAATACCAACAATAATACCAATTACTGTAAGCATAACACTTTCCCTGTACACATAGGATGCCACTTCTGTATTATGGAACCCAAGTACACGAAGTGTTGCAAGTTCCCTACGCCTTTCATTGATATTAATATTATTGAGATTGTAAAGAACTACAAATGCTAATAAGCCTGCACAAATAATCAGTACCCATACTACAATATCCAGTGCACCAAGCATATCCTCAATACTCTGTTTGCTTTCATCGTTATACTGTATTTCAGATGCCGCCTTATACTCTAAAAGTCTCTCTGCAAATGCATCTCTTTCCACTGTAGACAGTTCTGTTGCCCTATAGTAAAGCAAATTATATTCCGCTACTTCTCCAAACAGCTTTTCATAAAATGCCGGTGTCATATAGATATAATGCATCGCATAGTTTTCAGTCAGATAGAGGATTTTGGCATCCACACTGGTTGTATCATCTGTCTTAATAGAAATGGTATCTCCAACTTCCACACCAAGCATAGAAGCTATTTTTTCCGTCAGAACAATACCTTCCATATTTTCTTCAAAAACAAATTCTTCCTTAGTAATACGATCTCTGAACTGAACATAATCTTCAAAATTTTCTGTTGTTTCAGGACAAATCAAATATGCTTGTTTTTCTGTTTTTCCGTTGGACAAATCAACCGAAGTCTGGTAAACAGGTACATAAGCCTCTATATTTCTTTCATTGTCCAAGAATGAATAAAGTTCCTCTAAATCTTCATCATCAGCCTTATCATTTTTTGCAATATATCCTGTATAAACAAACAATTCTTCAAACTGGAACCGTGCAATATCATAAATGGAATCTTTAAGTCCAAATCCTACCAGCAGCAGTGCCATACAACCACTAATACCAATGATTGTCATAAAGAAACGCTTTTTATAACGGAAAAGATTTCGTACACTGGATTTCTGACCAAAAGATAAATTCTTCCAGATAAACCCAATTCGTTCTAAAAGCACTCTCTTTCCTGCCTTTGGTGCTTCTGGTCTCATTAACTCAGCCGCATTGGATTTTAATGCTGTTGCACATGCAAAATAAGTTGCAAATAAAGTACATCCCATTACGATTGCAATAGCTGTAACGCTATACCACACATTATATGGAATCAGACAATATGGAAGGTTTACATACATCATCTGGTAAGCAGTAACAACTACTGCCGGTAACACTTTCTGTCCTACTAAAGCTCCAAAAATACCTCCAAAAAGGCTGGCAATTGCCGCATACATCAGATATTTGGAAGCAATGTCACCTTTGCTGTAACCAAGGGCTTTTAAGGTTCCAATCTGCGTTCTCTGTTCCTCAACCATTCGTGTCATAGTTGTTAAACATACCAATGCTGCAATCAGGAAGAAGAATAATGGAAATACATCTGCAAGAGCTCCAATTCGCTCTGCATTCTGCCCAAACTCTGCATAAACCTGTGAATAATCTCTGCTTAACACATACCATTCAGCCATTTCCAAATCTGCTAATTCCAGCTTAGCATCAGCCAGTTCTTCTTCTGCATCCGCAATTTCTTTATCCGCTTTGGATTTTTCTTTCCAGTATTTTGCTTCGTTTTCAATTAACTCCTGTTCACCATCAGCCAGCTCTTTCTCACCATCAGACAGCTCTTTTTCAGCCTTTTTAATGTCATTCTCTGCCTTGATGATTTCGTTCCATCCATCATCAATCTCTTTCTGACCATCTTCCAGCTCCTGCTCTGACTTTTGCAATGTCTCTAATACACTGGCAAGCTCACTTTCCGCTTTAGTAAGTTCACTTTCTGCTGCCTGAATCTGAGCCTCGCCTTCTGCAATCTGGGCCTCATAAGCTGCAAGCTGTTCCTTTGCTGCATTTAACTGCTGTTCTATTGCAGGGTCAGCAAATCCCATTGCCTTTGCCTGTTCATACTGAGTTACTTGCTTTTCCAGTTCAGCTTTCTGTGCATCAATTTCTACCCTGGCTGCCTCTAATCCCGGCTTCTGTTCTTCCAAAGCCTTCTTCGCATCAGCGATTTCAACTATACCATTTTCGTACTCTGCCCAACCTTCTTCCAGCTTTTCTTTACCGTCGTCAAGTTCCTTCTGGGCATCTGCAAGTTTCTCTTTATTTTCTGCAATTTCTTCTTTACCGTCAGCTATTTTCTTTTTTGCATCTGCAATATCTTTCTTGGCATCTGCAATATCTTCTTTCGCATCTGTAATTTTGTTATACGCATCTGTAAGTTCTTCATCAGCTTCTTTTTTGCCGTCTTCCAGTTCCTTTTCTGCGTCCGCTATTTTCTCATCAGCTTCCGACTTTACTTCCTCATATCTGGCTTCTTCACGCTCTGATTGAATTTCTTCTATATTTTCAACAACACTATCTATTAAATCTTCATAATCGCTCTGATAACTTACTAATTCCTTTGCACCTTCTACAGATAAATAAATTTCTGTATACACATCCAGTGCAAAATCCTCTTCACAAACTGCCATAAAGCCATCTACATAGCCCCTGCCAATCTGACTGCTTTCTCTCTCTAAAGATATGTATGCCGGCGTAATTCCCATACCAACAACTGTATACTCTGTTGTATGGAAGCTGTCTTCAATGTCATCCTCTGTACCGGACTGGATTGTAATTACATCTCCAACCTCATATCCAAATTCTGCCAGACCACTGTCCAGAATACATTCACCGGATTTCTCCGGAAGTCTTCCTTCTGTTGGTGTAATTACATTCAATTCTGTAGACATAGAAAATACCTTTAAGGTATACATTCCTTCATCTCTGTAGGAAAGCACATCTACAGTATAAGAGGGTACAACTTTTTCTACACCTTCTATCTCTTTTAGTGCATCTGCGTCTCCATCTGTCAGCCCCAGTGTACTTAACACGCGAATATCCATGTAACTATTTTCATCATAAAACCGGTCTGCAGACAGTTCCATATCGGGTTCACATGCACGGATACCGGCAAAAAAAGCTACTCCCAAAGCTGCAATCAGGAAAATCGACAAAAACCTGTTGAGGGTATTCTTGATTTCCATATAAAAATCTTTTTTCAATGCTTTTTTCTTCATTCTGCCGCCTGCCTTTTACCATTCAATATCTTCTACTGACATTGGTTCTGTATTCTCTGTTACCTTGCTGACTGTTCCATTCTTAATCTTAATTACCCTGTCAGCCATTGGTGCAATTGCTGAGTTATGAGTAATTACAATGACAGTCATTTTACGTTCACGACAGGTATCCTGTAACAGTTTTAAAATCTGCTTACCAGTATTGTAGTCAAGTGCTCCTGTTGGTTCATCACACAAAAGAAGCTTTGGATTTTTAGCAAGTGCTCTTGCAATAGAAACACGTTGCTGTTCTCCACCAGACAACTGAGATGGAAAGTTATCCATACGCTCTGCAAGACCCACTTCTTTTAAAACAGTTTCTGCATCTAAAGGATTTTTGCAAATCTGCAATGCAAGTTCTACATTTTCCTTAGCTGTTAGATTCTGCACCAGATTGTAAAACTGAAATACAAATCCGATATCATCTCTTCTATAGTTAGTCAACTGTTTTTCAGTGAATTTGCCAATATCCTGACCGCCTACCATAATCTGACCGGAGGTTGCCTGATCCATACCACCTAATATATTTAATACTGTTGTTTTACCAGCTCCACTAGGACCAACAATAACAACAAATTCACCCTCTTTTATCTGAAAGTTAATTCCATTTACTGCCTTAATACATACTTCACCCATGTGGTATTCCTTCACCACATCTCTCAAATCTACGAATTCGTACATAAGCTGCCTCCTTCTGCCAAATAAATATCTTATTACTGATTATAATCCATTTTCCGACAAAAACATATATATTTTTTATAAAAAAAGGATAAACCAAAAGGCTTATCCTCTCATATCTGCAATAACTCTCTTCGGATATCGAAGCAGGTCTAATCCATCTTCGATGGATTTTACGCAAATGTCAGCTCCCTTTAATAATCCCGCATACATCCCTTCTGTATCCATAACCGCAATGGATGAGTATCTGCTGTCAAAATTATATATTTAACTCTTTTGAAAGGGTTTCCAGTCTCTCTTTTACCTTATCTGGTATTACGCCATCTGTTGCAATTGTTCCATTATAATCTAATAATAAATATCTCAAATTCAATTCTCCAAAACCTGGAATCTCTATTTTCATTCTTTCTACTCCTATACCCTTTCTTTAGTTTTTATCGTTTTCTCTCTTATTTATATATATGTCGCTTGATTTTATATACGCGTACATTTTAACAATTTCGCAAGAAAAAATCTATGGATAGCTGTCTTAAAATATGGTAAACTGTCATTAAAGGTATTTACAACAATAAAGGGGGATTTGCAATGCAGCACGAAGTAACTATACGCCAGAATCTTCTGGATCAGAATGGACACATTATGGAACCTGGATTTGCACGTCATTTAGTATGGGAATATAACCGTAATGCCATTAAAGCCCCAAAGCATCGTATTAAAGAATGGGATTATTATTTAGTTCAAAATGATGATTATGCCGTGGCATTTACCATTACTGATTTAGCTTATCTGGGAATGATTAGTGTTTCTCTAATTAATCTAAAGGAAAACTGGGAAAAGACCAACACTGTCTTAACCGCATTTCCAATGGGTAACTTTAAACTTGGACCTCATTCTGATCAGGGCAATGCCTTTTTTGAAAACAAACAGCTCCGCCTCAAATACAAAGTAGAACCTGCTAAAGACGGCCAGCCAATGAAACGTCATATTACCTGTCAGTACCATAACTTCCTAGATGGCAAGGATTTCTCCGCTAAAATTTGTCTGGAACAGCCAGAAATGGAATCTATGTGCATTGCAACTCCTTGGGCAGAAAAACCAACTGCTTTTTATTATAATCAAAAAATTGCCTGCTTACCTGCATCTGGCTATGCACAGCTTGGCAATCAGAAATACGAATTCACGCCAGACAAGGATTTTGGTTGTCTTGACTGGGGACGTGGTGTATGGACTAAGGACAATACCTGGTACTGGGGCATTGGAAATGGTAAATTAATTAATGGTATCCCATTCGGCTTTAACATTGGATATGGTTTCTCTGACAGAAGCTCTGCCTCCGAAAATGTCCTTTTCTATAACCACAAGGTACACAAATTAGAAGATGTGGACTTCGGTATTCCAAAATGCGGCGATGGTCCATTGGATTATGACTATATGAAACCATGGCATGTTACATCCAGTGATGGACGTTTTGACGCCATCTTTACTCCTATCATCAACCGTCATGCCCTGACTGATGTAAAACTCATTATCAGTAATCAGAACCAGGTATTTGGTAAAATGAACGGAAAAGCCATTCTGGATGATGGAACAGTAATTGAAATGAAGGATTATGTATGTGCTTTGGAAGCAGTTCGTAATAAATATTAATCTTTACAACTTTAAACTATTCAAGTATAATAAGCGGGTGCGTATATCCGCTTATTATTTTGTAACTATTCAGAGCCATGCGAATGAAGGTTCTGAATAGTCAACTGTATTGTAAAGGAGTATCTAATTATGAACGAACGCGAGCGTTTTAGCTCCCGACTAGGATTTATTCTTGTTTCAGCCGGATGTGCCGTTGGACTTGGTAATGTATGGAAATTTCCCTATATGTGTGGGCAGTATGGCGGTGCAGCATTTATTTTAATATATCTAGTCTTTTTGATTATCTTAGGATTCCCAATTATGGTATGTGAATTTTCCGTTGGCCGTGCCAGCCAGAAAAGCTGTGCTACCTCTTTTAAAATCTTAGAAGCTAAAGGTACCAAATGGCATAATTATGGTTACTTTGGTATGGCAGGTAATTATCTGCTTATGATGTTCTATACTATGGTTGCAGGATGGATGATGTATTACTGTTACCGCTACATGACCGGAGAATTTACAAGCACTGTTTTATCCCCTAATGATATTTCTTCCATGTTTAACGAAATGACCGGTTCCGCCGGAACTTTAACATTTTGGACCATATTGACTATCCTGCTTTCCTTCGGAGTATGCTCTCTTGGTATGCAGAACGGTGTTGAAAAAATCACAAAGGTCATGATGTCCTGCCTGATTTTACTTATTTTAGTTTTAGCCATTAATTCCCTACGTCTTCCGGGAGCCAGTGAAGGAGTTAAGTTCTACTTAGTACCTGATTTTCATTCCATGCTGGATAAAGGCATTGGAAATGTGATATTTGGTGCTATGTCGCAGGCATTCTTTACACTTAGTATTGGTATTGGTTCCATGGCAATTTTCGGAAGCTATCTGGAGAAAAATCGTTCCCTTGCCGGAGAAACAATTAGTATCACTTTGCTGGATACCTTTGTTGCAATTTGTTCCGGATTAATTATTATTCCAGCCTGCTTTGCCTTTGGCATTGAACCGGATGCAGGTCCTTCTTTAATATTCCTTACCTTGCCAAATGTATTTAATCAAATGGCGGGCGGAAGAATCTGGGGAACCTTATTCTTCCTGTTTTTATCCTTTGCAGCATTGTCTACAATTATTGCTGTATTTGAAAATATCATTGCTTTTGCAATGGATTTGTGGGCTTGGGAGAGAAAAAAAGCAGTTATCATTAACATTATTGCAATTATTCTTCTTTCCATTCCATGCATTCTAGGTTTTAACGTTTTATCCGGAATCCAACCGCTTGGAACAGGAACTAACATTATGGATTTGGAAGATTTCCTTGTATCTAATAACCTGCTTCCTTTAGGTTCTTTGGTATATTTGTTATTCTGTACCAAGAAAAACGGATGGGGATGGGAGAACTTTATCAAAGAAGCCAACAGTGGAGACGGTATCAAGTTTCCAGACGTTTTGCGTTTTTATATGAGTTATATTCTTCCATTTATTGTTATTGTAATTTATCTAAAAGGCTATTATGATATGTTTAGCCCAAAAGGGCTTAATTATTTAGTTCCTTGGATGTGTATAGCATTCCTATTCCTTGGAATTATTGGTTGGTTTGCATTCAGCAAACCCAAAAAGAATTAATGGAAGGTGTCTACATGGACCTTAACAAAATTGCCTGCCGCTGCTATGATATTACCAATGGTATGATCAAAGAGGCTGTTGCCAACGGTGCGAATACAATTGATGAAGTAACTGCTGCTACTGGTATGGGTAATGCCTGTGGCATCTGTCTCAACGATTTGCAACGTCGTATTGATTATTTTATTGAAGAACGAGATAAATAGAAATAAGAAAATATTTTTATAGAGGCAAATTTATAATGTATAAATCTGCCTCTATTTTTTCATACTATTTTTGAGGTGATTAACTATGGCATCATATATATCGCCCACTGTCAAGGGCAAATTTGAAACATTATCAGATGGACTACAGAACATGATTCTTGAAAAAAATGTACGTATTGAAACATTACAGGACTTAATCAATGTCCTTGGAGTCATCGTAAAAGAAAATGAGTAATGAAGAAAGGAATTATCTATGGATATGGAAAAAATGGTGTGTACCTGCTATGGTATCACAAACGGTATGATTAAAGAAGCTGTGGATGCCGGTGCACGTACATTAGAGGAAGTCCAGGAAAAAACAGAAGCTGGAACTGCTTGCGGAGCCTGTTTAGAAGATGTAGAACGACTGGTACAGTTCTTTGTGACAGAAAGAGATAAGTAAGCTTCTATCATAGGTGTTCAAAATGGGTGTTCAAACGAACACCCATAGAACTCCATTACGCAACTTTGTGATATTCCCCTTGCTTTTTTTGCAGTCATCCACCAAAATAAATTCTAGCTTCGTTTCTCATTTATAGTATCAATATGCTTCTTCTTTACTTCTTCAGACACATTACAATGTGGTGCTAATAAATTATATATCCTATCTATCTGCTCTATAGTGAGTACATTCTTATCTGCAGATAATTTTTGGCAGCAATCTAACAATTCATCTCTTTTGATTACCTTAAGGTTTTCAGAATATACTTCAATTTTCTTCAATGTGCATCTTTCACTGAAGACAATGAGTGATTGAATGCAATAATCAAAATCACCTATTTCCTTCAAAGCTTTTGATAAGTATTTTATATGTGTCCTGTTCTGCTTTACCGGATTATAGAAAGAACTTTTTTTGCCTCCCTGTAGCGTCTGTTTCCAGTTCTTATCCTGCTCTCTTCCGAATATCCAGCCGGAATAGTTTTTGCTTTCCAGAACGTAAATACCAGATGTGTGTAGCATAAGCACATCGATTTCTGTAGTCTCTTCTTCATTTTTTTCTAGATAGATGTTATACAGAAATTTTTTATATCCATCCAACTCTTCAAGATATCTGCTGGAAAGATATTCCCCATAAGCTCCCTTGTTAAAACAAACCTTATGAAATGCAGTTTTTGTTGTTCTATAATAATCTGATTTTATATACTTACTACGTTTCACCAAATATATAACAGCTACATAAACATACATCATACCTGCTAATATTAAAAGTGGTTTAAAAACTCCAATATAAAATTCTAAATAGTTCATTTGTTTCTTCTCTCCTCTTTCGTATAATTTAGTGTTCAAATAATTGCATCCTTTTTTGAGTAAAAAAATAAGGAAACCATTGAATACAATGATTTCCTCACTTATTTAAACACTGCGGGAGATGGGACTTGAACCCACACGAGAATACACCCACAAGATCCTTAGTCTTGCCTGTCTGCCAATTCCAGCACTCCCGCATATCCTATGTAATTACATAAGAAACTCCCCGAGTTGGGCTCGAACCAACAACCCCACGGTTAACAGCCGTGTGCTC
>CAYTGQ010000052.1:0-13833 GCA_964437345.1 uncultured Lachnoclostridium sp. | reverse complement strand
TGATTTTCTGTTACCTTTTCAAAATATTCACTGTCAATGTTCAAAATACCCTGCCTGCACTGTTTAAACAACATTCCTTTGCAGGCAACGTAATCCTCCATATCCTTATGCTCATTTGGTCCAATATGGTCTGGTTCTAAGTTAGTAAAAATACCGTAATCAAACACAAAGCCACCGACTCTGTGGAGCATAAGCCCCTGTGAGGAAACTTCCATAACCACTGCCTGACAGCCTGCATCTACCATTTCACGGAAAGTTTTCTGTACAATATAAGACTCTGGTGTTGTGTTCACTGCCGGAATTGCTTTATCTCCGATAATTGTTTCAATGGTTCCTATTAATCCCGTTTTAAATCCTGATTTTTCCAAAATAGATTTTACCATATAGGTTGTTGTTGTTTTCCCTTTGGTTCCGGTAATACCAATGGTCTTTAACTCTCTTGCCGGATGTCCGAAATAAGCTGCAGACAGACATGCAAGGGCATATCTGGTATCTTCTACCTGAATCACAGTTACATGCTCCGGCACTTCCACACTTTTTTCTACAACCAAAGTAGTAATTCCTTTTTCTACTACTTCCATTGCAAAATCATGTCCGTCTCGAACTGCTCCACTGATGCATACGAAAATACCATCCTGGACTGCTTTTCTACTGTCATAGACCAGTTCTGTTACTTCTCTGTCAGCTGTTCCCTGTAAAAGTGTATATTGTAAATCTTCCAAAAGTTCTCTAACTGTCATGTTCAATAATCTCCTCTCTATATTATCGTTTGATTTTTCTACACGAAGATTTCCCCATCAAATACCACAGTTGCGGGACCTGTCATAAAAATATGTCCGCTTTCTCTGTCATAACGAATTCGTAAATCACCGCCTAATAAATGCACGATTACTTCATCTTCTGTCTTTCCGTTTAAGATGCATGCATAAACACTTGCACAGGCTCCTGTTCCACAGGCAAGAGTTTCCCCCGTACCTCGTTCCCATACACGCATATTAATATTGTTTTTATCTACTAATTGAATAAATTCTGTATTGGTTCTTCTTGGAAAAAGCTCATTATTTTCAAATAAAGGACCTATTTTTTCGATTTCCACTTTTGCTGTATCATCAACCCATACAACTGCATGAGGATTGCCCATAGATACACATGTCATTTCATACACTTTCCCATCTACTGTGACAGCTTCTGCAACAACTGCTTCTTTTTCCGATACTACAGGAACTAATTCCGGTTTGGTAATTGGTTCTCCCATATCCACAGTCACTGCTGCTACTTTGCCATTTTCCACCTGTAAATCCAGCACCTTAATTTTACCCCCGGATTCAATTGTAATTTTAGTCTTATCTGTCAAACCGTAGTCATACACATATTTTGCTACACAGCGAATACCATTGCCACACATTTCACTGGAGGAACCATCTGAATTATACATATCCATCCAAAAATCTGCCACTTCAGAAGGACGAATTAAAATAAGTCCGTCTGAACCAATTCCAAAATGTCTGTCACTGACAAAACGTGAAACCGCGGCCGGGTTAGCCACTGTTTCTGTAAAACAGTTTACGTATACATAATCATTGCCACAACCATGCATCTTTGTAAATTTCATAATTCCCTCACATTCTGCCGTTTTACGGCCTGTTAGACTTTTAACCTTTATTATCCAAAAAACGCAGAAATAGATGGAACCCGCTGCTATACGACGAACCCCATCTTATCTCATCAAATTCTGGACTTTACTTTAAAACCTTCCAATAGGTCTCTTCTTTCATTCTTTCATATGCTGCCATTACACCATTTGTAGTAGCAGAAACAGAAACATCAACCATCTCTGTATTGTTTGATGTTACAACTTCTGTAGTCTGTTTATAGTCTTCCATATAAGCAGTTACTTTTTTCACATAATTCTGTGTTTCTTCAAATGGCGGAATTCCACCATATTTTTCTACATTACCACTTCCTGCATTATAAGCAGCCAGAGCCAGTTCTACATCTCCAGTGTATTGTACCAGCTTTTCAGATAAATATCTGGCTCCTCCCATAATATTTTCTTCTGGATCAAATGCATTCTCAACACCCAACTCCTCTGCTGTTTCTGGCATTAACTGCATAATTCCCATTGCACCACTTCTGGATACATCATTGGTATTAAAATTAGATTCTGCCTTTGCAACAGCCTTTAGAAGGTATACTGGTACTCCGTATGTATCAGATGCTTTTTGGAAAATCTCTTCTAAATTCATTCCTTCAGTTGATTCTGCCGGTTTGGTAACTGTATTCAACACTTCTTCAAATTCTACTGAAGCTTCTTCCACATTGGAATTAGGAATAATACTCATGGTTGTTCTGCCAGCGACTATATTATTAATTCTGTCAACCATTCTTTTCACTCCCTTAATCTAATATAATGTTAAATTCAATATTTTTATTATCATTCTTAAATTCTTCACCATATTCAATCATGATATCATTGTCTTCACTACAGCACCAGTTTACAATCACATGGTTGTTTTTCCCTGCTTCATTGAGCATGGAAAAAATGTTATTTAATACCTTTGATGTACTGCTGTTGAAATAAATCATCTCAAAATCAAATGTAAATTCCCCAAATGAAGATTCCAGATAACGTGTCAGCCATGTATTTACTTCCCCATAACATTTTATCACATTCTCAGGAAAAGATTCTCCCGAAAATTTCATATAAGACTTTTCCTCATCAACTAAAATATATGGTGTGGCTGATGTTTTTTGTCTTTCATAATGAAACATATAGACCTCCTTGTTTTTCCGAAGGAAAAATGCGAACTCCGCGTGAGCAGAGGTCTTTCCTCCTTGTTTTTCCGAAGGAAAAATGCTCACTGCTTGCAGTGATACCCCTGCGTGAGCAGAGGTCTCTCCTCCTATATTACCACTTCAAGTAAAAATATGCTATAGTCAATACCACGGTCCAGCATCTGATATTTAAGCTTACCGGATGCCCTTCTTGCTATCTCCATAAGCCCAAGACCCGCACTGCTGTTTTCTCTTAATGCATTGGTCTTTCTGTTCTGGTTCAGCTTATCCTTTAATTCCTCCCTTGTCATAAAGTTAAACTTCTCCAGCTGATATATCATATTTGCTTCCTGCTTTTTGCTTATATAATTGCCAAGTATAATACGCAATCCTATTTTCTCCTTCAGAACGACTACCATACCCTGCATAGGTTCTCCCTCTCGTACATAACAATAGCGTACCATATTTTGTATGCCTTCTACAAGTGCAGAATACACACAACTTCTAATTCTAGGAAGAATTTCCTCATTTTCCATCTTTTCATTTACTTCTGTGATAATACTCTCTAATATTTCCTGTGAAACTTCTCCCCAATACGAATATAAAGCTTCTTTATCTGCATACTGCATATAAAGCTCTTTCATATTTTCTGCCTCCTATCTGACTCTGTAGCAGAATGCTGTCACATCATCCCTCTGCCTATTAACTCCTTTATATTCAAGCCATTTCATTTTTATCTTCTCCATTATTTCTTTGACTGGTTTTCCATGAAGAGAACCAAATACCTTTTTAAAACGGTTATATCCATATGGAATTCCTTTTTCACCACCGGTCTGTTCATAAAAACCATCCGTTGATATAAAATAGGTATTTTCTTTATTATATTCCACCATATGTACCGGAAGTTCTTCTATTTCTTCGATATGACCGCTTCCTATATATAGTTTTTCCCCTTTTATCTTCTGGACTTCTCTTCCATTTTCTATGTATAAGTCCATATTGCCGCCAAAAAATTCCATTGTCTTCTGTTTGGAAATATAAACGATTCCAATATCCATCTCTGATACTACATCAACTTCTCTTAGTCCGGAATCCGACTGGGTTAATCTGCTTAACTGACTATCCAGTTCTCTTACTATTTCCTTCAAATTCGAGCAATTATCTTCTCTTACAATATTAGAAAGCATCGTAACAACCATTCCGGATAATAATGCTCCCGGAACACCATGCCCTGTACAATCACCAATAATCCAAAGATTACCTGCATCTCCTCTATAGGACCATGTAAAATCTCCTCCTACGCTCTCCAATGGAGTATACATAACCGCGTACTCTGAAAATATATCCGCTAATTCTTCCGGATTGGAAAACATTCGGGATTGGAATATCTTTGCATACTCCATACTTTCATTAATACGCTGATTTTTATCCTTTAATTCTTTAAACAGCCACTTTACATCTGTGTTTAGAACATGAGCAATGGTACCTATCTCATCCTGATTCTTAACTTCCAATTCATAATTTGGGTTCTGATTCGCTATGCTTTCTGTGGCTTTTTCAATTTCTTTTAAAGGTCTGATAATATATTCATTCGTAAAATAATAATTAAATGCAACTACCGCAATAATATTAATAGCACAAATATAAAGAATAGGTATTACTGCAGTTATGATATTTTCATGAATATTTCTTATTGGAATTGCCGAAATCATCATCCAGCCTGCCCTGTCGATTCTGGTGATTGCTCCAATCATCATTTCGCCCTCTACATCAAACTTACAGGTATTTTGTTGATTTGACCAAAGCTGACTTTCAATATTCTCATAATAATCCAAATTTTGACATTTATCCAGTATCTTGCTGCTATCTTCATGGTAAAGAATCAGCCCTTCCCGGTTAATGATAACAAAAAAACTGTTATCATCATCTTCTTTTTCCATAATTTCCAGCAAACGGTCCACTTCAATATCCACACCCAGTACACCCAGTAATTCTCCCGTATCGCTATCCCTGATTGGACTAACCATACTGGAAACTACTTCTCCTGCTCCTGCAGAAACATATACTTTTGCATAGAAAGTATCATAAGACTCCATTGCTTCTTCATACCATGAACGATTTTCGCAACGCCAGTTATCTTCTTCCAGTGTCTGCAGCATACCACTTTCAGAATCTTCCATTACAACCTGGGCATCAATATCAGCAAGCCATAAAAGCGCTCTGTCCTCTTCTTCCACCGTACTGTCTATGACACTATCCAGAATTTCACGTATCTCTCCATAATATGGATTCGTATTATAATCTTTACTTTCAGTTAATGTTTTGAAATAACTCTCCAGTGCCGGATTATGAGAAGCTTCCTCTAACAGCATATAATATTTTTCAAAATACCCGCTAAGACGTTCTGAATCAATATCTGCCTGATGAATTACTTCATGTTCCAAAAAATTGTTCATCGTTGTTATAACAGAACCAACCGAAACAACTGCACTTACCAACAAAATAATTGTAATCGGTATGATATAGAAAATTACCAGTCTCTTGGTAAGCTTCATTGAACTTCTCTTTTGTTTGAATTCCTGCATAAAATTCCCCCAACGTAGAACTTTAATCAATTCCTCCAACCTCTCCTAAAGGCCAGATTCTAAGAATAGCTTTACCAGCAATTAAATCACGTTTTATCGGTCCTATTTCTTCATAACGGCTGTCAAAGCTTACTTCTCTGTTATCTCCCATTAAAAAATACTCATCCTTACCTAATGTCAATGGTTCTTCTGCAATTCCCTGATAGGTAATTGCCTGCTTACCATAATTTTCTTCTATCAATTCTCCATCAATGTAAATATCGTCTCCGATAATCTGTATAGTCTCTCCCGGAAGTCCTATTACTCGTTTTACATAGTAATCTTCTTCATCTCTTCCATATGGATAGAACATAACAACCTCAAATCGTTCTGGTTCAGATAAACTGAAAAATAATTTTTCTACTAAAACATTATCCTTATCCTGTAATGTATTCTCCATGGAATGTCCTGTAATTATTGTTCTTTGAATAACATAACGAGGCATTACATGAACACAAATTACAATAATTAATGCATATATAATCAGTTCCCGCAGTACTTCCTTTACATTTGCTTTTTCTCTTTCTTTTTCATTTGCATCAAATTCCTGATTCATTATGAATAATCTCCTATTAAAATTATTCCCTCTAAGCGGGAATGGCTGCCTAAATTAGACAGCCAGCAAATTCATTTTACATGTTTTTTTCTTCATCGTTTACAATTTTAACTTTTGCATTGTAAAGCTCATCGATTGCAATAGATAATGGCTTAGGACAACCTCCTTCTACCATAGCTTCACTTCCATTAATAATCTGTCTTGCTCTTTTTGCTGTTGCTAATACAATAGAGTATCTGGAGCTTACTACATTTTCTTCTCCTTTTTCTACCTCACTGTTTACAACCTCCATTAAGTCTGCATATGATGGACGTAACATATATTTATTCTCCTTCCTGAAAAGCTTTTAACTCATTTTTCATTTCTTTCATAAAATTCTGTTGATACAATGTCTTTAATTTCTGATTCTGGATAAGTTCATGGACCTTCTCCACACACTCATCTAGTTTGTCATTTACCACAATATAATCATATTTTGGCATACAATCAGCTTCTTCATAGGCTCTTGCCAGACGTTTTTTGATAACATCTTCTGTTTCTGTTCCTCGGGAAACCAGTCGGTTCCTAAGCTCCTCTGCTGTAGGTGGTGTAATAAACAATAGAAGTACATCATCAAAGAGCTTTCTTACATTAAGTGCACCTTCGATTTCTATTTCAAGAATTACATCCTTACCTTCTGCCAGTTGGTTTTCCACATATTCCTTTGGAGTACCATAATAATTGCCTACATACTCGGTCCACTCTATCAACTGACCACTCTTTATCATACACTGGAATTCATCTCTTGTCAAAAAGAAATATTCTCTTCCATGTTCTTCTCCTTCTCTTGGGTTTCTGGAAGTAGCAGAAATGGATAAGCTATATTCATACTTTTTAACCAGTTCTTTCACAATCGTTCCTTTTCCTGCGCCGGAAAACCCAGATACTACAGTTAATACGCCTCTCTTATTCATTGTCGTCACCCTTTGGATTGTCTTGATTGGCACGGCCTGCGATGGTCTCTGGCAACAGTGCTGATAGCATAATATGCCCACTTTCCATCACGATTACGCTTTTGGTTTTTCTTCCGCAGGTAGCATCAATTGCCATGCCATTGTCTCTGCTACTTTGCACCATTCGTTTCACCGGTGCTGCATCCGGACTAATAATGCCTACGATTTTATCTGTATTTACAACATTTCCAAAACCAATATTAATAAACTGACCCATGATTATTCCTTTATTCAATATTCTGTATCTGTTCTCTGATTTTTTCAATCTCTGTCTTTAACTCAATTGCTAAATTAGAAACTTCAATATCATTTGCTTTGGAAAGAATTGTATTAGCTTCACGATTCATTTCCTGTGCAATAAAGTCAAGCTTACGCCCCACATTATCTTCCTGTGTTAATGTATTTTCCATATTTTTAATATGACTTCTTAAACGTACGGTCTCTTCATCTACACAGATTTTATCTGCAAAAATTACAAGTTCCGTAGCCAAAACACCTTCATCAAGCTTTGTATCTCCTAAAAGCTCCGTTACTTTATCTGTAAGCTTCTTACGATATTCAGCCACAATTTCCGGTGAACGTTCTTCGATAGCACTTACACAAGTAATCATACCAGAAAGCTTCGCCAGGATATCTGTTTTGAGATGTTCACCTTCTGTAATTCGGGTTTCTACAAATTTTTCTGCTGCAACCTTAATTGCTTCTTCCAGTGCCCCCCATAATTCCTTTTCATCCATTGTCTGTTCTTCCAAAGAAAATACATCCGGATATCTGGATAAAGAAGATACCTTAACATCATTTTCCAGATTAAAATCCTTTGCAATCTGATTCAGGCAACTCATATATTCCTTTGCAATGTCAGAATTATATTTTACACAAGCTGTATTTTCTGTATATTCTTCATAAGAAATAAATACATCAACTTTACCTCTTCCAATGTACTGTTTTAATAAATTTCTTATGCTCGCTTCAAAAAATCCAAGTTTTTTAGGCATTTTAATAGAAATATCACAATATCTGTGATTTACTGCTTTCAGTTCTACAGTAATCTTACGTTCCACTGTTGCTATTTCACTTCTGCCAAATCCGGTCATACTTTTTAGCATCTTTCGTACCATGCCTTTCTCAATTCTTAAAATACCTGTACAATTATATAAAAATACAGATACGAAGTCAATAAACTATTTGTCCCCTAATACCCTTGTAATACAATCTTTCAGTTCATCTGGTCTGAATGGTTTGGAAAGGAATGTAACTGCTCCTAACTCCCTGCATTTTTCTTCCAGTGGCTTTGTAGAAACAGAACTAATCATTACTACAGGAATATCAAATCCTTCTGTTCTGCTCATCTTTTCTAAAGTTTCTACGCCATCCATTCCCGGCATATAAAAATCCATAAGAATTACATCTGGTCTCTGCCTTTCCAAAAAAGCTAATGCCTCATTCCCTGAAGTCACTACAAACACTTTATATTCATCTCTCAGTGTCTCTCTGACCAAGGTCAAAGCCGGAACACTATCGTCTACTGATAATATCTTCTTCATCAAACTCGCTCCTTCGATTCTTAATTCTTTCACTTGCTTTCGCATAGTCCAAGCGGTTAAGACTCTCTATAATTTCTTTTATGAAATCTATAGGATATATCTCAATATTATATCGTAACAAGTCCTTTAACTGACTGATTGCTTCTTCATCTTCATAATCATCAATAAATCCGCTTATCTTCTCTAGTCTTTCTTCTACCTCTTCCACTGTAATTGCAAGTAGCTCTTCAACGATTTCTTCCTGTTTATTAACAATTCCCAAGCTTTTTCCTATATTAGAAAGAAGATTTTCATATGCATGTAAAAACTGACCACTCTTCGCTTCTACAATAGTAAGTTCCTGGTTTTTCACAGCAAATTCCTGCTCTTTTGCCAATTCAGAAACACTCATGGCACCAATACTGGCTGTTACACTTTTCGCAGAATGAGCTTCTATCATATATTTTTCGTAATCAGAATTTTCCAGATACTGTCTCATTTCTATTAATTTCTGTTTACCGTCTGTGTATACAACTTCCAGTATCATTTTA
Organism: uncultured Lachnoclostridium sp.; assembly: GCA_964437345.1. GTDB lineage: Bacteria > Bacillota > Clostridia > Lachnospirales > Lachnospiraceae > CAYTGQ01. Next base: position 4,812 of record CAYTGQ010000052.1, on the reverse strand, counting down.
TATTTATCCAGATTACCATTCCACTGTCTTAAACCTATACTCATGTCTACATCTTCAATGGCAAATTCCTGATGCTCGACTTTTTCTTCTTTTACCGGTTCTTCTTTCCATTTATCTGAATGAACATATTTCTTAAGAACGCGCTCCACCTCTGCAATATTAACCGGCTTTGAAACATAATCCTGAAATCCTTCTTTTTCAAACACTTCACGTGCATTATCCAATACAGTAGCTGTCAAGGCAACTACTGGAACTGTAGTAAAGTATTCTCCTTCCATGGCACGAAGCTTATGGAATGTCTCGATTCCATCCATTCCCGGCATCATATGATCCAGGAAAACCACTGCATAGTCTGGATTTTTAGCAATCTCATCCAGACACTGCTGCCCGCTATAAACCGAAGTAATCTGTAATTTATACGGTTCCAGAAGGCTGGTTATTACTTTTACATTTACAATATTATCATCCACAATCAAAATGCGGGAGGACTTTTTCTGTTCTGCCTGTTCATTTACTGCTTTTTCTCTCGTTTCCTGTCCTCTTTTTATTTCTTTTTCATTTACGAACACATCGCCCTTTTCTGTCTGGACAGACCATCTGCTATTATCTTCCATCGTCTGTACAATTTCAAAGGAGCATTTACTTCCTGTTCCATAAATACTTTCTATCAGGAAACTTCCACCCAGATATTCCAGTCCTTTTTTACAGAAATTAACTTTCATAAGTTCTCTGCCCATTGTAATATGCCTGTTATTATCATATGGTCTGAAAATATCTTCCATATCTTCCTGCTTATATCCCACTCCTGTATCATCCAGTGTACCTATAATGCGTACTTTCTCCTCTTCTATCTGATAGTCCAGATTGAAATATACAGAACCTGCCTCTGTACGGTTCACTGCTTCATTTATTAAAATATTAAAAATTCTTCTAATGATTCTCTCATCGCCAAGAAGATTTACCGGCATCTGCTTATCAATGTTAATTGCAAATGCAATTCCCTTCTTATGTGCTTCTGCACTGGCTGAATCAAGAATAGGCTGTAAGATTTCTTCCAAATTGTAGTTTTTGTGTGGGATTACATACTCACCAGACTCAAAGCTGGCCATATCCAGCATATCATCAATGATAGAAAGTAAAGCCTCTCCTGAATGTCTTGTCTCAAGAGCTCCTTTTTTTGCATCACCTATAGAATCTGCCTTCAGAATCTGTTCCTGCAAAGCAAGAATTGAATTTAAAGGCACACGAATCTCCTGAAACAGTTCCACAACAAAGCGACTTCCAAATTCCTTGGTTTCTCCTGTCACATGCACTGTTTCTTCTACTTCTTCATCTGCCTTGGATAAATTATATTCTTCTTTTTCTTCTTCCTCTATCTCGTCTTCATCCTGCTGTTTCTTTCTATCGCCTGTAACAGCACCTTCACCTTTCATTTTAAGATAAAGATGATACCAACCTAAACCTGCTACAACAATAAACATGGCTAAAAAAACAGCTAAAATTATAATAAATTCTATTTTTATGTACATAGTAATTCCCCTTGTCTGATACCTATTAATAGAGTATCAAATTTTTTTTATTTTGTAAATAAGGGAATGATATTGTATAATAAGATTTAGCCATGAAAAGATGAATAATGGAGGTATAAAATGGCATTAGACGGAATTGTAATCTCCAACGTGGTTTCTGAACTGCAAAATACATTAGTTGGAGGAAGAATCAACAAAATAGCTCAACCTGAAAAAGACGAGCTTTTACTTACCATAAAAGGCAATGGCGGTCAATACAGACTTTTAATCTCAGCCGGGGCAAGTCTGCCATTAATTTATTTAACCGGCAATAATAAACCAAGCCCTTTAACTGCACCTAATTTTTGTATGCTTCTTAGAAAGCATCTTAACAGTGCAAAAATTATCAGTATTACGCAGCCGGAGCTTGAGCGTATTGTCCAGATTGAAATTGAACATTTAAATGAACTGGGTGACGTATGTACGAAATATCTGATTGTAGAAATTATGGGCAAGCACAGCAATATCATTTTCTGTGATGACCAGATGAAAATTGTAGACAGTATCAAGCATATTTCAGGTCTTGTAAGTTCTGTAAGAGAAGTGCTTCCCGGAAGAGACTATTTTATTCCAAAAACTCAGGAAAAATTAAATCCTCTGACCATAACCTATGATGACTTCAAAGAAGCAGTTCTTTCCAAGGCTATGCCTTGTGCCAAAGGCATCTATTCTTCCCTTACCGGTATTAGTCCGCTGATTGCCAATGAGGTATGTCATCGTGCTTCCATTGACGGCGAAGCCTCTCTTAGCTCTCTTAGTGAGATGGAAGGACTGCATCTTTTCAAAAACTTTGAACGTCTTATGGAAGATGTGAAAACACAGAATTTTCAGCCTGTTATTGTATACAAAGATAAGGAACCTGTAGAATTTTCCAGCGTAGAGCTTCACTGCTATGATTCCCTTGAAACTAAGTCCTATGAAAGTATTTCAGAAGTATTGGAATCCTATTATTCCATGAAGGATGTCATCACACGAATCCGCCAGAAATCTTCTGACTTACGAAGAGTGGTTTCCAATGCACTGGAGCGTTCCAGAAAAAAACTGGATTTACAGACAAAACAGCTTAAAGATACAGAAAAACGTGATAAATACAAGGTTTATGGTGAATTAATTACAACCTATGGCTACCAGCTAGAAGAAGGTGCAAAGAGCCTTACCTGTGAAAACTATTATACTAACGAAGAAATCACTATCCCACTGGATGAAACTATTTCTCCTATGGATAATGCAAAGAAGTATTTTGAACGCTACAGTAAATTAAAACGTACTTACGAAGCTTTAACAATACAAATTGAAGAAACCAAAGAGGAACTTTCTCATCTGGAATCCATCAGCAGTGCACTGGATATTGCCTTAGAAGAAGATGATTTAGTAGAAATCAAACGTGAGCTTACTGAATATGGATATATCAAAAAGCATGGTATGGATCACAAGGGTAAGAAGCAGAAAGTAAAAAGCAAGCCTTTTCACTACATTTCTTCTGATGGTTTCCACATGTATGTAGGGAAAAATAACTTCCAGAATGAAGAGCTTACTTTCAAATTTGCTACCGGTAATGACTGGTGGTTCCATGCTAAAGGTATGGCAGGTTCCCATGTTATTGTAAAGCTTGGCAATGCTGAAGATATGCCAGACCGCACCTTTGAAGAGGCCGGTATGCTGGCTGGTTATTATTCCAAAGGCAGAGAACTGGATAAAGTAGAAATCGACTATATCCAGAAAAAACACATTAAAAAGCCAAATAACAGTAAGCCGGGATTTGTTATTTACCACACTAATTATTCCCTGACCATTCAACCGGATATCAACGGAATTACACTGATTGATGAATAATATAATTTTCATCCTATGGCTCTCTGATTCTATAACATCAGAGAGTCGTAATACTATAGGAGGTTATCTATGATTATCACTGACTGCCATGTTCACTCCCGCTTCTCTTCTGACAGTGAAACACCAGTAGAGGCTATGATTGAAGAAGCTATAAAGAGAAACTTTTCCTACTTCTATTTGACAGACCATATGGATTATGAATTTCCTGTTTATGAGAACGGGATGGATTTCCTATTTGATCCGGAAGAGTATTTTTCTATATTAGGTAACTTAAAAGAAAAGTATGCTGGTAAAATTGAAATCCGCCCTTCCATCGAGCTTGGACTGAAACCTTACCTTGGAGATGCTTACAGAAAATTATTAAAGGATTATCCTTTCGATTTTGTTATTGGCTCCACTCATCTGGTAGATGATTTGGATCCATACAATGAAACATACTGGGAGGGGTGTTCTGAAAAACATGCATTAGAAGCATATTTTGAAATGGTTATAAAAAACATTAAGGCATTTCCAGAAATAAATAGTTGTGGACACTTGGACTATGCAATTAGATATGCACCATCTGTGAAACGGGTAACCGTGCAGATGAATGAATTGCTAAAACAAGGTAAAAAGTGCACATTAGCAGATATGGATTCTCTCGTTCACTATCACTACAAGGACTATGCCGATTATCTGGATGAAGCCTTAAAGCTCTTAATCCATCATGGCATTGCTCTAGAAGTGAACACAGCAGGCTATGCCAAAGGTCTAGGTCAGCCAAATCCACAACCAGAAGTGTTAAAACGTTATAAAGAGCTTGGTGGTGAACTTTTGACCATTGGTTCAGACGGACATGTACCAGAATATTATGCGTATGGATTTGAACAGGCGGAAGAATTGTTGAAGGGACTTGGATTTAGGTATTATACGATATTTAAACAGCGGAAACCGGAAATGATTCGTTTTAATGATTAAAGGCATGAAATTTGTTTTTGCAAATTTCATGCCTTATTTTTTACCTTTTCACGTATGTTACTCTTCGCTCACCCACGCCTTAATAATCTCCCTGCAGGAACGTGACATTTCTTCACTAAACTCGGAATTCCACTTTCTTGCACAGAAACGTTTCACCCATGCTTCAAGAGTATCACCTTCTGCCTGTACAACTTCATGCTCTTCTACTAACATTTCATCCATCTTAGAAGCCTTCTGCAAATCATATCCATTCTCATGTACAATACTTTCAACTGCAAATCGCTTTGGCTTTGGTCTCTCCATCTGTTGCTCTGTCGGATAACCAAAGCATACCATACATGTTGGCACTACATACTTAGGTAATCCTAACAATTCTTTATGTATCTCAAAATTCTCTGTAATATCTCCAATATAGCAGGAGCCAATTCCAAGACTCTCTGCTGCCATAACCGCA
>CAYTGQ010000051.1:0-13854 GCA_964437345.1 uncultured Lachnoclostridium sp. | reverse complement strand
GACCCTCGTGAGGATATGCCAAAACCAATTCTTAGAACAGATGTCCTTGAAATGAAAGACTTAACAGAAGGGATGATTTTAAAAGGAACCGTCCGCAATGTAATTGACTTTGGCGTATTCGTAGACATTGGAGTACATCAGGATGGTCTGGTTCATATTTCTGAGCTTTCTAAGAAGGGCTTTGTAAAACATCCATTAGATGTAGTCAGTGTCGGCGACATCGTAGAAGTAAAGGTTATGAGTGTGGATTTACAGAAGAAGAGAATCCAGCTTACAATGAAGCTGTAATATATTTCTTTGGCCAGAATGAATAAAAAGAAAATGAAAAAATATACAAATTGCCCAAAAATGTAATTGAAAAAAACATGTATGTTGACAAAATGACGGACTCCGATTATAATCAAAGCAATTGAAGGATAGTTCGCGTTTAATATGCACTAAACCGGAAAGCTAAGCACAGCAGAGGTGTGTTTGCTTTTCGGTTTTTTTGTTTAGGAGGAGAATGGGAATGTTTCAGGTAAATGGTAAAGCAGCTTTTCGTGGAATTGCAATAGGGCCAATCAAAGAGCTTTCAAAAAATAATATTGCAGTGAAACAGTATCAGGTAGAAGATGTTGAAGCGGAATATAAGCGTTTTGAAGAAGCGAAAGTAATTGCTGTAAGACAGCTTGCAGAACTTTATGAAAAAGCTTTAAAAGAGGTTGGCGAAGAGGAAGCTGCTGTTTTTGAAGTTCATCAGATGATGACAGAAGATGAAGACTATAGTGATTCTGTGCGCAGCATTATTTGTGACCAAAAGCTGAATGCTGAATTTGCAGTAGAAATGGCTGGAAACAATTTTTCTGCTGTTTTTGAAGAAATGGACGATGACTATATGAAAGAACGTGCGGTAGACGTAAAAGATATTTCTGAGCGCCTCATTCGTATTTTGTCCGGGCAGGAAGAAAAAAAAGAAGAAGTAACAGACAATATGATTATTCTTGCTGATGACTTGGCTCCTAGCGAAACTATTCAGCTTAACAGAGAAAAGGTATTGGCATTTGTTACAAGAAAAGGGTCTACTAATTCTCATACAGCAATTCTGGCACGTACCATGAATATTCCGGCTCTGGTTTTGACACCGGTAGAAGGAAGTGTAAATGGAAAAATGGCAATTGTGGATGGAGAACAGGGAGTTATTATTATTGATCCGGACCCAATTGTGTTAAGTGAATATGAAGAAAAATTAGAAGAACAGAAAAAGAGACAGGAGCAATTGCTGCAACTGAAAGGGAAAGAAGCGGTTACTAAATCAGGAAGAAAGATTAATCTCTATGCCAATATCGGCGGAGTAGAAGATATGGATGCAGTTCTTGCCAATGGTGCAGAAGGAATAGGTCTGTTCCGCAGTGAATTCCTCTACCTTCAGAACAAAGATTATCCAACGGAAGAAGAACAGTTCCGGGCATACAAAAGTGTAGCTGAAAAAATGGAGGGCAAGAAAGTTGTCGTTCGTACACTGGATATTGGAGCAGATAAAAAAGTTGACTATTTTAATCTGGCAGAGGAGGAAAATCCGGCACTTGGTTATCGTGCAGTAAGAATCTGTCTGGATAGAACAGGAATTTTTAAAACACAGCTTCGTGCGTTATACAGAGCCAGTGCATTTGGCAGGCTTGCCATTATGGTTCCAATGATTACAGATTCATGGGAAATCAGGGAAGTTAAAAGGCTCATTGAAGAAGTAAAAGAAGAACTTACTCAGGAAGGGATTGCTTTCGGAAACGTAGAATTTGGGGTTATGATAGAAACTCCGGCAGCGGTTATGGTGGCAGATGAGCTTGCGAAAGAAGTGGAGTTCTTTAGTATTGGGACTAACGACCTCACGCAGTATACGCTGGCAATTGACAGACAGAATGAGCAATTGGCACGCTTCTTTAATGCCCATCATCCTGCGGTATTAAAGATGATACAGATGGTAATTGATAGTGGGCACAATGCTGGTATATGGGTAGGTATCTGCGGCGAATTGGGAGCAGATTTATCTTTAACAGAGCAGTTTGTGAAAATGGGAATTGATGAATTGTCAGTTTCGCCGGTCATGATACTTCCGGTTTGCCGAAAAATTAGGGAAATCGATTAATTAAATAGACGAAAAATAAGTTGTGCGGTAAAATAAAGGTATATAACAAATAAAGGAGCGAGTTTCATGAAAACATTTGAATATGTAATTAAAGATGAGTTAGGAATCCATGCAAGACCAGCTGGTGTGCTTGCAAAAGAAGCCAAAAACTATTTTAGTACAATCAAAATCAAAAAAGGTGATAAAGAGGCTGAAGTAACAAGACTTATGTCTGTTATGGCTTTAGGTGTAAAAACCGGTGAAACTGTAACAGTGACAGTGGAAGGCTCAGATGAGGAAGCTGCCTGTGAGGTTATGAAAAAAATCTTTGAAGAACAGTTGTAGAAAGATTTGGCAAAAACAGGTAAATGATAAGATTTGTGAGGTATGAATGGAATGCAGATTCATAAGGTGATTAACAATAATGTGCTTTCTGCTTATGATGAGCAGAATCAGGAAATTGTCATCATGGGAAGAGGCATTGGTTTCAAAGCAAAGCCGGGAGATATAATTGATGAAAGCAAAATAGAAAAAGTCTTTCATATGGAGAATCACTCCTTGTCTAAAAAGTTCCAGGAAATGCTTTCCGGTATGCCGCTGGAGCATATGGAAATTTCTAATGATATTATTTCTTATGCTCAGAATGAATATGGTATGAGACTTAACCAGAGTATTTATGTGGCACTGACAGATCATATCAATTTTGCGATTCAGAGATACCATCAGGGAATTCAGCTGGAAAACGCCTTGTTAGGAGAAATACGTCAGTTTTATTTTCAGGAATATAAGGTTGGCAAGTACGCAATCAGACTTTTGAGGGAAAGACTGGGAACTGAATTTTCAGAAGATGAAGCAGGTTTTATTGCACTGCATTTTGTAAATGCAAGACAGCCAAAGTCTTTGTAAAGATAATGGTGTACATAGAAAGGAAGAGGGTAAATGTTTCAGTTATTTAAAAAGAAAGCAAACAATGAAGAACTGGCAGCAGTAGCTGATGGTAAATGTATCCCAATGGAGCAGGTAAATGATCCTGCATTTTCAAGTAAAGCATTGGGAGATGGTGTAGCAATTATTCCGGAAGGTAACGTAATTGTAGCCCCTTGCGATGGAACTCTTTCTCTAGTTGCAGATACTAAGCATGCATTTGGAATGACAAGAGAAGATGGACTAGAAATTATGGTACACGTGGGAATTGATACGGTAGCCTTAAAGGGAGAAGGATTTAAGACTTTTGTGGAAGCTGGTGCTGATGTGAAGAAAGGTCAGCCGATTATTGAATTTCAACCTGAAGTTATGAAGGAGAAGGACATTGATATGACTACAATGTTAATTCTATTGAATTATCAGGATTATAATATCAAAGCAATCCATCATGGTATTCAGGTAAAAAAAGGTGTAGACACAGTAGTGGAATATACTAAATAAAGCAACTTACATAAAAGGAGAAAATCAAAATGAAACAGAAACTTATGAATGCTTTAGAGACATTTGCTAAAGCAATGGTACAGCCATTAAGTTATCTGTCTGTGGCAGGTATGATTATGGTTGTAGGTGTACTTTTAACAAACAGCACTATTACTGGATTACTGCCATTCTTACAGTGGGCACCTCTTCAGATTTTTGGAAATCTGATTTATCAGGGTGTGATGATGATTATCAACAACTTATCAGTTATATTTGCAGTTGGTATTCCGGCAGCACTTGCTAAGAAGGATAAGCATCAGGCAGGAATTATCGGTCTGTTATCCTATCTGGTTTATTTAAAATCCTCTAACGTATTATTAAGCTCCATGGGACAGCTTGCGGAACCATCCGCTATGTTAGGATTAATCGGAACAGGACAGACAGAAATCCTCGGAATTCAGTGTGTGGATATGAGTGTGTTCGGTGGAATTATCATTGGATGTCTTGTTGGGTTTGTGTATAACCGTACCTGTCATAAGAAGTTCAAAGGTGCATTACAGATATACTCTGGAGCTCGTTTCTCTTTCTTAATAATGTTCTTTGTAGCGATTGGTGTAGGTGTAGCAGGTAACTTTGTATGGCCTGTAGTGCAGGAAGGAATTTCTGCATTGGCAAATCTTATTAAGAGTTCAGGAACCTTTGGATTATTCCTTTATGGTTTTCTGGAAAGACTTTTAATTCCTACAGGTCTTCATCATCTTGTATATACACCATTCCAGTTCACTGATTTAGGCGGTGTACTTCAGGTTGGTGATACAACAGTAGCAGGTGCCTATGCAATCGTTATGACAGAAATGCAGATGCCTGTAGAACGCTTCTCCGATAGCATTTACTATATGGCAATCGGTTTTACAAAAATGTTTGGATATATTGGTATCGGTGCAGCCTTTATCCATACAGCATATAAAGAAAATAAAAAGCGTGTAAAAGCAACTGTTATTCCGTTGGTAGTGACAGCATGTCTGGCTTCTATTACAGAACCATTGGATTTTATGTTTATTTTCTGTGCACCGGTATTATATGTAGTTCATGCATGCATTGCAGGTTTATTTATCGCATTACTTAAGATTTGTGACGTAACTGCATTCTGTGGTGGTAACTTATTGGCTTCCGTACTTATGAACTTATCTGCTGGTGTAGAAAAGACACACTGGCCAATGATGTTCCTCTTAGGGGCAATTCAGATTGTTGTGTACTTTGTAGTATTCAGCTTCTTAATTAAGAAATTTGATTATAAGACTCCAGGTCGTGAAGATGTTGCAGAAACTACAGGTACAGTTGTAGCAGAAGTTTCAAATGAAACAGTAAAAGAAGCTGCTCCAAAGGCAGAAACAGATAATGAAGGTGGAAATATCGCAAGCCTTGTAGAGGGTCTTGGTGGAAAAGAAAATATCAATACGATTGAGAACTGTTTCACCCGTCTTCGTGTTAATGTAAAAGATGCAGGGCTTATAAAAGATGAACTGATTAATAAAGTACCAAACAGTGGTATTGTGAAAAAGGATAATGACATCCAGATTATTATCGGTCTGGCTGTGGCAGATGTCAGAAAAGAAGTAGAAGCTTATCTGGAAGCTTTATAAGTAAACAAAGAACTGGCTGACAGTAATAAAGCCGGAGGTCAGCTTTGAGTAAATGGAGGAATAGACATGATTATTACAATTGTAGGCGGTGGGAGTACATTTACACCAGGTATTGTAAAATCAATCGCTTTAAGAAAAAACGAATTAGAAGTAAATGAAATTCGTTTATTTGACATCGATAAGGAAAGACAGGATAAAGTTGCTGTTGTAGTAAAATGGATTCTGGAGGAAGAACTGAAGAGCGGCATTAAACTGGTTGTTACTAATGATGAAAAAGAAGCATATACAGAAGCAGATTTTATCTTTGCGCAGATGCGTGTTGGTAAATATGCTATGCGTGAGCAGGATGAAAAAATTCCTCTTCGTCATGGATGTGTAGGTCAGGAAACCTGCGGCTGTGGTGGTATGGCTTATGGGATGCGTACTATTTTTCCAATGATTAAGGTAATTGATGATGTAGAAAAATATGCAAAACCAACTTACTGGATTTTAAATTATTCCAATCCGGCAGCTATCGTATCTGAGGCGTGCAGAAGACTTCGTCCAAATGCCCGTATTATTAATATTTGTGATATGCCAATTGCAATTATTGATGTTGTGGCAGCAGCAATGGAAATCGAAGATAAGGAAAATATCGTATACGATTATTATGGATTAAACCACTTTGGCTGGTTTACATCTATTGAATATAAAGGCAAGGACATTATGAATGACCTTCGAACATATATCAAGGAAAAGAAGATTCTTCTGCCGGTTGATTATTTACAAGATAAAGAGGCGTTAGCTGGTAACAGTGATGAAGATGGTAAAAACCGTCATGCAAAAGGAAGCTGGTATTATGTATGGAAAGGTATATATGAGATTATGGAAAATTTTCCAGATACCCTTCCAAGCACATATTTAAATTACTATTTACAGCAGAAGGAATTTGTAGAACACTCTAATCCGGAATATACACGCGCTAATGAAGTAATGGAGAGTCGCGAGAAGAATCTGTTTGAAGGTATTGACAAATATCTGGAAACGGGTGTTATAGATGAAAAGGTATTTTATGCAGGTAGTCATGGAGAGTGGATTGCAGAACTTGCAGTAGCTCTTAAGAATGATACAAAGGCAAGATTTCTTGTTATTACACAGAATCGCGGTGCAATTCCAAATATGCCATATGATGCAATGGTAGAAATCCCGGCATATATTGGTAAGAATGGACCGGAAGTTATAGCAAGAGATGAGATTCCATTATTCCAGCAGGGATTAATGATGCAGCAGGTTAATAGTGAAAAATTGTTAGTAGAAGGCTGTATTGAAGGCTCTTATCAGAAAGTATTAGAAGCATTTACACTTAACAAGACAGTTCCGAGTATGGCTGTTGCAAAAGAAATCCTTGATGAAATGATTGAGGCTAATAAGGAATATTGGCCAGAGTTGAAATAAGTTGACATAGCCTCCAAAAAGCATATAATAGATATTAGTGAAGGAATTCACAATATAATATTGAAAGTTTTTTCGGGGCAGGGTGATTGTATGACAATACAAAATTCCCGACCGGCGGTAAAGTCCGCGACCTGCCATATGGCAGTTGATTTGGTGAGATTCCAAAACCGACAGTAAAGTCTGGATGAGAGAAGAAATGCAATGTGCAGGAGTATGCCCGAAATCTATGATTTCGGGCTTTTCTAATGTCAATTCTCAGAAAAACTTTCCATAATAAAAAAGGAGAGATTTAGAATGAACAGCACAACAACACACACAACAAAAACAACTAGACAGATATCAGGAAGAATGTCGACAAAACGTATGGTGACTCTGGCATTGTTATCGGCACTTGCCTATGCACTTATGCTGATTCATCTGCCATTTAAGTATCTTGGCTTTCTGGAACTGGAATTTAGTGATGTTCCGGCAGTTATTGCGTCCCTTGCTTATGGACCGGGAGCCGGAATTATGGTAGAATTTATTAAAAATCTTATTAAAGCAATTACAGCAACTACCACAGGATGCGTAGGTGAGATGGCTAATTTTCTGACCGGTGCCTGCTTTGTAGGACCATTGGGATTAATTTTCCATAAATATAACAAGAAAGGGAAAACAGCAGTTGTATTTATTGCTGCTAATATAGGATTTATTATTGCAGGAATTGTGGTAAATTATTTTATTACGGTTCCTCTGTATGCGACATTGTTTGGCGGAATGGAAGCGGTGGTAGGAGTTGCGGCTGCAACAGTTCCTGCTGTGAAAGATTTGGCAACAGTAGTTATTCTTGGAATTACACCATTTAATGTGGTGAAGGGGATTTTGGTTTCTGTTGCAGGATATTCGGTATTTAAGACAGTAAGAAATGTATTGCAGAATTAAATCAGATAGAATAAAATAGTAAGCATTAGTTGCTTTTATAACTATGTTTAGATGGAGGAACGCAATGGAAAAAGAAATTAAGTTAACAATACATATAAAGACAATGGATATGTTTCGTTTTTTTATGAAGCATTTTTATAGTGGGTTTTCAGGAATTTTTGGTGTTTTTTTAAGTTCAGGCGCATTGCTAATGCTATTGTTCAGTATTGGAAAAAGAGAGCCTTTCCAGCTTCTGTTGCTTTTGATACTTGCATCATTATTTACAGTATTGCAGCCGCTTCAGTTTTTGATGAAAGCATATCAGCAGGTGCATATGATGCCAATTTATAAAGCACCAATTGATTACGTTCTGGATGAAACAGGAATCCATGTGAAACAGAATGAAGAAAATGTAGACCTGCCATGGGAAAAAATGCATAAAGTAACCGAAGGAAGTAAGGGGATTTATATTTATACCTCACCGATACATTCTTTTATCTTTCCAAAGAATCAGATGGAAGAAAATGCAGAACCTGTAAGAGCTCTTTTAAAGGAAAAGATTTCCAGTGATAAATGCAAATTAAAATAGAAATTATTTTATAGAAGGCTTTGAAGAAAATTTAGAAAGAAAGTATAGAGAATTAAGAATGATTATAGAAAGCTTTGAAACGAAAGATACCTATCAGTTGGGAAAGTCTATGGGAGAAAAAGCACGGAAAGGTGACATATACCTTCTGCTGGGAGACCTGGGAGTAGGAAAAACAGTATTTACTCAGGGATTTGCAGATGGACTTGATATTACAGAACCAATCAGCAGCCCAACTTTTACAATCGTGCAGGAATATGAAGATGGCAGGATGCCATTTTATCATTTTGATGTTTACCGCATTGGCGATGTGGAAGAAATGGAAGAAATCGGCTATGAAGATTATTTCTATGGAGAAGGGGTATGTCTCATTGAATGGGCAAATTTGATTGAAGAAATTCTGCCAGACACAGCTAAAAAAATTGTAATAGAAAAAGACTTGGAAAAAGGCTTTGATTACCGTAAAATTATGGTAGAAGAATAAGAGAAAGGATTGGAAGAACCATGAAGATATTAGCGATGGACAGTTCAGGGCTTGTAGCATCAGTGGCATTAGTGTGTGATGGTGTCATGGTTGCTGAATATACAACTAATTTTAAGAAAACACATTCACAGACATTGCTTCCGATGATAGATGAAATTGTGCAAATGACAGGAATTTCCTTGAACGAGATAGATGCAATTGCTGTAGCGGCAGGACCAGGCTCTTTTACAGGACTTCGAATTGGTTCTTCTACTGCAAAAGGATTGGGACTGGCATTGAAAAAGCCAATTATTTCTGTGCCTACAGTGGAAGGAATTGCTTATAATCTGTTTGGCAGTAATAAAATTGTGTGCCCGATTATGGATGCCAGAAGAAATCAGGTATATACAGGGTTATATACCTTTGATAAGAATGAAATGAAGACTATCAGCGAACAAAAGGCTGTTTCTATTGAGGAAATAGTAGAAGAAATCAACAGCCTGAATCTGAAAGAACATGATATTCCATATAATGAGGTTGTTTTCTTGGGAGATGGTGTTCCTGTATTCAAAGATTATATTGAAGAAAACTGTAAAGTGCCAGTATCTTTTGCACCAGCCCATATGGCTATGCAGAGAGCAGGTGCTGTGGCGGTGAGAGCAGAGTATTATTATAATCAGGGTAAGACAGAGTCTGCCGCAGAACATAAGCCGGATTACTTGAGACTTTCCCAGGCGGAAAGAGAGATGCAGGAAAAACAGGCACAGCAGGAAAAAGCAGATTAGCAGCATATAGTGTCGGAAAAAGTCTGCATGGAGAATTGGTATATGGAATTTAGAAGAATGGAAGAAAAAGATTTAGAACAGGTGACTGCAATAGAGGCAGCAACCTTTTCTATGCCATGGAGCCGGGAGGCTTTTTGGGAATCGATGAATAATCCTGCACATGTTTATGTAGTTGCCTGTGAAGATGATACCATTTGTGGTTATTGTGGAATGTGGGGAATTGCAGGTGAAGGACAGATTAATAATGTAGCAGTGAGAAAGGACCTTCGTGGAAAAGGAACCGGCTTTGCAATAGTGAATTATTTGTTACAGGAAGGTGAGAAACAAGGGCTGGGCACGTTTACATTAGAAGTGAGAGAAAGCAATGTAGCTGCTATTCATGTGTATGAGAAAGCTGGCTTTAAGAGTGCAGGAATTCGTAAAGATTTCTATGAAAAACCGAGAGAAAATGCAGTTATCATGTGGAGATAGAAGGTTAATAGTACCTAAGGGCTGTAAATGATACCGATAATTACCACTGGAAAAGGTTGTTCGTTGTCGTTATACTTAATATAAGGAAAAGTGTAACAAGGAGGACGGATATGGAAAAAGCGGGTGAATTTTTCTGTAATGCCTGTGGCAGGAAAATAAAGATGGAAAATGGTATCTTAAAAGAAGATGTTGCAAGAATGGAAAAGGAATGGGGTTATTTTTCAAAAAAAGATACGGAAATACACCTGTTTCATTTATGTGAAGGATGTTATGATAAGATGGTAGCGGAATTTAAGCTGCCAGTGACGCATTTAGATAATAACGAAGTATTATAATACTTCAAACTGGAGGGTTGGAATGTTAGATGTATGTTTGCTTGGAAGCGGCGGCATGATGCCTTTACCGGATAGATGGCTGACTTCTTTAATGACCCGATTAAACGGCAGCAGCCTTTTAATTGACTGTGGAGAAGGAACACAGATTGCAATCAAAGAAAAAGGATGGAGTTTTCATCCAATCGATGTGATTTGTTTCACTCATTATCATGGGGACCATATTAGCGGGCTTCCGGGACTTTTGTTGTCCATGGGTAATGCAGACCGCACAGAGCCAGTGACAATGATAGGTCCAAAGGGGCTTGAGAAAGTGGTTAATTCTCTTCGTATCATCGCACCGGAATTACCATTTGAAATCAAGTTTATAGAGATAACGGAATCTAAAGCACATTTTGAATTAAATGGTTATCAGATAGATGCTTTTAAGGTTAATCATAATATTATCTGTTATGGATATACAATTTCTGTTCCAAGAGCAGGTAAATTTGATATGGAAAAAGCAGAGAAAAATCAGGTGCCAAAGAAAACATGGAGTCGCTTGCAGAAGGGCGAAATTGTTGAGATGGACGGTATCACTTATACACAGGATATGGTTCTGGGACCAGAGCGTAAAGGGATTAAGCTTACTTACTGTACAGATACAAGACCAACGGAATCTCTTATTGAAGCAGCAGAAAATGCCGATTTATTAATATGTGAAGGTATGTATGGTGAGAAAGAAAAAGCAGCCAAGGCAAAAGAATATAAGCATATGACATTTTATGAGGCAGCAGAAGTGGCAAAGAAAGCTGCTGTGCGGGAAATGTGGCTGACACATTATAGTCCTTCACTGGTACGTCCAGATTTATATTTAAAAGATACCAGAGAGATTTTTGCCAATACAAAACTCGGAAAAGATGGTAAAAGTATAACGCTGGAATTTGAACATGAAGATAAGCCGGAATAGATTCTTGATGGGAGGTAAAGGGTATGACAAATTCTACAAAAAAAGGAATAATTACACTGGTGGTAATGGTGGTGATTGCAGGAGCAGTGTTCTTTGGATATTACCAGATGACAAGCAAGCCGGCAGAGGATAAAGTAACAACACCCAAAACGGAAGTAGATAAATTGCTGCAAAAAGATATGGAGAATAACTACCCGGGAACTCCGAGAGAAGTAATAAAGCTTCATGGAAGAATTACTCAGTGTATTTATAATGATGATTTAAATGTGAACCAGGTGGAAGGGCTTTTGGAACAGGCAAGGAAGCTTTATGATGATGAACTTTTGGCACTGAATCCATGGGATACACATTTGGATACACTGATTGCAGATATTGAAGATTATCGTGAGAATGAAAGAAAAATTATGAGCTATACAGCGGAAAAAAGCAGTCAGATAAAAACTTATAAAAAAGATGGTCAGGAATATGCAGTTGCCCATTTGCTTTTTATTACAACAGATAAAAATACAGCTTATGCAGAAAGCTGTGAAAAGTTTTTGCTGAGAAAAGATTCGGCAGGTAATTGGAAAATTATCGGTTGGGAATTAGCAGATCCAGATTCAGTAGAAATTGGAGAAGATTAATTGGGCAGATGCATTTTCCATCGGAAAACAAGGAGGTCGGAATGGGAAAAGATATACTTATATTAGGAATTGAATCTTCCTGTGATGAGACAGCAGCTGCTGTTGTGAAAAACGGAAGAGAAGTATTATCAAATGTAATTTCCTCACAGATAGAGCTTCATAAGTTATATGGAGGAGTTGTTCCGGAAATTGCATCAAGAAAGCATATTGAAAAGATTAATCAGGTAATTGAGGAAGCTTTGGAAGAAGCAAAAGTGACTTTGGATGATATTGATGCCATTGCAGTGACTTATGGACCAGGTCTTGTAGGTGCATTACTGGTAGGTGTTGCCGAGGCAAAAGCAATTAGTTATGCAACTGGTAAGCCATTAGTAGGAGTGCATCATATTGAAGGTCATGTTTCTGCGAATTATATTGAAAATAAAGAGTTAGAACCACCGTTTTTATGCTTGATAGTATCTGGCGGACATACGCATCTGGTTATTGTAAAAGACTATGGCGAGTATGAAATTGTCGGAAGAACCAGAGATGATGCAGCGGGCGAAGCCTTTGATAAGGTTGCAAGAGCAATTGGTTTAGGTTATCCTGGTGGGCCTAAGATTGATAAGCTTGCTAAAGAAGGTAATAAAAATGCGATTCCATTTCCGCGTGCAAAAGTTGCAGAGAATGAATATGATTTTAGCTTCAGCGGAGTGAAATCAGCAGTTTTGAATTATATTAACGGTTGTAATATGAAAGGGGAAGAAGTAAATCGTGCTGATGTAGCAGCTTCTTTCCAGGAAGCGGTAGTAGATGTTTTGGTAACGCATACTGTAGCTGCGGCAAAGGCATATGGTTTTAAAACAGTAGCAATGGCTGGAGGTGTTGCTTCTAATTCAGCATTGAGAGAAGGAATGCAGAAAGCCTGTGAAGCCAATGGTTTGAAGCTTTGCTATCCTTCACCAATTTATTGCACTGATAATGGCGCTATGATTGGTGCAGCAGGATATTATGAATATCTGAAGGGTGCGAGAGCAGGGCTTGATTTGAATGCAGTTCCAAACCTGAGAATTGGACAGAGGTAGTAATTAGAGCATATTATTTGTGAAGTATATTTGAACGGAATTGCTTGATGAAAATCAGGCAATTTCTTTTATCTGGAAATATCTGGAAATGAGTAAGTGTGAAAGGTGAGGATATACTATGAAGACAGCAGCTGTAGTGCTTGCGGCAGGCAAAGGAAGCCGTATGCAGGCAGATCGTCCAAAGCAGTATCTTCTATTAAAGGAGAAACCAATTTTATATTATTCCTTGAAAGCTTTTGAAGATAGCTGTATAGATGAAGTGGTTCTGGTAGTTGGCGAAGGAGAAGTGGAATATTGTCAGAAAGAGATTGTTGAAAACTACTATTTTGGAAAAGTGACAGCAATAACAGAAGGTGGAAAAGAACGCTATCATTCTGTATATGAAGGTTTAAAGAAGGTGTCGGATGCAGATTATGTGTTCATTCATGATGGAGCAAGACCATTTGTGACACCGGAACTGATAGAAAAACTTTTGAAAGAAGTAAAAGAACATAAAGCTTGCGTGGCAGGTATGCCGGTCAAAGATACCATAAAGCTGGTAGATGATAACCAGATGGTTACAGCCACACCGGACAGAAGATATGTGTGGATGGTACAGACACCACAAGTGTTTGATTATAAACTGGTATATGAAGCTTATGAAAGAATGATGGCAGGAGACCAGACGGGAATAACAGATGATGCCATGGTAGTAGAGAAAATGACTGGCCATCCGGTGAAGCTGGTAGAAGCAGACTATCGAAATATTAAAATTACTACACCAGAGGATATTGTGATTGGGGAAAGCTTTTTAAAAAACAAATAGTTAATATGAACTATAAAAAATAAAGACATATTAGGGGTATCCTAAAGTGAGAACCTTTGGGGTGCTCTTTTTCTTTGCTCTTGAAAAATGTATAAAAATAAGGCCGGGCGGTAACTCTTTGTAGTAAAATGTTGCGAAATGAAAATTGCAATAAAAGGAGAATGAAAAAAATAAATAAAAAAATTTAAAAAGGTGTTGACAATAAAACAAGAAAATGCTATACTAGTCAAGCAACGTTCGGAGAGGTATCGAAGAGGTCATAACGAGGCGGTCTTGAAAACCGTTTGTCCGCAA
>CAYTGQ010000050.1:0-13924 GCA_964437345.1 uncultured Lachnoclostridium sp. | reverse complement strand
ACCAACGAAGCCGGACTTGGAACTGCTGGAATTACTGCTGCCGGAAGCACCGCCACCCCAACACAGCAGGCACTTATTTCCATGACTGCAACCTTTTGGGACACTGTGGTATGCTGTGCTATAACTGGGCTTGTTATCGTTACTAATATGCTTCGCTTTCCAGAATCTATCCAAGGTGTCTCTGGTGGAAATCTCGTTAACATTGCCTTTGAAGTTATTCCTTATATCGGAGGAGCCATTCTTGGTGTCTGCATGGTTTTATTTGCCCTTGCCACGTTAATTGGCTGGTCCTATATGGGACAGCAGGCATTTTCTTATCTGTTTCACGAAAGAGGAACCACGATTTACCAGATTATCTATCTGGTTATGATATTCTTAGGTGCGGTTCTTTCTCTAGATTTAGTGTGGGAACTGACAGATACTATTAATTTCTTTATGGTAATACCGAATTTGATTGCGTTATACGGACTAAGAAAAGAGATAGAAATGCCAAAGGACTAGCCAAATGAAATGCACCTCCAAATGTTAGTTTAGTGTCTAACATTTGGGGTGTACTTCAAAATGGTTAGTCCTTAATTTTGTCTTAATTATCCACTCTATAAATCACTGACTCTTTTATCTCTTTTGCCTTTTCTTCTCCTGCAAAATAAGTAATAATTGCAGCTGCAAACTCAATGGCTGTTCCAAGCCCGCGGCTTGTGATTACATTGCCATCTGTGACTACTTCTAATGTCTCTATTGTAGCTCCTTTTAAGTCTTCTTCAAAGCCTGGATAACATACTGCTCTTCTACCTTCCAGCATTCCATTTTCACCCAAAATTGTTGGAGCTGCACAAATTGCCGCTACCGCTTTGCCTGTTTCATAATGTTTCTTTAACTGCCAGCAAAAATCACTGTGGAACATCAGGTTCTTGGTTCCCGGCATACCGCCCGGAAGTACCAGCATATCTGCCTCTTCTATTTCAACCATTTCATAAAGTTCATCTGCTTCCACATTGATTCCATGGGCTCCCGTTACTTTCTTCTTACCTGTCATAGAAACCATCTGAATGTCAATCTCTGCTCTTCTGAGAAGGTCAACTACTGTTAAACCTTCAATTTCTTCAAAACCCTCTGCTAAAAAAATATATACTTTACTCATTTTTACCTCTTCAAATTCATTATTTATGCCACATAATCCACATTCTGACCTGCTAAAAAGCTTCCCTCAATTGTCTTTCTTGCCTGGTCATATGGATTATCTGAATAGGTTGCCGTTGTTGTTCTGGTTGTTCCTCCCGACACATAGCTTCGTCCACATTCCGGACAAACTGATACCTGTAAAGAAACGGTAGCTGAAATTAATTCTTTATTTGGCTTATTGCCTTCCTTTACAGCATTGGAAACATGTTCCATTTCGTGGGATTTTACTGTTGTAGCAGATGCTTCCGGAGAAATATGCCCTGGTGTCTTAAAGGATACATTACCTTCATTGGAGCCATCTACATACTTACGGTTTTTGCATGTCTGACATTCACCGCTTCTACTGGCAGCCGTAACTTTATCTGCATTATCAGTCGGATTGATACCTCTTACCGGATTAACATTATACTGTGGATATAAACCTGTTAACTGTCCACTCATACTAATTCCAGCTATCATAACAATCCCTGCCTTTCCATCTGTTTAGGTCTAGACTACCACTTTTTCCATAAAAATGCAAGGGAAAGAGCCTTCAACGAAGCCTCTTTCCCTTATTATTCTTGCTATTTTCTACCTGTTATAAATGCATCATGAACTGCGTTCATAGCTAAATCTACATTCTTTTCATCAATAAGAACTGTAATACGGATTTCTGAAGTAGCAATCTGCTTGATGTTAACATTTACGTCATAAAGTGCTTCAAACATTTTTGCAGCAACACCAGGATTACTCATCATACCAGCACCAACAATAGAAACCTTAGCTACATTTCTTTCAACTTCAATTGCTTTACACTTAATACTTGATTCTCTGTGACGTTCAAGAATTGCTACCGCTTCATCTGCAGCATCTCTTGCTACTGTAAAGCTGATGTCCTTTGTTCCATTACGTCCTACAGACTGTAAAATTGTATCTACGTTAATACCATGATTTGCCAGATGATTGAATACCTTAAATGCAATACCTGGTCTATCCTCTAATTCTGTTACTGCAATTCTTGCTGTATTTTTATCACAAGCCACTCCGCTTATAAACATATCTTCCATTCTTGCTACCTCCTTAATAACGGTTCCTTCTGAATTATTTAAACTAGAACGTACAACTAACTGAACGCCATATTTCTTTGCCATCTCTACAGAACGGTTGTGTAATACACCTGCTCCCTCTGTAGCAAATTCCAGCATTTCATCGTAAGTAATTGCCTCTAATTTCCTTGCATTCTTGACAATTCTTGGATCTGCTGTGTAAACGCCATCTACGTCTGTGTAGATTTCACAGGCATCTGCACGTAAAGCTGCTGCTAATGCTACAGCTGTAGTATCAGAACCACCTCTTCCAAGAGTTGTATAATCATCATACTTGTTAATTCCCTGGAATCCTGTTACAATTACGATTTTCTTATTAGAAAGTTCATGTTTAATTCTGTCTGTATCAATTCTCTTTAATCTGGCATTTCCATAACTGCCTGTTGTATTCATGGCTACCTGAAATGCATTTAAGGAAACTGCAGGAACGCCTAAAGCATCAATTGCCATAGCCATTAATGCAACTGATGTCTGCTCACCTACTGTCATCAGCATATCCAACTCACGTTTTGATGGGTTTGGATTGATTGCTTTTGCCTGATCAATTAAGATGTCCGTGGTCTTTCCCATTGCTGACAATACAACAACGACCTGATTTCCTTTCTGATATTCTTCAACACATCGTTTTGCTACGTTAAGGATTCTATCCTTATCACCTACCGATGTTCCACCAAATTTCTTTACTATTAACATAGTTTTTCCTCATTTCTTACTATTGTAGTTCTAACAATCGATTTATCAGCGTGTAGCCTTCTTCCAGATAATCTCCGTTCATCCTTGCTTCTCTTTCATTGTAATTCCACTGTCTATCCAGCTTTTGGATACTACTATAGAGAAGATATGGAACCGGATCACTGGTATGGGTTCTGCACGCAATCGGAGTTGGATGATCTGGCATAACCAGAAGACGGTAATCTTCTCCTGCATTATCCATTTGGTCTGTTACTATTTTAATAACTTTCTCATCTAAATACTCGATTGCTTTTATTTTATTCTGGACGCTGCCCTGATGACCCATTTCATCAGGTGCTTCCACATGAATATACGCAAAATCATAACCATCTTTTAAAAGTGCATCTACTGCTGCCATTGCCTTTCCTTCGTAGTTGGTATGCAGCGTTCCATCTGCACCCTCTACAATTATATTCTTCATTCCGGCTCCTACAGCAATTCCTTTCAGCAAATCTACTGCTGAAATCATAACACCTTTTTTATTAAATTTCTCTTCAAATAAATCCAATGCAGGCTTGCTGCCCGCTCCCCAGAACCAGATAGAATTAGCTTTATTTAATCCTTTTCTGGCTCTTTCCAGATTAATCGGATGGTTATTTAAAATAGAGTAACTCTTTTCCATCATTGCCTTTAAAATTGCATCCTTTGGAAGATATTCTTTAATGGTTCTTCCCAAGATATCATGAGGAGGTACAAGTTCTACCTTCGGTGCAATTACTGCTGCATCCTGCCCGGTATTCCAGATGGTCAGATGTCGGTAACTGGTTCCCACATAAAAGCTGTAACTGTCATTTTCTAATGCCTCTTTTACTGCTTTTATCAGTTCAGCCGCTTCTTCTGTTGTGATTTCACCTGAACTGTGATCTATAATAGTTCTTTCCTCATAAGGTACATCTTCTTCTGACAATGTGACTACATTACAACGAATGGCAATATCGTTATCTGTCATAGGAACACCAATACTTAATGCCTCCAACGGAGAACGCCCTGTATAATATTTCTTTGGATTATATCCCATTACTGCCAGATTGGCTGTATCACTTCCCGGCTTCATGCCTTCCGGAATCGTATGAACCAGACCAATTTGTGACTGTTTTGCCAAGCGGTCCAAGGTCTTAGTAGATGCATACTCCAACGGAGTTTTTCCGCCAAGCTCCCCGATTGGCTCATCTGCCATTCCGTCACCTAATATGATAATATATTTCATTCCCATTCCTCATTTCCTACTATAACTATTTAGAGCGTCTATTCACAAAATCGCCTCTTCAGGGCTTTACTTTGGCTCTGAATAGTTATATTAGAATGTTACTCTAATCATATTACGAACATTAAAATTCTGTGCTTTTTCTCTATATTCTGCTTCTGTCATTTCACCTGTGATAAATCCATAGTCATCATAAACACCTGCATCAATCACACGTACTCTTCCAAACACTTCAGAGACTTTGCTTTCTTCTGCTTTTGGTATACGCACAAAATAACGGTTCTTGGATTCACTGATATCAGCCAGCTGAAGCTCTTTGCTGCTCCAAATCTGCATAATATTAATTCCAAGATGCTTTACTGCATCTACTACGTCACCTACTACTGCACTTGCAGTTGGAAGCTTACCAGCTCCAGGACCGTAGAACATTACTTCACCTAACAGATTGCCCTTTACGAAAATGCTGTTGAATACACCATTTACACTATATAATGGGTTAGTTCTGCTAACCATCATTGGAGATACTCTGGCAAATACCTTATCTCCTACTTTCTTACTTGTTCCGAACATTTTGATAGCCATTCCTGCTTCATTGGCATAACGGATATCTGCATCTGTAATCTTTGTGATTCCTTCTGTTGGAATATCTTCAAAGTTAACATGCATGCCATATGCTAAGGAAGTAAGAATTGCAATTTTACGGCAGGCATCATAACCCTCAATATCTGCCTCCGGATTACGTTCTGCATAACCTTTTGCCTGAGCGTCTTTTAACGCATCTTCAAAGCTTACGCCATCTTCACTCATTTTAGTTAAAATATAGTTGGTTGTACCATTTAAGATACCTGTAATTTCCTGAATTTCATCTGCTGTCAGTGACTGATTTAATGGACGGATAATTGGAATACCGCCTCCAACACTGGCTTCAAATAAGAAGTTTGCCTTTTTTTCTTTTGCAAGAGCTAATAATTCTGCTCCATGCTTTGCAACTAATTCCTTATTAGAAGTACATACACTCTTTCCTTTTTCCAGAGCCTCTTTTACATATTCATAGGCAGGGCTTACTCCACCCATAGTTTCTACCACAATCTGTACTTCTGGGTCATTTACAATAATACTGTAATCATGAACCACTTTTTCCTGAATTGGACCCTCAAAATCTCTTAAATCCAATACGTACTTTACTTCAATTTCCTGGCCGGCACGTTTTGTAACATTTTCCTTATTCATATCCAGAACTTCAACTACACCTGAACCAACTGTGCCGTAACCCAAAACTGCTATCTTTACCATAATGTATCTCCTTTTCTCGGTTTGAATCCGCCACGCAATTCGCAATGCACCTGTTGTGCAAGTGCAAATAATTCGTCGACAGCTGACATGTTTACTCTCTCGCTAATATTTTCAAGGAGTGTACGCCCTGAATTGCTTCAACGGCATCTACCATTACCATAACATCAACGGTAGAAGGAAGAATCTCTACACTTAATGTAACTGGTGCAATTCCGTTAATTGCCATACTCTGATTAATCATCATAATGTTAGCTTTGTATTTTGCAATTTCATTGAGTACCATTGATAAAATACCCGGCTGGTCATCCATCTGCATAACAAATGTAATATTTTTCCCTCTCGCAGTATCTTTAAATGGTACGATGTCATCCTTATATTTATAGTAAGAACTTCTGCTAAGTCCCACACGGTCTGTAGCATCCTGAACCGTAATGGCTTTATCGGTTTCCAGAATACGATTTACCTCTACGACTTTGAGAAGAACCTCTGGAAGTGCCTTTTTACTTACAATAAAAAATTTATCCTGACTACTCATTGCTCTGCTCCATTTTCTTGTACTTTATTGTCAAAAACGGATTTCTTCGTGCTTCGCACTCTCGAAATCCTAAGAATATTCGAAATCCGCCCCACAGGGCTACTTTCTCATATTCTTGCGGATTCCAAAGTCATGCATTTTCATGCAAGCATGAAATGGATGACTTTATGAATCCTTTTTTGTAATATATCCCTGTGCTTTTAAAAGTTCTGCACAAAGGATTGCTCCACCTGCAGCACCTCTGACTGTATTATGAGAAAGACCAACAAATTTGTAATCAAACATAGTGTCTTCTCTTAAACGTCCTAAGGAAACACCCATACCATTTTCATAGTCTTTATCTAATGTAACCTGTGGACGGTTATCTTCTTCTAAATACTGAATGAACTGCTTTGGTGCACTAGGAAGCTCTAATTCCTGTGGAAGTCCTTTGAAATTTTTCCATCTTTCAAGAATTTCTTCTTTTGTAGGTTTCTTTTCAAAGGAAACAAACACTGCAGCTGTATGTCCGTCTAATACAGGAACGCGGATGCACTGTGTTGTGATAAGTGGTCCATCGGCTTTTACAATTTCACCATTTTCAACCTTACCCCATAAACGAAGTGGTTCCTGTTCACTCTTTTCTTCTTCGCCACCAATATATGGAATAATGTTTTCAACCATTTCAGGCCACTCTTTAAATGTCTTGCCTGCACCGGAGATTGCCTGATATGTAGTTGCAACTACCTGCTTTGGTCCAAATTCCTTTAATGCTGTTAATGCCGGCGCATAACTCTGAATAGAACAATTTGGTTTAACTGCAACAAATCCTCTTGTTGTTCCAAGACGTTTCTTCTGAGATTCAATTACTTCAAAATGCTCTGGATTGATTTCCGGTACTACCATTGGTACGTCAGGTGTCCATCTGTGAGCACTGTTATTAGAAACAACCGGAGTCTCTGTCTTAGCATAAGCTTCTTCAATTGCTTTGATTTCTTCCTTTGTCATGTCAACTGCACTGAATACAAAATCAACTTCTGCAGCTACTTCTTCAACTTCATTTACATTTTTAACAATCAATTTCTTAACTGCTTCCGGCATAGGCTTTGGCATTTTCCAACGGTCGCCTACTGCTTCTTCATAAGTCTTGCCTGCACTTCTTTCGCTGGCAGCTACCAAAGTAACTTCAAACCAAGGATGACCTTCTAATAATGAAATAAATCTCTGACCCACCATACCTGTACCACCAAGGATACCAACTTTCAATTTATCGCTCATATTTATCCTCCAATCCAAACCATTTCTTCAAAGAAATTCTTCTGCGCCATGGCTATTCTTCTTATTTTTTTCACTTTATCTTTCCGTTTTTTGTTTTTCCCAGAAAGACATTTGTGCCGTTATTGAATATACTACAATGTTTTTTAGCAAATTACAACACTAAATTTTCTGAAAATTGCTTTTTTGTGCATAATCAATACACATTTGTCTTTTTCACGCGGTCATTTGTGCACTATCCCAAACTATCCCTATACCGTTCCAAAAGCTCATTCAGCTGTTCCATGGTTTCCACTTCATTTATCTGGCCACGTAACTTGGAAGAACCTTTGTATCCTGTTGTATACCACGCAACATGCTTACGCATTTCACGGATTCCAGTATATTCTCCTTTGAACTCTGTAATCAGAGCTGCATGACGTTTTATCATTTCTATTACTTCGTCAAAGGATGGCTTTGGTGGCATTACTCCACTTCTAAGATATTCTTCTGTCTGGCGGAATATCCATGGATTGCCTCTTGCTCCTCTGGCAATCATAACACCATCACAGCCTGTTTCCTTCATCATTCTTTCTGCATCCATTGGAGTAAAAATGTCACCATTTCCAATAACCGGAACTTTCACTATTTCTTTTACCTGGCGGATAACCTCCCAGTCTGCTTCTCCACTATAATACTGCTCTCTTGTTCTTCCATGAACAGCAATAGCTGCTGCCCCACTTTCTGCTAACACTCTGGCAAATTCCGGAGCAGTACACTCATCCCTAAAAAAACCTCTTCTGATTTTGACTGTTACCGGCTTTTTGATTGCTTTGGCAACTGCTTCTACAATCTGACCCGCCAGCACCGGATTTTTCATAAGGGCTGAACCTTCTCCGTTATTTACAATTTTGGGAACCGGACAGCCCATGTTAATATCTAAAATATCAAAATTACGTTCTTCGATTTTCTTTGCCATTTCACTCATAATCTCCGGATCAGAGCCAAACAGCTGTAATGCCACCGGTCTTTCTGCTTCTTCTACCATAAGCAAATCCTCTGTATTCTTATTATTATAGAAGATTCCTTTGGCACTAACCATCTCTGTATAAATTAATCCTGCTCCCTGTTCCTTGCATAAAATGCGAAAAGGCAGGTCTGTTACCCCTGCCATAGGACCAAGTGCAATATTATTTTCTAACTTTACATTACCAATCTGTAAGTCTGTTTTTACACTCACGTTTGCACCCTACCTGTTCTTTTCTACTGCTGTAAACGTCACTTCTTAATCCAACATATCTGCGATATCTTCTTTTAAAAAGAACGCCTTATAATACAATTCTAATGCTTCTAAAAGCTCCTGTTTCGTATTCTGGTACTGCTTTACCTTTAACACGCTTCCAATTTCATCAAATAAGAGATCTTCTTCATCTGCTGTTACATTGAATAAAAGACTACCATCTTCATCAAATTCCAAAGTCAGAATTCCACCTATCTCCGATGTATACAGCACACACATAATCTGTAATTCTTCTTTGATTGCTTCCGGAAGTCCGCTAAAAGCTTCATTTAAATAATACTTTTCTTCATATGCACTGGATGCACATAACACCACATTCTTAGACATATCCATATAATCCTCTCACTGATACTTCACCGGAACGAACCTCTAAAAGACCTTCCTCCGTTTCTACCAGCAGTTCTCCTTCTTTATTGATTCCTCTGGCAATCCCTTCCTGCGACCGTTCATCACCACCAGCAATAATTCTTACCTGTTTGTCTCGATTAGCCAGCTTCTTATTATAATCTTCCAGTATAAATTCCAAATCACCTGACTGCATAAATTGATTATAATATTCTTCCAGCTTATCCAGTACCGTTGTCATCAGAAGTTCTCTGTCTATGAGTTCTGTTTCATCAAGCTGCTTGTGACTTTCCGAATGCACTACCTCTTTCTGTTTCATTTGTGCTGAACACTTCTCAAGAAACAGGGAAGTAGCAATCTCCTTAATTTCTTCCGGAAATTCTCTAGTATTCACATTAATACCAATTCCAACTACAACATAACGGATTCCGCTGACATCGGCACTCATCTCTGTAAGAATCCCGCAGACCTTTTTGCCACCCACTACAATATCATTGGGCCATTTAATAAATGCTTCCAGCCCGGTTACCTCGGTTATGGCATCTGCCACAGAAAGGGCTGCTACTATAGTCAGCATGGAAGCCTTCTCAGGCTCTAACTCAGGTTTTAACAGAAGGGACATCCAGATACCTGTCCCTTTTGGTGAGCTCCAGCTTCTGCCCCGTCTGCCTCTTCCCATGGTCTGCTGCTCTGCTATAACCACCAGACCATGATTACCTTCTTCGGCCGCCTGACGCTTTGCTTCTGTATTCGTTGAATCAATTTCTTCTTTATAATATATTTTTTTTCCAAAAACCTTTGCCATTATCTATCCTCTAATGGAACATATTCCTGATGCTTTGCAACTGCTTTATAAGCAGGACGTATAATTTTGCCTTCGTTAATTAACTCTTCTAATCTATGAGCACTCCAGCCTGCAATTCTGGCAATGGCAAAGATAGGAGTATATAACTCATATGGAAGTCCTAACATGCTGTATACAAAGCCACTGTAAAAGTCTACGTTAGCACTAACACCTTTGTAAATTCTTCTTTCCTGAGCAATTACTTCTGGTGCAAGACGTTCTACCATAGAATATAATGCGAATTCCTTCTGCATGCCCTTTTCTTCAGAAAGCTGCTCTACATAGCCCTTAAATACATTGGCTCTTGGGTCAGAAATAGAATAAATCGCATGACCCATACCATAAATAAGACCTTTCTGGTCAAATGCTTTCTTATTAAGAAGATCTAAAAGATACTGTCTTACTTCATCTTCATTTTCCCAGTCTTTTACTTTCTCTTTCATATCTTCGAACATCTTAACAACCTTCAGGTTAGCACCACCATGCTTTGGTCCTTTTAAGGAACCAAGAGAAGCCGCAACTGCTGAATAGGTGTCTGTACCGGAAGATGTAACTACATGTGTAGTGAATGTAGAGTTATTACCACCACCATGCTCCGCATGAAGTACAAGTGCAACATCCAAAATCTGTGCTTCCAGCTCTGTATATTTGCTGTCCGGTCTTAAAAGATGGAGAATATTTTCCGCTGTAGAAAGTTCTCTTACCGGCTGATGAATAAATAAACTATTACCTTCATGATAATGGCTGTATGCCTGATAACCATATACAGAAAGCAATGGGAATAAAGCAATCAGCTGTAAGCATTGACGAAGTACATTTTCAATAGAAGTATCATCTGCTTTATCATCATAAGAATATAAAGTTAATACGCTTCGTGCCAGAGTATTCATCATATCCGGACTTGGAGCCTTCATAATAATATCTCGCACAAATTTTGTAGGCAGTTCTTCTCTGTAATCTGCCAGTAACTGCTTTAATGTATCCAACTGCTCTGCTGTTGGAAGCTTTCCAAAAATAAGCAGATATACTACTTCTTCAAATCGGAAACGACTGTCTTTCCCAAATCCTTTTGCAAGGTCTTCAATATCCACACCATGATAATATAACTTACCTTCTGTTGGAATCATATCTCTGTCAACCATAATATGAGAACGTACTTCTGATACTTCTGTCAGACCTGTCAATACACCCTGACCGCTAATATCACGGAGCCCTCTTTTTACATCATATTTGCTATAAAGTTCCGGATTAATTGCAAGACTTTCCCTGCAAATTCCTGCTAAATCCATAATTTCTGGTGCCATTTTTGAATATTCCTTGTGCATATACTTTTCTCCTTCCTAATACTTTTACTTTTGTCCCTCTTTTTAATTCCAATTAGTATAACATAGAGCTACAGAAAGTTGCAAGCCTTCTGTAGCTCATTTTTATTCTTTTGGCTGATAGGTTGGAACCAGTTCTTTTATAAAGCTTCTCACGTCTACCTGCTCACCGGTAATTGGCTTGTACATTTCATCCAGCTTCTGCAAAAATGCTTCCTCATCAAATTCAATCGGCTTACCGATATGAATCTGCCGGTTATCTGTATCCTGCATACCTTCCTCGTCCATTAAAAGTTCTTCAAAAAGCTTCTCTCCCGGACGTAAGCCTATATATTTAATCTCAATATCCCTGTCTGGCACATAGCCGGATAAACGAATTAGGTTTCTTGCCAAATCGTCAATTTTAACCGGTTCACCCATATCCAGTATAAAGATTTCGCCACCTTTTGCCAGGGCACCTGCCTGAAGCACCAGAGAAACCGCTTCCGGTATGGTCATAAAATAGCGGATAATATCCGGATGTGTTACGGTTACCGGACCTCCTGCAGCAATCTGTTTTTTAAATAACGGAATAACACTTCCGTTACTTCCCAGTACATTACCAAAACGCACTGCAACAAATTCCGTATCAGAACGATTATTATATGCCTGAATAATCATTTCACACATACGCTTGGAAGCCCCCATAACGTTAGTTGGGTTAACTGCTTTATCTGTGGAAATCTGCACAAAACGTTTTACATTATATTTGTCACATAAGCGAACCAGCTTTAATGTACCATACACATTATTCTTAATAGCCTCATTCGGACTATCTTCCATTAAAGGTACATGTTTATGTGCTGCTGCATGGTATACCAGTTCCGGGTGATATTTCTCAAAAATCTGCTCCATACGGTTAGAATTACGAACTGACGCAATCAAAACTACCAAATTCAAATCCGGATACTTAGTCATCAATTCCTGCTGGATTTCATAAGCATTATTTTCATAAATATCCAGAATAATCAGCTGTTTTGGTTTGTGCTTTACCAATTGGCGGCAAAGCTCACTGCCGATAGAACCGCCTCCACCAGTTACCATAACAACCTTATTCTTTACATATTTCATGACCTTTTCATTGTCCAGGTCTACGGCTTCTCTGCCTAAAAGGTCTTCGATTTCTACGTTACGAAGACGGCTGACACTCACTTCCTCATTGATAATCTGGTACATACCAGGCAGTATTTTTAACTGACAATGAGTCTCTTTACACAAAGCAACAATCTGTTTTCTTTCCTTACCACTCAGAGTTGGAATGGCAATAATAATGTCTGTTATCTTGTATTTTTCAACTGCCGCATGGATATCATAACGGCTTCCTACAATCTTAACTCCCTGTATGTAGCTGCCAATTTTCTTTCTGTTATCATCAATAACACAGGCAACCTTGCCGTCCAGATACCGGCTGTTGATAATCTCCCTAATAATAATGTTAGCAGCCTCACCGGCTCCAACCACCATAATTCGCTTTTCCGAGTCTATCCGGCGCTGATTATTAATCATACGCAACGTCCGGTAGAAAAATCGCGAACCTCCAATAAATGCAATCAAAAACATCAGTTCCATTGGCCAGAAGCTTCGTGGCATGACATAATTATTAGGCGAATCCACTTTAACATAAAGCGTCATACCCGCAAAATGCAAAATCTCTGCCAATACACAAGCATAGATAATATTGGTCATTTCCTCTATGCTGGCATATTTCCATAAGCTGTGATACAAGCGGAATATAAAGAAAATGCCTATGGTAATTAAGGTATACAGCCACATGTACTCTAACAATGCTTCACTGTATCTTGTGCTTACCCTTGAAATCTTAAAATCAAAACGAATTAAAAGCGAACAAAAGCTCGCCAAGTTAATTAACAAAATATCTAAAAGAATCAGGAATGCCCTTCTGACAAAGAGCTTCCTGTCAAACTGTTTTATCTTTTCCATTTATATTCATTCCTTATTTCGTGCTTTTTCGTATTTTTCCAACTACATTATACACAAATCGGGATTTTATGGCAACTGGATATATTCGCTATCAGACGAAAGTCTTATACTTGCAACGTGCCATTTTTTGTTTGAATACCCTCTTAATACGCTAGAAAAGGAGAGATGTAATATGTCCCAAATTAATATTGGCAGTTTCTTAAAACAAATACGGAAGGCTTCCGGTTATTCTGTAAAAGAAGCTGTCCATGAATTAGAAGCTTATAACATTATAATAGCCTCTAAAACCCTTTACGGATATGAATCCGGTCACACCATGCCAAATGCCGATACCTTCATCACGCTGTGTCACATTTACCAATGTGAAAACCCATTGATTATATTTAAGTCTGCACCTCTGACAAAAGAAGAACGTGCCCTTATAGACAGATATCGCATGCTTGATGACAACGGTAAAAAAATCATGGATATTGTTTTGGAAGCAGAGTTATATCGTTCTATCGAAATACAGAACATATTGAAATTACATCAGCAAGATTATGAAGATTATGAATAATTAGTAACACATTAAACTAAGAGGGTATTCAAATGGCACAAGGTATAGCAACTAATTTGTCGGCAATCTTCTATTTTACTCATTACACTCCCAACACATCAAATTCCTCACGCCACCAATTTCATCACATAGTGGTCTGACAGAATTATCATCCAACTCATAAATTCCATTTTTCAATTTCAGATTTCCAACGTAGTATCGCTTACAGTTCTCTGTTCTTTCTTCAAGCACCTCATATTTTAGGATTTCTTCATCCATAAAACGGGGCTTTTCGGAATCATAGGCCGTTATAATAGAAAATATTCTTTTCCAT
>CAYTGQ010000049.1:0-14117 GCA_964437345.1 uncultured Lachnoclostridium sp. | reverse complement strand
ATATATTCCAAATATTAACAAAAAAATGTTGCCAACTAGTGGTATGGTATGTGATAATGGAAGTAGAGAGTAAGGAAAGGGAAAGGGGAAAATGTATGCAAAAGATAAGAGACATGAAAATAGTAACTAAAGTTGTAGTACCTATGATTGTGCTGCTTATTGCGGTAATTATGAATGGAGCTGGATCGATTATAAACTTGAAGGTTGTTATGGAGTCCAGTACGGAAGTTAATCAGGTTCATTTTGCCAATGTGTATAATTTTGAACAGCTCAAT
Source organism: uncultured Lachnoclostridium sp. (assembly GCA_964437345.1). Taxonomy (GTDB): domain Bacteria; phylum Bacillota; class Clostridia; order Lachnospirales; family Lachnospiraceae; genus CAYTGQ01. The sequence goes on along the minus strand of CAYTGQ010000049.1, from coordinate 13,842 downwards.
TCTAACTTGGAAAGATTGCAGAAATTGGTTTATACTCACTGTATTACAGAGGAGGACCAGCAATTGCGAGAAATAGAGACTGCAATTGATGAGATTTATATTGAGACAGAGGAGCTTATGGGGACGATTTCGGCAAATCTTCCAGAAGGAGAATTGTCAGAGATGTTTGCTGAATTTCCAGGTAAATATGAAGCATTTGCAACCGTATTTACTGAAGCTATAGTTGCCAGTGCATTAGGAGATAAAGAGAGTGCAGCAACAATTATAAATACAAGGGTAACACAGGCTGGAAATGAAGTGTCTGCTTATTTAGACAGTATGGTACAAGTTAGTCAGCAGGAAATGGTTGCAAAAGTAGCGTCACAGCGTGCGACATATTCTATTGCAGTAGCAGAGAGTATTATTGTGTCAACTGTGGCAACTGTTGTCTGGGTAATTGTACTTCTTATTATTATGAAGATGATAATTGCTCCGTTAAAATTATCAAATCAGAAGGTACGTGAAATTATCTCCAGCATTGAAAATAGAAAGGGAGATTTGACAGGACGTATTCCGGTAAAAGGACAGGATGAAATTGGTCAGCTGGCAGAAGGAATCAATGGATTTATTGAGACTTTACAGTGGATTATGTCAAGCATAACTACAAGCTCCCAGAAATTGGATGAGATTGTTGGTTCTGTTTCATCCAGTGTAGAGGCTGCAAATCACAGTTCGGTAGATACTTCCGCTGTTATGGAAGAATTATCTGCTTCCATGGAAGAAGTGGCATCCAGCGTTGCAAATATTAATGCTAACGCTGATGAAGTTATGGGTGAAGTTATAGAGTTGGCAACTGCTTCTGATGAGTTAGTGCAGTATGCGGTTGAAATGAGAGCGAGAGCATCTGAACTTGAGAATACTGCTGTTCATAATAAAACCAATGCAAGTGAGATGATTGATTCAATTCTCACTACATTGAAGAAAGCAATTGAAGACAGTAAGAGTGTTGACCGTGTCAATGATTTGACGGCGGAGATTCTTAGCATATCCAGTCAGACCAACCTTCTTGCGCTGAATGCTTCCATTGAAGCAGCCAGAGCAGGCGATGCGGGAAAAGGCTTTGCAGTTGTTGCAGATGAGATTAGACAGCTTGCAGATTCCAGTAGAGAAACTGCAAACAATATTCAGAATATCAATAGCATGGTTACAGTTGCAGTAAAAGAATTGGTTAAGAGTTCAAATGAGCTTGTAACATACATCAATGAGAGTGTGCTTCCTGATTATGAAAACTTCGTGGATTCAGGAAAACAGTACAACGAGGATGCAGTTCATGTTAATGAGGTAGTAGACAGATTTAACACTATGGCTGCAAATCTCAATAAATTAATTCAGAATATTACAGAGGCGATTACAGGAATTTCTACTGCAGTTGACGAAAGTGCTAATGGTGTAGCAACAACGGCAACTAATACGGGAGAATTAGTAAAAGAGATTGGATATATCTCTGCAGAGATGGAAAGCAACAATGAGATTGCAGGAGAACTGAAGGGATATGCTTCTATATTTGAAAAACTGTAAAATCATCATGTAAGCAAATTATTAATATAGTTATATACGAAACTCCGATTCTAAAAGGGTCGGAGTTTTTGGTGCAATTTGATGATGTATGGAACTATATGAGACAGGTATAGATATTAGTGGAAATATAACGGATAAGAGAGGTATTGTAATGGAAAAGTTTGATAAGTTTGTAGACATCATAAGAACTTTAAGAAGTGAAAATGGCTGTCCATGGGACAGGGAACAGACCCATGAATCCTTGAGACAGAACTTAATAGAAGAGTCTTATGAAGTGATAGAAAGTATTGATAATAAGGATATGGCAAATCTGAGAGAAGAACTGGGTGATGTTCTTCTCCAGATAGTCATGCATTCTGTTATGGCGGAGGAAGACAAGGATTTTACGATTGAAGATGTAATTGATGAGGTTTCTGAGAAAATGATTCGCAGACATCCACATGTATTTGGAAATGTAGAAGCAGAAACTTCAGAAGAGGTACTAAAGAATTGGGATGAGATTAAAAAAGCAGAGAAGAAAGAGAAAACTCTAGGGGAAAGCATGGCACGTATTCCAAAGGCGCTTCCGGCTAATATCCGGGCAGAAAAAGCACAGAAAAAAGCGGCTAAAATAGGCTTTGATTTTGCGGATTATGAGGAAGCTTTGGGCAAGGTTTATGAAGAACTAAAAGAGTTGGAAGAGGCAAGAAAAACAGGTAGAGTTTGTGAAATAGAAGAGGAGTTTGGCGATTTATTGTTTTCAATGGTGAATTTATCAAGATTTTTGCAAATAAATGCTGAAAATTCCTTGACAAATGCCACTAATAAGTTTATAAATAGATTTGTAAGTATTGAGTTACTTGCGGTGCGTGAAAATAGGCACCTGAGCGAACTATCCATAGATGAAATGAACGCACTATGGGAGCGCGTAAAATAAATCAGATACAATCTGATTACATAAACCAAAATTAATTAAAACTATTCAGAGGAGGAGTTTATCCATGAACAAAGCGGAATTAGTTGCTGCTATTGCAGAAAAAACAGAATTATCTAAGAAAGATTCAGAAAAGGCTTTAAAAGCTTTTATCGACGTTGTAACAGACGAATTAAAGAAAGGTGAAAAAATCCAGTTAGTTGGATTTGGTACTTTTGAAGTAACTGAAAGAGCAGCAAGAGAAGGAAGAAATCCACAGACTGGAAAAACTATGAAAATTGCAGCTTCCAAAGCTCCTAAGTTCAAAGCAGGTAAAGCTTTAAAAGATGCTGTAAACGCATAATTAATTTTGAAACTTAACCAAGGACTGTTCTTTTGTAGGACAGTCCTTTTTCTATCCAATGAAAATTTGCAGATAATGTAATAGATCAAGTGTTGGAAGAATTGTATTAAAAGGAGACAGAGTATGAGATTAGATAAATTTTTAAAAGTATCCCGTTTGATTAAACGCCGTACTGTTGCAAATGAAGCCTGTGATGCAGGACGTGTCCTAATTAACGGTAAAGTAGCAAAAGCATCTACAGCGGTAAAAGAAGGGGATATTATTGAAATCGGTTTTGGTAATAAAGAAGTAAAGGTTGAAGTCCTTGATGTACAGGAAACTGTTCGTAAGGATGATGCTAAGGACTTGTATAAATATTTGTAACTATTCAGCACAAGCAAATTCATCAAGAATACGCGGTTTTGCAAATGAATACTTTGAATAGTTACAAGTAGTGGTAATGAAACAGCGGCTCTCCTAATATAATAACTTATAGAAAATAAAGTTATATCAGGAGGAGACAGACAATGGAAGAAAGACCCAAAAATTTAACACATAAAGTTACGCTGACATCCAGAAATACAGCAATCATAACTGGGGTTTTAGATGTGTTATCCTTTGATCCTAATGAGGTTTTGCTGGAGACAGAGTTAGGAATGCTGATGATACGTGGAGATGAGCTTCATGTAAATCGTCTCAATCTGGAAAAAGGTGAAGTTGATGTGGACGGAAGAACCGACAGTCTGGTATATTCTGAACGTAATTCTTATAAGAAGGATGGTGAATCTCTTTTGAAAAAGCTGTTCCGTTAAAGTGTTTGAAGAACATACAAAAGTGTTTGAAACATGGAAATGGAGGCAGATATGAGTGAGATGATTTTCAAAGAGGTGGATTTTTTTACAGCTTCTTTTTTATGGGGTATAGTGCTTTTGGCAGCTTATGATATTCTGCGGATTTTTCGGAGAACCTTCAAACATGGAAAGGGAGCCATAGCAGTAGAAGATTTAATGTTCTGGATTATAAGTAGTATGATGGTTTTTCGGATGATGTATGAAAAGAACGATGGTATTATAAGGGGGACGGCATTTCTGGCAATTGGTATGGGGATGCTGGTATATCACTATTTGGTAAGCTCATATATAGTAAAGTTAGGGTATGTATTGATAGGTAAGCCCGTTAAGAAAATCTGCTTATTTTTTCACAAGGGATTGAAAAAAATACAAAAAGCAGTTAAACTGTTAGTGAAGAGAGAGGGACAATGCAAAAAGGAGGAAAGCTATGACGAGAGCTCAAAGAAATGCACAAAAAGAAGCTCAAAAAGCAATTAAAACCAGAAAAAAGAATTTGTCGCTGGTGGCTTTTGTTGTGGTAGTATTATGCTGTGTCGTATCCTTCAAAAAGATTGAACTGAATCAAAAGATTGCTTCATATGAGAAGAAGATTGCCCAGCTGGAAGTAGAAAAGGCAGAAGAAGAACAGCGTACAGAAGAAATAGAAGAATACAGAGCCTATGTTCAGACGAAGAAATTCATTGAACAGGAGGCGAGGGACAAGCTGGGATTGGTCTATCCGGATGAGATTATTTTTGAACCGGAGGAATAGAAATATTATTCTTTGAAATAAAAGAAAATATTGACAAGTTCAAAAAGATGATGTATACTATTAAACGTCTTGTTTGGCGGGGTAGCTCAGTTGGCTAGAGCACACGGTTCATACCCGTGGTGTCGGGGGTTCAAATCCCTTCCCCGCTACGATTGCCGGAAGAACGTTTAGTTCTTCCGGTTTTTTTGTAAATTTTTAAAACTGGAGGTAGGTAATAATGAAACTTTTTATCGACACAGCTAATGTAGAAGACATTCGCAAAGCAAATGACATGGGGGTTATTTGTGGTGTTACTACTAACCCATCTTTAATTGCAAAAGAAGGAAGAGATTTCAATGAAGTAATTAAGGAGATTGCATCTATTGTAGATGGACCAATCAGTGGTGAAGTTAAGGCAACTACTGTTGATGCAGAAGGAATGATTGCAGAAGGACGTGAAATTGCTAAAATTCATCCTAATATGGTAGTTAAAATTCCTATGACAGTAGAAGGTTTAAAAGCAGTTAAAGTATTAACAGCAGAAGGAATTAAAACAAACGTAACATTAATCTTCTCTGCAAATCAGGCTTTATTAGCGGCAAGAGCTGGAGCGACTTATGTATCTCCATTTTTAGGACGTTTAGATGACATCAGCCAGCCGGGTATTCAGTTAATCGAAGATATCGTAACTATTTTCGAAAACTATGGTTTAGAAACAGAAATTATCGCAGCAAGCGTACGTAATCCAATCCATGTAACAGACTGCGCATTAGCTGGTGCTGATATTGCAACTATTCCATACAGTGTTATTGAAACAATGACAAAACACCCATTAACAGACCAGGGTATTGAAAAATTCCAGAAAGATTATAAAGCAGTATTTGGCGAATAATATAGATACGCTTTAATTTCAGAATGAGATTCTTAAAAAATATGAACTCCCTGAAATCGTGAAAAAGACGGTTTCAGGGAGTTTTTTTGTCTAACAATTCTTTAAAACTATTGCCACGAAATGACAAAAAAATAAAAAAGCTCTCCTTATAATTGGATGCAAATGACAGAAAGTGGGGAAAAGAAAATGACAACTTGGAAAAGACGGGTGGCAATAATGGAGTTACTAGGCTTTATGTTTGGAAGGTGTGCTGCATTTGCCATTAATCCCATTGGAGTGGGATATTTTTTATGTCTGCATGGGCATGATGTAAATAAAGGATTATTAGGACTTAGCATATTATTGGGGATGGCTACAGTATTAGAAGGTGTAGAAGTAATAAAATATGGACTGATTATGGGAACTGTAACTGTTATTTTTAATTTGATGCAGCATACAGGAAAAAAAGTGACGCCAGCCACACGATACATAGCGGGTAGTATTGTAACAACGGCACTGTCTTTGTCAAAAGGATTATTTACATTAGATTATAAAACTCAGATTTTATTATCATTGCTGGAGGGCAGTCTGGTAGGTATTTCTGCATATCTTTTGCAAAAGGGTTGCTCTTATATTTTGTATCATAAGAAAAAAGATGGCATGAGTAATCAGGAAATTATTAGCATTGGATTGATGATTGGTATATTCATATATGGAATTCCTTCGTGGGGCTTTAGTGGAATTTCTGCTCCATGGATTGTAGTATATATTTTAGTCCTTTTAACAGGGTATAAATATGGTTCGGGTGCAGGTGCTGTCATAGGTGCTGCCTGTGGAATTGCGCTGTCCTTTCAGACCGGTGAAACGGTTCTAATTGGTACACTTTGTATTTTGGGGATTTGTAGTGGAATGTTTCAGGAAATTGGAAAAATAGGAGCCTCTATAGCTTTTGCCATAACTGGAATTTCTCTGGGATTTTTATATTACCAGACATTAATAGAAATGAATCATTTGAAAAATCTGATATCAGGAATGCTTTTGTTTTCCTGTATACCGGTTAAATATCTGGAGCCGGTCAGCTGGAATGGAAACAATGATGAGGATAGTTCTTATATGAAGCAGAATATTCAATTAATTACAAGAAATAAGTTTAAGAATTTTTCTGATTCTTTGACAAGATTGTCCCAGTCCTTTGACAAGTTTTCCGGACCGAAGCAGGTATTTGGTTATCAGGAAGTGAATGATATTTTTGAGGAAGTATCGGGAAAATTCTGTAAAGATTGTGTTCGGTGCGAAGAGTGCTGGAATCGCAATTATAAGACTACATATGAATCAGCCCAGACAATTTTCTCGGCAGCAAGAGAAAATGGATTTATTGTAGAAGAGGATGTTCCATTGGAATTTATGAAACGGTGTATTAATGTAAAAGCCTTTGTCAGGGAAACTAATAAAAGTCTGGAGATAGCCAGAGTAAATTTGAACTGGTATAACCGTTTGAGGGAAAGCAGGGAAGCAGTAGCAGAACAGCTAAACGGAATGGCGCAGGTTATGAAGGATTTTGCTGCTGATGTGTGTGAAATAACAGAGGTCAAAAATGAATTGGAGGATCAGATGATAGCGAAGCTTCGAAGTCAGCATATTGATGTAAAACGTCTGATTATGGTGGAAAATCGGCAGAAGCAGAGAGAAATTCACTTAATTGCCAAAATGAAATGGGGCAGATGTGTGACCAGCAGAGAAGTGGCAGTTATGCTGGGACAGGTTCTAGGTATTCGTATGCGCCCGGGAGAACATACAAAAAACGTTGTTCCGAGAGAAAGCGAAGTAATGGTGTTTGTAGAAGATGCAAAGTATAAGACGTTGACAGGGGTTGCCAGGAAAAGCAAGGAGGGAGAAAATGTCTCAGGGGACAATTTTTCGTTTCTGGAATTGGGAACAGGGCAAATGGCGATGATGCTTTCTGATGGTATGGGAAGCGGCAGCAGTGCCAATGAGGAGAGTGAAGAGGTAATAGAGCTGTTGGAACAGATGATGGAAACAGGAATTCGTGAAAAGACAGCTATTCATTTGTTGAATTCCATATATGCCTTGTGGTCAGACAGCCGTTCCTTTTCTACCATTGATATGGGCATTATTGATTTATATACTGGAAACAGCAGTTTTATTAAAATGGGGGCGGCAGCCAGCTTTATAAAGAGAAAGGGTGGAATTGAGAGAATTGAATCTGCATGCTTGCCGGCAGGGATGTTTCAGCAGGTAGAGGTAGAGTCAAGAAATGTGCAGGTGGAAGATGGAGATTATATCATCATGGTGACAGACGGGATTTTAGATAGCTTTCAGGCAGAGGAAAAAGAAGAATGTCTGGAATTTATTTTGTCAGAGATTAAAAGTAATAATCCCCAGGAGATAGCAGATGCTATTTTGGAAAAGGTTTTAGAGGTGTCCCCAAAACCTAGAGCAGATGATATGACTGTATTAGTGGCAGGAGTGTGGGAAAAATACTAAAAGAGTTGAAAATAAAAGGCAGGAGAGGTAGAATAAAAGCGTATTTCCCATGATGCTAAAGGAGAATATGATTACCATGCTGGATAAAGTCATTTCGTATGTGGAAGAAAATCAAATGATTCAGAAAAAAGATAGGATTGTAATTGGTGTCTCAGGTGGAGCAGATTCAGTCTGTCTTTTTTCTGTGCTTATAGAGCTGCAGAGAAGATATGAGCTGGAGCTTTTTGTGGTGCATGTACATCATGGAATCCGCGGAGAAGAGGCAGACAGAGACGAAGTATTTGTAAGAAAGCTTGCAGAGCAGAAAAAAATAGCATATTTTCCGGTATGGAGGGATATTCCAAGGTTAGCTAAAGAGAAGGGGATGACGGAAGAGGAAGCAGGCAGACTGGCACGCTATGAGGCATTTTATGAAGTGCTTGAGAAAGTGGGCGGTAATAAGATTGCAGTAGCCCATAATCAGAATGACTGTGCTGAGACAGTTTTGTTTCAGCTGTTTCGCGGAAGCGGTCTAAAGGGTATGGGTGGAATTCAACCAAAGCGGGGAGAAATTATTCGCCCTCTTTTGGCTGTAGAACGAAGAGAAATTGAACAGTATCTGGAAAAAAATGGACAGAGATACTGTGTAGACAGAACGAATTTGGAGCAGGAATATGCAAGAAATAAGATACGTCTTTCGCTGCTCCCTATGGCAGAGAAAGAAATTAATGAAAAAGCAGTGGAGCATATTGCGAGAACAGCACAGCTTTTAAGAGAAGTGGAAGCCTATGTGAGAAAAAATGTAGAACAGCTGTATGAAACGATTGTCACCGAAAAAAATGGGCAATACTTTATGAAGTCTGAAACACTTTGGGAGCAGGATATTGTTGTTCAGAGAGAACTGATAAAGTTGATTTTAAGTAAAGCGGCAGGGCAGGCAAAGGATATTGAGGCAAAGCATGTTGAAAGTATTCTGGCTCTGGCAAAAAATCAATCCGGAAAAATGCTCAATCTGCCCTACAATATTGTGGTTCGTCGTGAGTATGAATTTCTTATTTTTACCATAGAGGAAGAAAAACTGGGAAAATCTGCGGAAAAAGAAGGATATTCTTATGAATTAATTCCTGGCAGAACGTATAGGATAGAAGAGGCAGGATGGCACATCAGTCTTGAACTTGAAAAAATAGAAGAAAAATGGCAAGAAATTCCTCAAAATACTTGTATGAAGTGGTTTGACTATGATAAAATAGAGAATGGTATCCACTTACGAAACAGGAAAAATGGAGACTTTTTTCAGGTTAATGCGGCAGGTGGAACAAAGAAGCTGAAGGATTATTTTATTGATAAGAAAATTCCACGGGAAAAAAGAGAAAAATTGGCTCTGCTGGCAGATGGCAGTCACATTATCTGGATTCTTGGAGACAGAATCAGCGAACAATATAAGATTACAGAAACTACAAAAAATATACTAAAGGTAAAGATTACGGAGGTAAAATAGCATGGCAGACAATATTCGTGTAATGATTGCAGAGGAAGAAGTAGACGCTAAAATTAAGGAAATTGCTACTCAGATTACAAAGGATTACGCAGGTAAGGAAGTACATTTAATCTGTATTCTGAAAGGAAGTATTTTCTTTACTTGTGAATTGGCAAAAAGAATTGATTTGCCTGTAACACTGGACTTTATGTCTGTATCCAGCTACGGGGATGGAACGGAAAGCACAGGACGTGTTAAAATTGTAAAAGATTTAGATGAAAATATTGAAGGCAAAGAAGTTATTGTAATTGAAGATATCATTGATACAGGAAGAACCCTTTCACATCTTATGGAAGTGTTAAAGGTGAGAAAACCTGCAAGCTTAAAATTATGTACTCTCCTTGATAAGCCATCAAGAAGAGTTGTTGATGTGGATGTTGATTATACAGGTTTTGAAATTCCGGATGAGTTTGTAGTAGGCTATGGTCTGGACTTTGCGCAGAAATACAGAAATCTGCCATATATTGGAGTAGTAGAGAATTAAAGGAGGAAATGAGTTGAAGAACCAGTTAAAAGGGATGGGGTTCTATCTTGTGATGCTGTTGATTATTTTTGGTGCAGTGTATTTTTCAGAGGGAATGCAGACGACACAGCAGACAGCTTACAATGAGAGCACTTTTATAACAGATTTAGAGAACAAGAGGGACAATATTTCATATATTGATATTTATCAGAATGAAGAAGTTCCTACTGGTGAAGTTGTTGTTACATTTAAGGATAATACCCAGAAGGGATTTTATGTAACAGATACCAACGAAATTGAAAACGAAATTACAGACAGAGGCATAGTGAATTATGAACTTCATAATATCAGCAAGCCAAGCTGGGTTATTACAACATTAATTCCATATGTATTTGGATTTGCAGCTATCATGTTCTTGTTTTCATTTATGAGTAATCAGGCTGGTGGCGGCGGTGGCAGTAACAGCAAAATGATGAATTTTGGTAAGAGCCGTGCCAAGATGACCACAGATGAGAATAAAAATGTTACATTTAAGAATGTGGCAGGGCTTCAGGAAGAAAAAGAAGCTTTAGAAGAAATCGTTGATTTTTTAAAAGATCCTGCAAAATACACAGGTGTAGGTGCAAGAATTCCAAAGGGTGTTCTTTTGGAAGGACAGCCGGGAACAGGTAAGACACTTCTTGCCAAAGCAGTGGCTGGTGAAGCCGGAGTTCCATTTTTTAGTATTTCAGGTTCTGATTTCGTAGAAATGTTTGTTGGTGTTGGTGCTTCCCGAGTAAGAGATTTATTTGAAGAAGCAAAGAAAAATGCACCATGTATTGTATTTATCGATGAAATTGATGCAGTGGCAAGACGCAGAGGAACTGGTCTTGGCGGTGGACATGATGAAAGAGAGCAGACTCTTAACCAGATGTTAGTAGAAATGGATGGTTTTGGTGTTAACGAAGGAATTATCGTTATGGCGGCAACTAACCGAGTTGATATTTTAGACCCGGCTATTTTACGTCCGGGACGTTTTGACAGACGAGTTACTGTAGGTTATCCGGATGCTAAGGGCAGAGAAGAAATTCTTTTAGTACATTCACAGAACAAGCCATTAGGTGATGATGTAGACATTAAACAGATTGCTCAGACAACAGTTGGTTTTACCGGAGCTGATTTGGAGAATCTTTTAAATGAAGCTGCAATCAGAGCAGCAAGAGAAGAACGTGCTTATATTATTCAGGAAGATATCAATAAGGCATTTATCAAGGTTGGTATCGGAACTGAAAAGAAGAGCCGTGTTATTTCTGAAAAGGATAAAAGGATTACAGCTTATCATGAAGCTGGTCATGCGATTTTATTCCATCTGCTTCCAGATATTGGACCGGTATATACGATATCTGTTATTCCAACAGGACATGGAGCTGCCGGATATACAATGCCGTTGCCGGAGAGAGATGAAATGCATATGACAAAAGGCAAGATGCTTCAGGATATTATGGCAACCCTTGGTGGCCGTATTGCAGAATCTCTTATTTTTGATGATATTACAACAGGAGCTTCTCAGGATATTAAGCAGGCAACTAAGAGAGCCAGAGACATGGTAACGAAGTATGGATTCTCAGAGAGCCTTGGTATGATTAACTATGCCAGCGATGATGATGAGGTATTCATCGGACGTGACTTGGCACATACAAGAAGCTACAGTGAAAATGTAGCGAAAATCATTGATGAAGAAGTAAAGAAAATTATTGATGACTGCTATGATAAAGCAAAACAGATATTAACAGATAATCTGCAGGTATTACACGACTGTGCAAATCTTTTGTTGGAAAAGGATAGAATCTCCAGAGAAGAGTTCGAAGCCCTGTTTTCAAAAAAAGATGAAGAAATAGAAGAAATTTAGAAAAAAACACAGCGATTTTGGAGTGGATAAAAAAACAGGGGTAGCAATATTACCAAAAAAAATGTTCAATTTTTGTAAAGTTTGTGCACACTTAAAAGCGAAATATTGCTATACTAATATGCGTAAACCCCAATACATTATATAGTTTTTGCTACACCCCATAAGTAACAAAAATACCTTCTCCAAAGAGAGAGCAGCAGATCGGATGGCTGCTCTCTCTTACTTTATTCGCGTATAGTGAGCAAAGCAACCTGCTTGCAAGGTTATTTGGCGAACGCCGCGAAAGCCACAGCAGACAGGCTGTGGCTGCATATATTAAAATATAGCCCATGAAAGGCAGGAAAACAACATGTTCGATATTCCATTGAAATTTGCTCAAATGTCAGACAGCCAGAAAATCCGCATGTATATAGATAGTAATACTCCTGTGTTGGATCAGGAGGCACTTTTTAGTGATGGAACAAAACAGTATCGTATTCCAATGGAACCAGAGCCCTTTGAAGCAATAACACTCCGATTTCGTACTGGAAAAGATAATGCAGACAGCGTTTATGTGGTAGTGAATGGCGAGAAAATTCCTATGGAAAAAGAAAGCAGCGATTATTATTTTGATTATTATCAGGTAAAGTATCAGCTGCAGGATAAGCAGATAGAGTATTATTTCCGTGTCCGTCTTGGAAATCAGGTATGCTATTATAATAACAGAGGAGCTTCCAAGGAAAATAATACTTATTATAACTTCACTATTACTCCGGGCTACAAGACACCAGCCTGGGCAAAGGGTGCAGTATTTTATCAGATTTTTGTAGATCGTTTTTATAATGGAGACCCTTCCAATGATGTGGAAAGCAATGAATACTGTTATATCAATGAGGGTACTGTAAAAGTAGATAACTGGGAAAAGATACCAGCCTCCATGGGTGTCAGGGAATTCTATGGCGGTGATTTAAAAGGAGTTATGGATAAGCTGGATTATTTACAGAACCTGGGAGTAGATGTTATCTATCTCAATCCGGTATTCGTATCTCCCTCTAATCATAAATATGATATTCAGGATTATGATTATATAGACCCTCATTATGGGGAAATTGTAAAAGATGAAGGTAATCTTTTGAATCCGGGAGACAGGGATAACAGTCATGCCGGTCGTTATATCTGTCGTGTAACAGACAAAGAAAACTTAGAAGCAAGTAATCAGCTTTTTATAGAACTGGTAGAAGCCATTCATGCAAAAGGAATGAAAATTGTATTAGATGGTGTATTTAACCACTGCGGTTCCTTTAATAAATGGATGGATAAAGAAAGAATTTATGTAGACCAGCAAGGCTATGAAAAAGGTGCTTATGTAGATGTAAACAGCCCATACAGAAGCTTTTTCCGTTTTGATGGTAATAGTAATAATTATGACGGATGGTGGGGACATGATACACTTCCTAAGATGAATTATGAGAACTCGCCGGCTCTTTATGATGATATTATGCGAATTGCTAGAAAATGGGTGTCTCCACCTTATAATGTAGATGGCTGGAGGTTAGATGTGGCAGCAGACCTTGGCTATTCACCGGAATATAATCATTATTTTTGGCAAGAATTCCGACGTAATGTAAAAGAAGCCAATCCGAATGCTATTATCCTTGCAGAACATTACGGAGACCCTTCCGGGTGGCTTAAAGGTGGCGAATGGGATACTGTAATGAACTATGATGCATTTATGGAACCAATAACATGGTTTTTAACTGGTTTGGAAAAGCATAGCGATTCCTTCCGTGGAGATTTGCTTGGTTCAGCAGACGTATTCTGGAGTGCCATGAGCCATCATATGTCAAGATTGAATACACAGTCTTTACAGGTATCCATGAATGAACTTTCTAATCATGACCATTCACGATTCCTTACAAGAACTAACCGTAAGGTAGGGCGAATTGATTATATGGGAGCAGAAGCAGCTTCTCACAATATTAATAAGGGAGTTATGGGAATTGCAGTATTAATGCAGATGACATGGCCAGGTGCACCAACCGTTTATTATGGTGATGAAGCAGGCGTGTGTGGTTGGACCGATCCGGATAATCGTAGAACTTATCCTTGGGGTAAAGAAGATAAGGAATTAATAGAACTTCATCGCAAATTAATTCATATTCACAAGAAATATCCAGTATTTACCCATGGCTCCATCAGAGCCTTATATGGTGCTTTCCAAGTGCTCAGTTATGGACGTTTTGATGA
>CAYTGQ010000048.1:0-14545 GCA_964437345.1 uncultured Lachnoclostridium sp. | reverse complement strand
AGTCTGTCTATATATTGAATAAAAAAGTTTTAAGTATGGAGTGGTTGTATGGAGCAGATTTCAAGAAGTGAAAAAGTAGCACAGATGAGGAAAAATAATAGAAGGTATAAAGGATATAAGAATTATAAAATAGCAAATATCAATAGTTCCCAAAGTACGCAAACAAATGCAAAGTTAAATTCTAAACAACAGTTTTCTTCTTTTCAACTTCGCTTAGTTACTGCCTCTTTCTTATTTTTACTATTTCTGGGCATAAAAGAAACCGGCTTCACCTACCAGAGCATAAATTATGGAACTATTCTGGAAGTCGTCAGCAACAATAATGGCATGGAAACTGCAGAAGAATTCATGGAAGAAAAAGTTATCTCTGTTTTTAACAGTCTCGATTGAAATGAAATCGATGGATATGTTATAATAAACACTAGTGGGCTATGAAGTATAGCACAGTCAAGATAAACAACACAGAAAGGCTAATGAAAAGTATGAGAAAACTTGCATTATCAGATGAAATTTTATTAACCGTAGAAAAGCCGGCAAGATATATTGGCAATGAAGTAAATATGGTTGTGAAAGATAAAAATGCGGTAGATGTCCGTTTTTGTATGTGTTTTCCGGATGTTTATGAGATTGGTATGTCTCATCAGGGAATCCAGATTTTATATGATATGTTTAATAAGAGAGAGGATGTATACTGTGAACGTGTATATTCTCCTTGGACAGACTTAGACAAGATTATGAGGGAAAAGGATATCCCTTTATTTGCCATTGAGTCTCAGGACCCGGTAAGGGATTTTGATTTTCTTGGAATTACTCTGCAGTATGAAATGTGCTATACCAACATTTTGCAGATTTTGGATTTGTCCAAGATTCCTCTTATTGCTAAGGACAGAACATGGGACGATCCAATTGTTATTGGTGGTGGTCCATGTACTTATAATCCGGAGCCAATTGCTGATTTCTTTGATATTTTCTATATTGGTGAAGGTGAAACGGTATATGATGAATTGTTAGATACTTATAAGGAAGCCAGAAAGAATGGGTTATCCAGAATTGAATTTTTGGAAAAGGCTGCCCAGATAGAAGGACTTTATGTTCCTATGTTTTATGAGGTGGCTTATAATGAGGATGGAACCATTGCAAGCTTTGAAGCAGTAAATAGTCATGCACCAAAAAAGGTTAAGAAACAGGTTGTACTTGATTTAAGTGCCGAAGACTGTCCTTATCCGCAGAAACCTCTGGTTCCCCTTGTAAAGGTAACTCAGGACAGAGTTGTCCTGGAAATTCAGAGAGGCTGTATCCGTGGATGCCGATTCTGTCAGGCTGGTATGATTTACCGTCCAATCCGTGAAAGAGACGTTAACTTCTTAAAGGAAAGTGCTTATAAGATGTTAAAGGCAACTGGACATGAAGAGATTTCTTTAAGTTCTTTAAGTTCCAGTGATTACACAGATTTACCGGAACTGGTATATTTCCTGATTGATGAATTCCGTTCCAAAGGGGTTAATATTTCATTACCATCTCTTCGTATTGATGCATTTGCATTAGATGTTATGAGTAAGGTTCAGGATGTGAAGAAGAGTAGTCTTACTTTTGCACCTGAAGCGGGAAGCCAGAGAATGCGTGATGTAATCAATAAAGGTTTGACAGAAGAAGTGATTTTAAAGGGTGCTAAAGATGCCTTTGTAAGTGGCTGGAACCGTGTAAAATTATACTTTATGCTTGGTCTTCCAACTGAAACCAATGAGGATATTGAAGGAATTGCGATTCTTTCTGATAAAATTGCAAGGGAATATTACACGATTCCAAAAGAACAGAGAAATGGAAAGGTTCAGATTGTGTCCAGTACATCTTTCTTTATTCCAAAACCATTTACTCCATTCCAGTGGACAAGAATGGCGACAGGGGAAGAATTTATTGCTAAACAGCAGTATTTAAGTGAGAAAATGCGTGAACAGCTGAACCAGAAAAGTATCAAGTACAACTGGCATGAAGTAGAAGTAAGTGTACTGGAAGGTATTCTTGCCCGTGGTGACAGAAAGCTTTGTAAGGTAATTTTAGATGCTTATAATGACGGCTGTATCTATGATGCATGGTCTGAATTCTTTGACTATGATAAGTGGATGAAAGCATTAGATAATAACGGAATTAACTATCATTTCTATACAGACAGGGAACGCTCCAAAGATGAGATTCTTCCTTGGGATTACATCGATATCGGTGTTACAAAAGATTTCTTATGGAGAGAATATGAAAATGCCAAGGCAGAAAAGGTAACTCTAAACTGCCGTATGAAGTGTTCTGGCTGTGGTGCAGGTTCTTATAAAGCAGGCATCTGCATCAATAGACCGACAAGCTAATTTATGCTTATGTAATTGGAAAAGTGTTGGTCTATTGAGTGAAAAACGATAGAAAGGTAACGTGTAAAGCACGATAGAATAGGTAATATTATGATTAAAGCAAGAATGAAATTTAATAAATCCGGCTCTATGAAGTTTATTGGCCATCTGGATGTGATGCGTTATTTCCAGAAGGCAATTCGAAGAAGTGAAATTGATGTCTGCTATTCACAGGGATTTAACCCTCATCAGCAGTTATCCTTTGCTTCGCCTTTAGGAGTAGGCTTAACAAGCGATGGAGAATATATGGATATTCAGTTGAATTCCATTACTTCCAGTGAAGACATTAAAAACAGATTAAATGAAACCATGACAGAGGAAATGCAGATATTGAATGTAAAGGTTCTGCCGGAAGACAGTAAGACTTCTATGGCATTACTTGCGGCGGCAGATTACAAGGTATCTGTAAAAGATGGTTATGAGGTATGTGAAGATTTTCAGAAAAAGCTTTTGGCGTTTTTAGAAAGAGAATCTTTAATGATTGTGAAGAAAACAAAGAAAAGCGAACAGGAAATTGATTTAAAACCATTTATTTATGCAGCAGCTGATAATCAGGCTGACTTTGAAGCAAAGATTGGCAGAACTCTTCCTGAAACTGTAGCAGAGACCTATGAAAATGGACAGGTCATCTATTTACAGCTTACCTGCGGCAGTGTAAATAATATCAAACCAGAACTGATTTTATCAGCATTCTGTGAAGCGGAAGGTATTTTGTATAATGAATTTGCTTATCAGATCCACCGTTTAGAGATTTACACAGATGTCAATGCAAAAAAAGGTGAAGTTAATTTAAATGGCAGCAAGACACCTCGTAAACTGATTCCTCTGGATGCGTTTGGAGAATTAGCATAATGAAAATAGAACAAAACAAGCTGGTTATTACCAGAAAGAATAAGCAGATATTTTCGTCATATTTTGAACAGGACGAGTTGGTACAGATTAATGTGGAGAATGAAGAAAATGAAAGCATTTTAGGCAATATTTATCTGGGCAAAGTAAAAAATATAGTTAAAAATATTGATGCAGCATTTGTAGAGATAGAAGATAAGCAGATGTGCTATCTTTCTCTTTCTGCCAATGAAGCTCCTATTTTTGCTAATCCTAAGAAAAACGATAAAATAAATGTTGGGGATACAGTTGTAGTCCAGGTGTCTAAAGAGGATGTTAAGACAAAAGCTCCGGTGGTAACAACTAACATTAATTTTACAGGAAAATATATAATTTTGACACATGGAAAAGCTGGAATTGGAATTTCGGGTAAGATTAAATCTGAAGAGGAAAGGCAGCGTTTAAAGACAATTGTTAAACCGTTTTCTGATGAAGCCTACGGCTGGATTGTCCGTACCAATGCAGAAGGGACAGAAGAAGAACAGCTTTTGCAGGAAATCAATGTGTTAAGGGTGCTTTATGAGAATGTTTTGCGTTTTGGCGTACAAAAAAGCTGTTTTTCAAAGCTTTATGAAGCTCCGGCAGGGTTCCTTTGCGATATTCGTAATGAGAGAGCAGAAAGTCTGGATGAAATCGTTACAGATGATAAGAGGATTTTCAAAAAAATGCAGGAATATTTAAGCTGTTATCAGAAAGAGGATTTGGAAAAGTTAAGATTTTATGAGGATGAAAGTTATTCCTTAGAAAAGCTTTATGGAATTGAAAGCAAACTGGATAAGGCACTTCAGAAAAATGTATGGTTAAAATCAGGAGGTACACTGGTTATTGAGCCAACGGAAGCACTTACTGTTATTGATGTAAATACCGGAAAAGCTATTAAAGGCAATAAAAAGATACAGGAGACATTTCTAAAAATAAATTTGGAAGCAGCAGAAGAAATTGCTAAACAGATTCGTCTTCGCAATCTTTCTGGTATTATTGTCGTTGATTTTATCGGACTTGATGCAAAGGAAGATGAAAAGCTTCTTTTGAAGAAACTGGAAGCTTGTCTGGAAAAGGATCCGGTAAAAACTGTACTTGTAGATATGACGCCTTTAGGGTTGGTGGAAATTACCAGAAAAAAAGTAAGAAAACCATTACATGAACAGGTGAAAAAAGTAAGAAAAGAGAGATAAAAAGAATAAAAAATCCTATACAAAAGAATGAATTTCATGTAAAATTATATATATAATATACCAAACGGAGGGGACTTATATGCGTGTTAAAGTTATTATGCTTCCTATGAAGGATTTACAGTGCATTTCCATCGATGAAACAATTGGAGAAGCAATGAA
Source organism: uncultured Lachnoclostridium sp. (assembly GCA_964437345.1). Classification (GTDB taxonomy): domain Bacteria; phylum Bacillota; class Clostridia; order Lachnospirales; family Lachnospiraceae; genus CAYTGQ01. Next base: position 9,927 of record CAYTGQ010000048.1, on the reverse strand, counting down.
AAAGATTGATGCTTACAATCTTCTAACATTACCGGTAATAGAAGGCAAAGTATTTAAAGGTGTGTTGTCCAAACAGTATACTTATGAAATGTTCTTCCGCGAATATAACTGTAGCAAAGAAGAATTTCTTCAGTTAAAAGTTCGAGAGATGATGAAGACTAAGATTGATACCATCAGTAAGGAGATGCAAATTGAAGAAGCTGCCGCTTTATTTATTACATCTAAAGTTCGTTTTCTTCCAATTACCAATGAAAAGGGTGAATTAGAAGGAATTGTAACTCAGCAGGCAGTATTTAAACATTATCAGAAACAGTTTGGTTCACCAAAATATGATTCATTTACTATTTTATGTCATGATAACAAAGGTACTCTGAAAAATATTGCAGAAGTAATTGCTAAAGGTGGCGGAAATATTAAAAATATTGTTTATATTGATACAGAAGTTATGGGTATTCAGGAAATGTTTTTCCGTGTAGAAACAGATAATTTTGACTATCTGTTAGAAATTATGAAAAAGAATAAACTGGATGTAAGACATGTTAAACGTGCCCAGAAAGATGCATAGCTTTTGTGGATTATGTCCAGATTATATATTGAAAATAATAATAAGCAAGGCTTTGGATATTCTATACAAAAAGAGTATTCAAAGCCTTTGTTTTTGCATAAAATGGCAAAATGTGACATATAAAATATATTAAAATATTGAAAAAGAAAAAAAGTGCATAAACAAAAACAAAAAATTGACTTTGGTATGGTGATAATGTATAATATTTGTGTACAAAAACATAGAAATAGTTCTGTGCGTTTGTATAATTTAAAAAATTAATTGGAGGAAAAAGAGATGAAAAAAGTTATTGCTTTACTTCTCGCAGTTACTATGATGTTTGGTTTAGTTGCTTGTGGCGGCGGATCAAGCGATGATACTGCTGAAAGCACACAGACAGAAACAACAGAAACAACAGAATCCACAGAAGGTGGAGAAGAAGCAAAAGTTTACAATGTATGTAACCTTGTTAATGGTAACCTTGGTGACAAATCTTTCTTTGATTCAGCACAGGAAGGTCTCAACACATTGAAAGAAACTGGTCGTATCACATTAACAACTATCGAAATGGGTGGTACAGATGAAGATCAGCCTACATGGTTAAGCACATTATACGAAGTATCTGATTCTGGTGAATTTGATCTTATCATTTGCGGTACATACCAGATGCCAGACTACTTAAAAGAAGTAGCTGAACAGTATCCAGATCAGAAATATCTTATCTATGATGATAACACATATGTTGGTGCTTGCCAGAACGTTCTTAACCTTACATACAAGCAGAATGACTTAGGTTATTTGGTTGGTGTATTTGCAGGAAGCATGACAACAGATACTTCTGTTGAACATATTAATGAAGATGCTGTATTAGGTTTTGTAGGTGGTGTAGACAGCCCAGTTATTAATGACTTCTTATATGGATTCATTCTCGGTGCTCAGTCTGTTAACCCAGACATTAAGATTGATACACGTTACACAAATGACTATGTAGATACAGCTATCGCTAAAGAATATGGTTTATCTATGATTAATGATAACAAATGTGATATTATCTGGGGTGTTGCTGGTAATGCCGGTAATGGTGCTGCAGAAGCTGCATTAGAAACAGGTAATGCTTGGTTTATCGGTGTAGACTCTGACCAGGAAGCTACATTCGCAGCAGATTTATCTGCTATCACATTAACATCCGGATTAAAGAACATCGGAAATTCCCTTATCTGGGTATTTGATGAATGGGATGCTGGAAATGAATACTGGGGAACAGAAGTTACTCTTGGTGTTGCTGAAGGTGGCGTTGGTATTGTAACAGATAAGAACTTCGCTACATATGCATCTGATGAAACAAAGAATGCTGTAGAAGCAGCTCAGGCAGCAATTTTAGATGGTTCTGTAGTTGTTCCATCTGCTATTTCTGATACAGAAGGTAAAGTAAATGAACTTCGTGATTCTGTACGTCCATAATTAGACGCTGAAAACTGATAATTGAAGTGTATTCTTTTGTTACGCTGCACCGTCAGTGATGGTGCAGCGTATTTTTAATAATATAGATTGATTACCTGTATTATTAAAAATACTTTATAAGGAATAAAAATATATTTATTAAGTCAGGAGGCTATATAATGGCAGATATGAATAGCGAATACGTCGTTGAGATGAGAAAAATTTCCAAAGTCTATCCTAACGGTGTTGCTGCAAGTAAAGATGTGGATTTCTACGTAAAACGTGGTGAAATTCATGCACTTATGGGTGAAAATGGTGCTGGAAAATCTACATTAATGAAAATGTTGTTTGGTTTGGAACAGCCAACCAGCGGAGAAATTTATGTAAATGGTGAAAAGGTTAATCTGACATCACCAGATGTGGCAATTTCTAAAGGGATTGGTATGGTTCATCAGCACTTCATGTTAGTTCCAAGTTTAACTGTAGCTGAAAATATGGTACTTGGAATGGTTCCTACCAAAGGTGCATTGATTGACTATGCAAAGGCTGTTGAAATTACAAAAGAATATTCTGAACGTTTTAATCTTGAAGTAGATCCGGATGCAAAAGTAATGGACATTCCTGTAGGTATGAAGCAGAAGGTAGAAATTTTAAAAGCATTAGTACGTGGGGCTAAAATTTTAATTTTGGACGAGCCAACTGCGGTACTTACAGCTCAGGAAACATCAGAACTTTTTAAAGAACTTGTTAGTTTAAAAGAACAGGGATATACAATCATCTTTATTTCTCATAAATTAAATGAAATTATGCAGATTACAGACCGTTTGTCCATTCTTCGTGGTGGTAAATTTATGGGTGTGCATAACACTTGTGATGTTACTCCACAGGACATTTCACGTTTGATGGTGGGTCGTGATGTTGTATTAAAGGTTGAAAAAGATAAAGCAGAACCAACAGAGACAGTTCTGAAGGTGCGTGATTTAGAATACACAAATGAGTGGGGCAAGAAGATGCTTGACAAGATTTCTTTCAATGTTCGTCGTGGAGAAATCCTTGGTATTGCTGGGGTAGAAGGTAATGGACAGAAAGAATTAGTAGATATGTTATTTAATCTTAATGTTCCGGATGCCGGAACTGCAACAGTAAATGGTGAAAGCATTATTGGACTTCCACAGAAGAAAATTCGTGAAAAAGGTGTTTCTTTAGTACCGGAAGATCGTATGATTTATGGTATTGCAGGAACTGCATCTATTGAAGAAAATCTGATTTCTGACAGAAGTGACAGTAAAGAATTAAATAATGGTCCAATGTTTAATATGAATAAGATTCATGAAATGTCAGACCAGTTAATTGCAGATTATAAAGTATTATGCAAATCAAGAGACCAGAAGGTTGGTATGCTTTCCGGTGGTAATATCCAGAAGGTTGTAGTTGCAAGAGAATTTTCTTGTAATCCAGAGCTGATTATTGCAGACCAGCCAACTCGTGGTATTGACGTTGGTGCCACAGAATTTATTCGTAAGAAATTAGTAGAATTATCCCGTTCGGGAATTGCAGTTTTACTTATTTCTGCTGACCTTAATGAGGTTATGGAATTATCTGACAGCTTAATGATTATGCATGGTGGAAAAATTGCAGCATATTTTGAAGATACTACAGAACTTAATGATGAAATTATGGGTGAATATATGTTAGGTCTGAAGCATCAGTCAGAAGAAGAAGTAAGGAGGGTATGTCATGAGTAAGAAAGATAATATGATGTTCAGCATCCTTCGTGGCGGTGTTGCAATTGGAATTGCACTTTTGGTTGCAGCAATTCTGATTTTTATTAGTGCAGAAGGTGCAGGTGTCGGTGAAAAGCTGGCAGCAACCGGAGATGCTATGGTTAATCTTCTGATTAAACCTATCTGGGGTAAAAATGGACTTGCGGTTAAGAGTATTACAGATATTTTAGCTTCTATGATTCCTATTATTTTTACTGGTCTTGCAACTTGTGTTATGTTCTCTGCAAACCAGTTTAATATGGGTGGCGAAGGCGGTATCATGTTAGGTGCTTTCGTAGCCGCTATGTGTGCGATTTATATACCAATGCCGGCAGGTATTCACATGGTATTTTGTCTTGTTGTAGGTGCTTTATCTGTAGCAGTAATGATGTTAATTCCAGGCCTTTTAAAGGCTAAACTGGATGTATCAGAAATGGTATGTTCTTTAATGTTAAACTATGTGGTTATGTATGCTATTAAATATCTCATGAATACATTTCTTGCTGATAAGAGCAAGGGACAGATTATGTCATTTCCATTCTTAGAGACAGCTTTAGTACCACAGTTAGTAGACAATGGTTCCAAGCTTACATGGGGCTTTGTTGTAGCTATTGTTGTTACGATTATAACAGGTTTGTTTATGTATCGTACAAGATGGGGCTATGCAATTCGTATGATTGGTATTAACCAGGAATTTGCAAAATATTCTGGTATCCGTGTAGCATTTATTGTTGTTCTTGCACAGGTGCTTGGTGGTATCATTGCTGGTTTAGGTGGTGGTATCGAAATGCTCGGCCGTTATAATGCGTTTTCATGGGGTTCCCTTCCAGGATATGGCTGGACAGGTATGACAGTAGCAATTATTGCTGGTAACAATCCATTCTTTGTTCCATTTGCAGCATTCTTTATGGCATACTTAGATAAAGGTTGTAGCTTAATGGCAACATATTCAGGAGTTCCTGCACAGCTTATTGATATTGTACAGGCAGTTGTATTCGTATTCTTTGCAGCAGAACAGTTCTTGTCTGGATATCGTCAGAAATTAGTTGTACGTGCAGCACAGCAGGAAATTATGGAAGCTGAAAAGAAAAAGAAAGAAGAAGAAGGAGGTAATGCATAATGGGAGGCTTAATTTCAGCAATGATGACACCGGAATTCTTCTTTTCCATCATTCGTATTACATCACCAATTCTTTTTGCGACTCTTGGTGCTGTAATTGTAGAAAAAGCTGGTATTTCAAATATCGGTTTAGATGGTACAATGATGATTTCTGCATTAGCAGGTTCTTTAGTTGCATACTGGACATCTTCATGGTTCTTAGGCTTACTTGCAGCATTAGTTATGGGTGTTTTAGTTGCACTTTTGATGAGCTTGTTTGCATTTAACCTTAAGACACCTATTATTTTAACTGGTATTGCAGTCAATATGATAGGTTCGGGAGGAACGCTGTTCCTAGTTAAAGTAATTACAAATATTACAGAAGGAAAAGCTCTTTCTTCTACAACATCATTAATTACAAGTAACTTACAGATTCCAACTATTAATATTCCAATTATTGGAAGTATTCCTGTAATTGGCCAGATTATTTCTGGACATTCTCTTTTAACTTATATTGCATTTTTCCTTGTATGGCTTACATGGTTAGTGCTTTATAAGACACCACTTGGATTAAATATCCGTTCTGTAGGTGAAAACCCTAACGCAGCCGCTTCTGTAGGTGTAAGCGTTATGAAGGTTCGTTATACAGCAATGGGACTTTCTGGATTGATGGCCGGCTTTGGTGGTGCATTTATGTCCATGTCTTATGCAATGGGATGGTCACAGGATATGGTTGCCGGACGTGGTTTCATTGCTTTAGCAGCACAGGCAATGGGTAATGGAGAACCAGTTGGTTCTATGCTTGCAGCTATCGTATTTGGTTTTGCTCAGGCACTTGGTATTAAGTTCTCAGCAATTGGTCTTGATTCCAACCTGGCTTCTCCAATTCCATACTTAGTTACAATCTTTGGTTTAGTTATCTTTGCTGTTAATAAACGTCGTAAAGAAGCAAAGAGACATGCATCCAATGTAGAAAAGAAATAAAATAAAAATAGGATAGAACCGCCATAATATGGGCGGTTCTATTAGTAATACTATATGATTAAGGAGGAAATGATTTTATGGAAAAGAAGATTCCTGTTATTTTAGACGGTGATCCGGGGCATGATGATGCGATGGCCTGGATGCTTGCGAAAGCCAGTGATTTACTTGAAATTAAAGCAGTAGTATCAGTTTGTGGTAATCAGACAATTGATAAGACAACCTATAATGCACAGAGAATTTGCACTTTATTAGGTATTGATGCACCTATTGCAAAAGGCAAACCAGCACCATTATGCTCTGCTCCAATGACGGCAGCATCAGTACATGGTCAGTCCGGTTTAGATGGTCCGGTTCTTCCTGAACCGGCAATGGAGCTTAATCCACTTGGCTCTGTAGGCTTAATGGCAAAAGTGCTTCGTGAAAGTGAAGAACCAGTTTGCATCGTATCTACTGGTCCGCTTACTAATACAGCGACACTTTTACTTGCACATCCGGAATTAAAAGAGAAAATTCGCTGCATTAGTCTTATGGGTGGTGGAATTACTACAGGAAACTGGACACCGGCAGCTGAATTTAACATTTTAGTTGATCCGGAAGCAGCAGATATTGTATTCCGTTCTGGTGTAGAAATTTATATGGCTGGATTAGACGTAACAGAAAAGGCATTGATTTTCCCAGAGGATTTCGAACGCATTCGTGCAGTAGGTAACCCAGTTGCCAAAGTAGTTGCTGAATGGCTTGAATTCTTCTATGAATTCCATCGTAACATTGGTTACGAAGGGGCTCCTGTACATGATGCGGTAGCAGTTACAGCTTTAATTCGTCCGGAATTAATTATGATGAAGGATATGTTTGTTCAGATTGAAACAAAGGGTGAATATTGCAGAGGAACTACAGTTGCTGACATGTTTGGACTGAGTGGTCAGAAACCAAATGCCCATGTTGGTATGGGCATTGACCGTCAGGGATTTGTGGATTTAATGGTTGAAGCTGTAAAAACTTATAATTAATGGGAGGATACAAATATGAATAAAGTACCTGTTTGGTTTGATTGCGATACTGGTGTTGATGATGCAGCGGCAATTTTACTTGCTAATTATTTGGAAGAAATTGACCTTCTTGGCATCAGTACTTTATCTGGTAATGTGACTGTTGATAAAACAACAAAAAATACGATAAAAGTCTGTGATTTGATGGGTAAAAAATATCCGGTTTATCCAGGAGCAGAAAAACCTTGGATTAAGCCATATGAATCAGCATCTTTATTTCATGGAGAAGATGGTCTTGGTGGTGCCATACTACCTGATCCAAGCTATGAACCAGAAAAAGAATTAGCATGGGATGCTCTGTACCGTGTGGCAAAGGAACAGAATGGCGAATTACAGGTAGTAGCAGTTGGTCCAATGACCAATATTGCAACGGCACTTAGTAAATATCCTGAGCTTACTAAATTAATTAAACGAATTTTGATTATGGGTGGTGCTGCAGTGGGCGGCAACTGTACTCCATGTGCAGAATTTAATATTTATACAGATCCACATGCAGCTCAGGCAGTATTCCGTTCTGGGATTCAGATTGTAATGTGTGGTCTGGATGTTACCTTAAAAGCATTCTTTACACCTGCAGAAGTAGACGAAGTTGGTGAACACAATACACCTGTTACTAGATTCTTCAGAGAAAGTACACAGAGAGCATTAAATGCCTGTGTTGGATTTGGTTTACCAGGTATTAGCATGCATGATTCCTGTCCGCTTCTTTATATTGCACATCCTGAAATATTTAAAGCACAGGAAGCTGGTGTTTATGTTGAAACCCAGTCTGAACTTACCCTTGGTAAGACAGTAACAGACCTTTTCAGTGACCATAAGTTTGAAAAGAAAAATGCAGTTGTTGTATTAGATATTGACAGAGATGCAATGCTTAAGATTATGAAAGACGCATTATATTCATATTAAAATTTGAAACTGCCTGCTTGGTTTAATAATAAGGCAGGCAGTTTGTAAAATTCAATAAGAATAAGAAAGAAGGTACAGAATATGTCATATCCTTTTGGGAAAATTGATTTACATCTTCATTTAGATGGTTCCATGCTCCCTGAAACTGCATGGGAAATGGCAAAAGAGCAGGGAGTTACAATGCCGGCAGATACTTTAGAGGAGTTTCGCCATTTTCTTGTAGTATCTGCAGACTGCCGCAGTGTAAATGACTATCTGGCAAGATTTGAAATGCCATTACAGTTGTTACAGGATAAAAGTAGTTTAAGCCGTGTTACTTATGAATTAATTGAACTTTTAGCCGGACAGGGACTTATTTATGCAGAAATTCGTTTTGCTCCACAGCTTCATACAAGAAAAGCTTTAACACAAAAAGAAGCGATAGAAGCTGTTTTAGAAGGTAAAGCAAAGGCTGATAAAGAATTCTTAAATATTAAAACAGGAATTTTATTATGCACGATGTGTGTAGGTGATAATAAGGTTAATGAAGCTGCTAATATGGAAACAGTGGAATTAACTAAGGAATTTCTTGGTAAAGGTGTTGTGGGTCTTGACCTTGCCGGAGCAGAAGGTATTGTGCCTCTTAAGAATTTTGCACCAATTTTTGACCGTGCAAAAGAACTGGGTATACCATTTACCTGTCATGCAGGAGACAGCCAGGGACCAGATACTGTTTTAGATGCTTTGGATTTTGGAACAAAACGTATTGGTCATGGACATCATATTTTTGATGATAAAGCATTATGTCAACGTGCAATTAAAGAAGGTGTTGTATTAGAGGTGTGTCCAACCAGCAATATTCAGTGCCAGACACAGCCTTCTTATGAAGAACATCCGGCAAAACAGCTTTTAGATATGGGAATGAAGATTACGATTAATACAGATAATATGATTCTTTCTGGTATTAATTTAGATATTGAATATGATCATTGTCTGAAGGAAATGGGATTTACAGAAGAAGATATTATTAACATGCTTCATAATTCTGCAGATGCAGCTTTTGTGTCTGAGGAGCTGCGTAAAGAACTTCACAATAAAATTGATGCTATGAGATAATTAATTTAAAAGAAGATATAAAATAGAGAAGAAAAAGTCTTATTTGTGATTAGACAGGTAAGACAGAACAGGAGATTTGACATGTTACAGCCACATATTCAGTTAGATGAAACATTAGGTATTAAATATGCTATTTTACCAGGCGATCCAGCCAGAGTAGACCGTATAGCAAAGCATTTGGAAAATGTAGAGGATTTAGGTTTTAACAGAGAGTATAAAAAGATTTCCGGTACATATAAAGGTGTAAAAGTTCTTGCTATGTCAACCGGTATGGGTGGAGCTTCTACCGGAATTGCAGTAGAAGAATTAGTACAGATTGGAGTAACTCACGCAATTCGTATTGGTTCCTGTGGTGCATTGCAGGAAGGCATTAAACTTGGAGATTTAGTAATTGTAAATGGTGCTGTACGTGATGATGGAGCTTCAAAAACTTATGTAGGTGCACAGTACCCGGCTATTCCTGATACAGACCTTTTATTTGACTGTATCGAAGCAGCAAAAGAAAAAGAATTTTCTTATCATGTAGGTATTGCAAGAAGTCATGACAGCTTCTACATTGATAATGAAGATGAAGTAAGTGCATATTGGAGCAAGCAGGGTGTTCTTGGTTCTGACATGGAAACGGCAGCTTTATTTACAATTGGAAGAATTCGTGGACTCAAGACAGCAGGAATCCTTAATAACGTAGTTGTTTGGGGTGAAAATACGGCAGATTCTATCGGCTCTTATGTTGATGGAGAAGATTTAACTGCTGTTGGAGAGAAAAATGAAATTATTGTTGCATTAGAAGCTTTTGTAAAAGAAGAACAGAAAAACAATGCTCTCAAGTAATCAAAAAATATCTCTGCATAGCTGGAAGAAAAAATATTGAAAAAAAATACAAAATAAATGTTGACAAATACCTCGTTGTGTGTTTAAATAGTTTTGTGTGCCGCACAGCGAGGTATAAGTTTGCCCATTGGTAACACCATAGCTGGCGAGTAATGATAAATAGGAGGTGCCATATGTACGCAATTATTGCAACAGGTGGTAAACAGTACAAAGTAGC
>CAYTGQ010000047.1:0-14686 GCA_964437345.1 uncultured Lachnoclostridium sp. | reverse complement strand
AAAATGCGGAAACTCAAGATTTGTGAATATCTGATACAAAGGTTAATACAAAGTAAGAGGTCAACGAAAAATATAGATAGCCTTTGCGAATAGAGCAAATTGTGATAAAATAAGGTGGAATACAAGAAGGAAATATTAGGTAAAATGAAATTATCAATAGATAAAAAGAGAGGAGAGAACAAAATGAATGATTTAATTAAGGAAATCAGTATTAAAGATATAGGAGGTGTTTCCATTGGACATGCCCGGAATGATGAAGCAAAGACGGGAGTGAGCGTGTTATATTTTAAAAATGGAGCACAGGCAGGATGTGATATCAGTGGTGGTGGACCTGCTTCCCGTGAGACTCCTTTGACTGACCCGATGACGGCAGATAATCCGCTGAATGCAGTCGTATTATCTGGTGGCAGTGCTTATGGGCTGGCAGCCAGTGATGGAGTTATGAGATGCTTAGAGGAAAATGGAATTGGCTATAACACAGGCTATGCCCTTGTTCCATTAGTATGCCAGTCCTGCATTTATGATTTGGGCTATGGTGCAAATAATGTAAGACCAGATGCCGCCATGGGTTATGAAGCCTGCAAAAAGGCAATGGAAAGCTGTGATGACAGCATGGGCAATGTGGGTGCCGGAACAGGAGCCAGTGTGGGTAAGCTTTGTGGTATGAGGCAGGCAATGAAGGCCGGTCTGGGTATCCATGCAATTCAGGTTGGTGAATTACAAATTGCTGCAATTGTAGTTGTCAATGCATTCGGAGATATATTTAATCCGGAAAACGGACAGAAAATTGCTGGATTACTAGATGCAGAGCGCAAAGAATTTGTAGATTTAGAACAGGCATTTATAAGCTTTATGAATGCACCAAAGGATATGTTTAATTCCAATACAACTATTGGATGCATTATTACTAATGCAAAGTTTGACAAGGCAAAATTAAATAAAATTGCGTCTATGACAAGAAATGCCTATGCAAGATGCATTAACCCGGTAGGAACTATGGCAGATGGTGACAGTATTTACGCATGTAGTGTTGGAGAGGTAACCAGTGATGTGAATCTGGTAGGGACTTTAAGCGCAAAAGTAATGCAGAAAGCTATTATAAAAGCAGTAGAAGCTTCAAAATTGGAAGATGAAGAGTATTTAAAATATTGTTTGTAATTGCTTTCTGTTAAGAATTCATATATAATGGAGTATAACTATCAGTATTTTATAAAGGCTGATAGTTGATTTGATAAAATAAAGTATGAATAAGTAGAAATATAATAAAACATAAGGAGATGGATTATGCTGTTAGATGGCAACATAGAATTGTTGGAAGAAATATTAAAAAAACTGCCTGCAAACATTTTTTATAAAGATAAAATGTGCCGATATCAGTTTTCTACCCATTATTGGAGACATTTAAAACAAGAGGGAGAAAATTGGTCTATTCAGGGGAAGACAGATTTAGATGTGCAGCGAGATAAGGAACTGGGAACTTTCTATTATGAAGATGATATTAAGATTCTTGCAACCGGTGAAGGCAGTCGTTATATATCTGAAATAGATTTAGATGGAATTGTTGAATATCTTGAAATTATAAAAGAACCAGTAAAAGACAGCGAAGGTAATATCGTTGGCATTGTTGGTCTTATTAATGATGTAACAGAAAAGGTTATTTTGGAAAGAGAATTAAAAGTGCGTGCAGGTACTGACATTTTAACTGGATTCCATAATCGTAGATATCTTGATGAGTGGGTAAGGGCTCATCTTAGTGATGCGATTTATCCGGTAAGTATTATTTCTGCGGATTGTGATGGTTTAAAACGTATTAATGATGTCTATGGACATCATGCCGGTGATGAATTGATTAAGATTGCAGCATCATTATTCAGGATTATTTTCCCAGATACAACAATGATGTTCCGTGTTGGTGGAGATGAATTTGTATTTATTGTTCCGGGAACAACAGAGGAAGAGGGAAAGGAATTAATTGATAAGCTTCAGAATGCAGCCAAGACAATTCGTTTGAAGGGAAAAGCACTGGCAGTATCATATGGGCTTTGTGTAATGGATTCCAAAAACAGTAATTTCAATGAATGCCTTGATATAGCTGATAAAGCAATGTATGAGAATAAAGTTGCCAGAAAAAAGGCAGAGGCTGAAAGAGAAGCTGCGGAGGCAGCCGAACAGGCAGAAAAAGCTGCAGCAGAAGAAATAGTTAAAGAGTAAAGATGGAAAAAGAAAATATAAAGAAAAAATGCTTCCAGTTATTGCAGAAAGTAATGCAGGAAGCATTTCAAATGGATGTAGTGTATTTGACACCGCCATATGAAAATTTTCACGAAATAGACCATGGAATCCGCAATATGGTGTGGTCTGATTTTCTGGAAAAGGGCCAGCGAAAGGATTATGGATTGGAAAATGCGGACCAACGTCTGGTTGTCATACGAAGTAATCTGGGATTTTATAATGTACTTGCGGTTTTAGAATATGGTGAACAGCCGGACATGATTTTTGTTGGGCCATTCAGGGCAGAAGAATTTTCGGCAAAGTTCTTTTCGACACTTATGAAAAATAGCCACATTTCTGTAGAAGCAGCGACGAATCTTCAGTATATTTATGAGGGGTTTCCTTATGTGCAGCTGACTTCCGTGATTAATATTACAAAGCAAATCCTGGCAGTTTATTTTCCAGAATTTGAAAATATGGAATCAGTTCAGATGGAATTTTCAGATCAGGAAGAAGCGAATATAATAGAAGTAAATACGGAAATGCTTCAGGAGTACACAGAGGACGTTGCGGAAGCTTATCAGAACTCTCTGATGAAGTTTATAGCAGCTTTGGGTAAAGGTGATATAGAAGCAGTCAGAAAAGCAATTAAAAAGTATTTGAAGGTATCCAGGCTGTTATCCGGTGAAAGTATTGACGAATGTAAAAGAGATTTGCATCTGATAAATGATTGCTGTCATATGGTGATGTTTCAGACTCACATTCATCCATCATATATTTTGAAGCTTTATGCTTCCATACGAATAAAAATTAATCGTCTGACCAGCAGAGATATGATCAGTGGAATGATAAATGATATTTGTCATAAATATTGTCTGCTGGTGAAGAATTACACATTTCCGGAATATTCAAAAACCATATGTGATGTAATCAATTATATTTATATGCATCTGGATGAAAAATTGACGCTGGCACTCTTGGCAGAGCATTTTAAGAAAAATGCTGCATCCCTGTCAAATAGCTTCAGCAAGGAAGTGGGAGTCAGTGTAACTGAGTTTATTCATCAGGCACGTATTAATGAAGCAGTCAAATATTTCAATATGACAGAATTATCTGTTTCAGAAGTAGCAGTAGCAGTGGGATTTCAGGATTTTGCTTATTTTTCAAGATTGTTTAAAAAACAGATAGGGTGTAGTCCAAGAGAATATTGTAAAAGCGTAAGATAAAGAGAAAATAGCAGGCAGTGTCCGTTTTAAGGTACACTGTCTGTTTTATTATTAAGACATATCAAAGAGATTAACGGATTGAATGAAAGAGAGGTATGTCTTATGAATCACTGGAACAATAATATGATAGAAGAAGATTTTGGAACATATGTGGATTATGATATTTGTAGCAGTAAGAAGGAATCGAAAGGGGTAGATGTAGGCTATATGTTTATATTTGTACTTTTTGTATTCATAGCTGTATATCCCCCATTGGCAATTCCATTTGGATTACTTTTAATGCTGATAAGATAGACGGATATATGGAAAGAGTGGTATACTTATATCAAGTCATTGGCAGAAAATATCTGTCAGGTCAAAGTAATCACAAGGGAGAATGCACCATGGCAAAGGGAGCAAATCAAAAGCTGAAGCTTATTTATTTAATGCGAATATTATTAGAGAAAACAGACGAGAGCCATAGTCTTACCATGCCGGAGATTTTAGCAGCATTAAAGGCATATGACGTAACTGCTGAGAGAAAGAGCATTTATGACGATTTAGAAACACTGCGTATGTTAGGCATGGATATTATAGGCGAGCAGAATGGCAAAGCATATTCTTACCATGTAGCAAGCAGGGATTTTGAACTGGCAGAATTAAAGCTTTTGGTAGATGCAGTTCAGTCCTCTAAGTTTATTACAGAAAAGAAATCCAATGAACTGATTAAGAAGATAGAAGGTCTGGCAAGTAAATATGAAGCCAATGAGCTGCAACGTCAGGTGTATGTATCTGGTCGTATTAAGACCATGAATGAAACGATTTATTATAGTGTAGATAAGATACATACAGCTATCAGTAATAATGTAAAGATAAGATTTCAGTATTTTCAGTGGAATGTGGATAAAGAGCCTGAACTTCGAAAAAATGGTGAATTTTATTGCATTAGCCCGTGGTCCCTGCTTTGGGATAATGAGAGTTATTATATGATTGGTTATGACAGCGAAGCCGGAATTATGAAACATTACAGAGTAGATAAAATGCTCCATTTAGATTTGACAGAGGAAAAAAGAGAAGGAAAAGAACTGTTTGAAAAGTCTGACATGGCTCAATACGGAAGAAAACACTTCGGTATGTTTGATGGAGAAGAACAGCATGTAAAGCTGGAAATGGCAAATTATCTGGCAGGTGTTGTGATTGACAGATTTGGTAAAGATGTGTCTATCCGTAAGAAAGATGAGGAGCATTTTCTTGTGACAGTCAATGTGGCAGTAAGTCCTCAGTTCCTTGGCTGGGTTATGGCTTTTGGAGATGATGTAAAGGTGATTGGACCAGAAAACGTAGTGGAGCAAATAAGGGAAGAAGCTAGGAAATTAATGAGACTTTATGAGGATTAAAAAGTATATACAGGATATTGAAAAAGGGCATAGTGTGTTATCACTAGGCCCTTTTTGCATTGTATTATAAGAAATTACTATCTGTTTAAGATTAATTTTGTTAATTCTACAGGATCAACAATTTTTCCATCTTTGTAAACACGCATATTTCCAGAGGCGATTTCATCAATAAGGATTACTTCATCGTTGTTGTAACCAAATTCAAATTTAATATCCCATAAATCAAGACCGATGGATTTTAAATCATCAGCAACGATTTTTGTTATTTTTAATGTCTGTTCTTTCATACTTTCAAACATAGCAGGAGTCATGATGCCTAATGCAGCAAGACCTTCACCTGTTACGAGTGGATCGCCTAAAGCATCGTTTTTGAAAGTACATTCTACATATCCGCCTTCTAAAACAGTACCATCTTCAATATATTCACCATATCTGCGGATAAAGCTTCCAGTAGCAACCAGACGGCAGATAACTTCTAAACCATGTCCAAATACAGTTGCAGGAAGGACTTCCATAGTAGCATTTTCTACGTCAGCACTTACATAGTGAGTTTTGATACCAGCATCCTTTAATAATTCAAAATAATGAATGGAAGTTTCTAAGTTTGCTTTACCAATACCTTCGATAGTTAATCCAACGCTGTTTTCACCTGGATCGAACACACCATCTTTGCCAGTACAGTCATCTTTAAATTTGAGCATTACATTTCCATTTTCAAGGCTGTATACGTCTTTTGTTTTTCCTTCATATATCTTTTTCATTTTAAAATCTCCTTCACGCATAAGATGCAGACTAAATTGCCCAGTTATTACTTTAGCATAATTCGTTTCAGAAGAAAAACTTTTTTTCCTTATAAAACTTTTTAAAAAAACTTATAAAAAAGTATTGACAAATGCAATTCAATTGTATACAATCAAATCATCAAAAAACATTGCACCCAATTTAATTGTGAAAAAGAAAAATAATTATTAAAAGGAGAATGAATTATGAACATCTACGATTATAAAGTAAAAGCACAGGACGGAACCGAAGTATCCATGGAAGACTATAAGGATAAAGTATTATTAATTGTAAACACAGCGACAGGCTGTGGATTTACACCACAGTATGAAGGTCTACAGGATTTATATGAAAAGTATCAGGAAAAAGGATTTGAAATTTTAGATTTTCCATGTAACCAGTTTGCCGGTCAGGCACCTGGCAGTGATGAAGAAATTGCAGATTTCTGTAACTCCAGATATGGAATTACATTTCCACAGTTTAAGAAAATTGATGTAAATGGTGAAAATGAAGAACCTTTATATACTTATTTAAAATCCCAAAAAGGTGGATTTTTAGGAAGTAAGATTAAATGGAACTTTACAAAATTCTTGGTAGACCGTGACGGAAATGTGGTAGACCGTTTCGCTCCAACAGAAACACCGGAAAAAATTGATGCAGAAGTAGCAAAATTAATGTAATGTAAATAAAACGTGTTTTGAGCATGGATAAAGAAGAAAAATAATTTATAATAAAAGTAGAAGAAAAGGAGAATAAGATTATGAAATTTTACGATTTTAAAGCAAACAGCGCACAGGGATATGAAATAGGCATGGACGAATATGCAGGTAAGGTAGTATTAGTAGTAAATACAGCAACAGAATGTGGATTTACACCACAGTATGATGATTTGCAGGATTTATATGAAAAATATCAGGATGCAGGACTTGAAATTCTTGATTTTCCATGCAACCAGTTTGGTAATCAGGCGCCTGGAACAGATGAAGAAATCGTAAGCTTCTGTGACTCCAGATACGGAATTACATTTCCTCATTTTGCAAAAATTGATGTAAACGGTGAAAATGCCCTTCCATTATTCAAATTCTTACAGAATGAAAAGGGATTTGCAGGATTTGATCCAAATCATCCATTATCTGCAATTGTAGAAAGTATGTTAACAAGAACAAATCCAGAGTTTGCCAGTCAGCCAGATATTAAATGGAACTTTACAAAATTCTTAATTGACCGTGAAGGTAATGTAGTAGCAAGATTCGAACCAACAGAAGATATGGCTGTTGTAGAAGAAAAAGTAAGTGAATTACTGTAGAAAAGGAGAATCATTATGGAATTTAATTACCAGACAGAGAATGTATGCTCAACAAATATTAAATTAGATATTGAAGGAAACGTGGTTAGAAATATTGTTTTTACAGGTGGTTGTAATGGTAATTTAAAGACTATTCCAATTTTAGTAGACGGCTGGACAGTGGAACAGATTGAGGAAAAGTGTAAAGGTATTACCTGCGGAAGAAGACCTACTTCCTGTGCTGACCAACTGGCAAAAGCGGTCAGGGCTGCTTATGAGGCTTCTCTGGCATAGAACGTCTTATTTATAATATAATCCAATTTAAATAAGATATTTAATACAGTATTTTGAAAAAGGAATTGATGTCTGCTGAAAAAAATGGTAAATTAAATTGTGCATGATTAATTAGTAAAAAAGAAGTGGAGATAACCATGAGTGATAAATACAATGTTTTAAAATTAGAAAACCAATTATGTTTTCCACTATATGCCTGCTCTAAGGAAATTGTAAAGAGTTATAAGCCATTTTTAGATGAGATTGATTTGACTTATACCCAGTATATTACAATGATGGTTCTTTGGGAACATAAGGAAATGAGCGTAAAGGAACTGGGAAAATATCTGTTTCTCGATTCAGGTACGCTGACTCCTCTGCTTAAAAAACTGGAGCAGAAAGGTTTGCTTAGTAGAAAACGTTCTGAACAGGATGAAAGAGTTCTGAATGTAAGAATTACAGAAGCAGGAGAACAACTGAAAGAAAAGGCAGTAGAAATTCCGGCAAAGTTGGTAAACTGTGTGCATTTGTCTCAGGAAGAGGCATTACAGTTGTATCAAATTTTAAATAAGATGATAAAATCTTTTGAGCAAGAGGTATAAAAATACCTCTTGTGTTTTTATTTTTAATGATTTGACAATTTATAAAAAAAATATAAAAAGTGATGCATGATTGAGTTGGTCTATTGTAATTCTATTGGAAATGTTGTATTATTAAATTAGGTTTCTATACTACTTTAGTAAGGCAAAGTGGTGTTGCAAGACAATGTGATAGATAACTATAGTATTGTATGGAGGTATACTTATGAAGAAAAAAATCGGCACAAGAATTATTGTGATGCTGGTACTTATGGCACTTATGTATGGAATCACATCTTTAGCTTATGGTTTTGCTAGTGAACAGGCTTTAGGTGGATTGAACAGAATGTATGATAACTGGACACAGTTGGAACGTCTTGAACTGCAGGTTGTAAAACAGGTAGAATCAAGTAAGTTTTATGCAAATATGATTGTCTGGTATACAAATGATCAGGCACGTACCTCTATGGCCGAAGCTATACCTGATATGATTACAGAAACAGAAAATCTGTTAGCACAGATGATGTCAATTGCAGATGGTTTGGAAGAGGGGGATTTGGCTGGTACATCGAAAGCAGATGTGCAGGCAGCGATAGCAGCCTATACAGAAGCGGTAAGGGTTGTACAGGGTCAGGTAGCTACGGTAGCAGAGTTATATTTAGCAGGAGATGTGGAAGGTGCTAAGAATGCTAATAATGGTGCATCTACAAATATTGAAGCACTTACAGCGGCAGAGACAGCACTTATGGATATTATTGTAACTACAGCGGACAATCTTGTAGTAACAAGAAGAGCATCCGTAGATGGCTATGCAAGTATTGCTGATGCTATGTTCTTTGTATTCTTAGGAGCAGCAGTATTAATGGTAGTTATTGTTGAAGTATCCGTATCAAAACCTGCTAAGAAAGCAAGCGGACAGCTTGGAAAAATTATCGACAGTATTAATAATAATGAAGGTGACCTTACAGAACGTATTGAAGTTAAGACACAGGATGAAGTGGGTCAGCTTGTAGATGGTGTTAACAGTTTCATTGAACAGCTTCAGGGAATTATGTTGAAGATTCGAACAGAATCCACACATATGAATGAACTGGTAGCTAAGATTACATCCGAAATTAAAGATTCCAATGATAATGCTAACAGTATTTCTGCTGCAATGGAAGAATTGTCAGCAAGTATGGAAGAAATTGCAGCTACATTAGATGGTATTACAAATGGTGCAGATGCGATTTTAAGTGCCTCTAAGCAGATGAGTGAAGAAGCAGAAAGTGGAAAAGGCTTTGTAACAGGAGTTAAGAATAATGCAGTTTCACTTCGTGCTGAGGCGGAAGAAAGCAAGTCTAATACAACTACAATGATGAGTGATATCCGCAAAATGCTGGAAGTTGCTATTGAAAACAGCCGTGGAGTAGAACAGATTAATACTCTGACTAATGATATTTTAAGTATCAGCAGTCAGACAAACTTACTGGCGCTGAATGCTTCTATTGAAGCGGCAAGAGCTGGTGAAGCAGGAAAAGGCTTTGCTGTTGTTGCAGACCAGATTAGAGAACTGGCAGAAAGCAGTAAGAATACAGCGAATAATATTCAGAACATCAGTGGTATTGTTACAAGTGCAGTAGAAGATCTTTCTGCTAATGCTAATAAGATGCTGACATTTATTGATGATACAGTTTTATCTGACTATGATAAATTCGTAGATACAGCCAATACATATTACAATGATGCTGATCATATGGATGAGATTCTTCAGGAATTTTACGAAAGAGCAAAAGAACTTGCTACAACAATGGATCAGATGGTTGAAGGTATCGATGGTATCAATATTGCTGTAGATGAAAGTGCACAGGGTGTTGTATTAGCAGCTCAGAATACAGGACAGTTAGTAGATGCGTTAACAAGTATTAAGGGCGAAGCAGATATTAATAGAGAAATTTCTGAAGAACTTCAGGCTGAAGTAGAGAGATTTAAGAATATCTAATAGAAAAGTAAATAATACAATTATCAAAAGAAGACAGTATAGGCTGTCTTCTTTTTTGCTCCATAAAAATCTATAAGGAAATCTGAATACACTATACAAAATACATGAATTGCAGTATAATTATTCAAAAAGCAACACAATTTTTAGAAAAATAGGTGAAACTAATCTACTAATAATGAAAAACAGAGGAGGAATTTGTAATGTATTTATTTACAGACGATTGTATCATAGGAATGGAAAGTATTGATGAGCAGCATAGAGGACTTTTTGAAATCATTAATAGAACCCATGATTTGCTATTAGAGGATTACAGAGAAGATAAATATGACCAGATTAAAAGTCTGATTAAAGAATTAGAAGAATATGCAGATACACATTTTGAACACGAAGAAGCATATATGAGACAAATAGACCATCCGGAATTGAAAATTCAAGAGGAACAGCATAATCATTTCCGCATGAAGGTGAATGAGCTGGAAGTAGCAAGCCTTGATGGTGACGGAAGACAGGATGAGGTTATTGATGATATTTTAAGATATCTTGTAAAATGGCTCTACAAACATATTATTGGCAGTGACATGCTGATTGGGAGATTACAGCCATTGTCAGAGTGGAAAAAGCAGGAAAATCCATATATGTTTGGTGATGAGTATCTGACAGGTATTTCTTTTGTAGATAAGGAACACAGAGAATTGTTCCGTATTATCGGAGAAGTTAATGATTTGGTAAAAGATGATTTCAAGCCGGATAAATATGATGGTATTGTAGATCTTTTGAACCAGCTCAAAGACTATACAGAATATCATTTCAAAGATGAAGAAGAACATATGAAAGTAGTCGGCTATGATGGATTGGAAATGCAAAAATTACAGCATGAAGCATTTATTGAACGTCTGGCAGAGGTGAATTTGGAAGAAGTCGATGATGGACAGCAGGAATACTTAGAGGAACTGTTGGAATTTTTGACAGGCTGGCTGATTAACCATATTTTAAAGATGGATAAGAAGATACCATTGGAATAGAGTGTTAAATTAAAACAAGTCTTGCGGTGTGCTCCGCAAGACTTGTTTATTTATACTGCATGTAATTTTCGTTCCATTGTTCTTTCTAAAGAAGAAAGATCCTGTACCGGTGCTGGCTGATTCTTTGCCAGATGACTATCAATAGCATGAAGTGCATCTTCAAGACGATATACAAAATCAGTCAGTGTATTAATATAAGAGGTCAAGGCTTCTTCTGCTTCCAGTGCATTCTTAAGAGCACCGGAATTAATATTCAGGATGCAAAGCTCCAAATATTCAGACTGCTTGACAAGACTATCGGCACCGATGTTGTCAAAAAGCTGTCCTAAGGTGTTGAGAATAATACGAAGTCCCTCGTATTCACCGGAATCAAGCATGGATTCCATAAGTGGAATCTTGAATTTGCAACTTTTTAAAACCATGTAAAGAGCCTGACGATAATTTTTGGTGTTACCAATACAATGACGGAGTCCCCTATCCGCATTGATTTCAGGTAAAGAACTTAATTGTTCTTTGATAAAGAACGTATGCAAGGTGTTCCCCTCCTATACTGAATATTTTGCCTCTCCACTGCATATTGTAGGAAAATTTTTTGAATATACGACAGTTAGTATAGCATAGCTTCCTTTTTTTGTAAACAAGTTGTTACAAAAATGTGACTTGCGGACTACAGCTGTGCCTTATGCCCTTTAGCACCACGCTTGCGAACTCTGACCTTTTTTGCACTTAAAGTCTTATCATGATACTGGAAGGTTTCAGTATCCGGAGCAACTAAAGTAGCAAATGCCACATCATCACCTTTATCTAAAGCAATTGCTTTCACACCACGGCTTGTTTTCTTAAGTTCTGTAACCTCAGAAACAGGGAAGCCTAGAGAAAGTCCCTTGGAGGTCAAAAGAATTACCTTTTTACTGCCTTCCAGTGCTTCAGAACCAGATAACATATCAATAGCAACAACGCTGTCGCCATCTTCTAATTTGGTAGAAGCAATCATGGAACGATTGGTTTCGAATTCAATTCCGGATACCAGCTTGATAAATCCGTGCTTTGTCGTAAACATAAGCTGTGCTTCAAATAACTCCTCAAAAGAGCTGTACATCAGGATATCTTCTTTTCCTACCTTACAAAGAGTATGGATTAAAGTGCCCTTATCCTTAATCTTGCATTTTGGAATCTTTTCTGCTTTTACCTGATACATATTGCCTTCTGCAGTAAACAGACAGAGACGGTCTGTATTCTTCATGGAGATAATATGTGGGTAATCTTTTAATGTATCTTCACCTACACGGGTGTAGCTTGCAGAATCCAGTGATTTAGTGTAACCAAAACGATCAATTAAAACATAGATGTCTTCTACCTTAAATTCTTCTTTGTATTCTGCATTTTCAATATTGCCAAGTAAGGTTTTTCTTGCATAAGCAAACATCTTTTTATAAGATTTTAAGCGGGTTTTGATAACACGGTAAAGCTCTGCTTTGTCACCAAGTATTTTTTTGTATTCGCTAATGTTTTCCAGCAAGGTGTCGTTTTCTTCATGAAGCTTTAAAATCTCCAGACCAATTAATTTGGAAAGAGGCATTGCGAGAATAGCATCAGCCTGTCTTTCTGTAAAATCGAAGTGAGAAGCTTCAATCTTTGACTGGGTAGATTTGAATTTAATATCTTTAATTTCTCCATTGGTTAAACAAGCTTTGGCCTGTTTTACAGAGGTGCTTCCACGAAGAACTTCGATAATCAAATCAATAACGTCAGTCGCTTTAATTAAACCGGCTACAATTTCCAGACGGTTATTGGCTTTTGCTAATAAATGCTGGTATTCCTTGGTGTAAAGAATCTCCTGAAAATCAACAAATTCCTTAATCATAGATTTCAGATTAAAGGTAATTGGCTGCTTGTCCTTTACAGCAAGGAAGTTAGCGCCATAAGTATCTTCCATTAAGGTTTTCTTGTAAAGACCATTCAAAAGGTTTTCAATATCACGGTCTTTCTTTACTTCGATAACGATACGGATACCCTCTTTAGAGGATTCATCACGAACATCATAGATTTCATCGAAAACCTTATCCTTCATTAGTGCGGAAAGTGTTTCTACTAATTTGGTTTTATTACCGGCAACGGTATAAGGAATTTCTGTAATAATAATGTTCTGACGGCCATATTCGCCTTTTTCAATTTCTGTTTTGGCACGAATTTTAATTTTGCCTTCGCCAGTTTCATACATGGATTCCAGAATATGCTGGTTTACAATAATGCCACCAGTTGGAAAATCCGGTCCCGGGATATATTTCATTAACTGGGGAATTGTAATGTCCGGTTTATCCATGTAAGCGATAATACCGTCAATAACCTCTCCGGGATTGTGTGGAGGTAGGTTGGTTGCCATACCTACAGCAATACCGGTAGTTCCATTGATTAAAAGGTTAGGAATCATGGCTGGTAAAACAGCAGGCTCCTTTTCACTTTCATCAAAGTTAGGAACAAATTCAACTAATCCTTTATCAAGGTTTTCAAGCATTGTCATGGCACCGGCGGAAAGGCGGGCTTCGGTGTAACGCATGGCAGCCGCACCATCACCATCGATGGAACCAAAGTTTCCATGACCATCTACTAAAGGTACGCAGAGGGAATAATCCTCTGTCATATGAACTAATGCATCATAAATAGAACTGTCACCATGTGGGTGATATTTACCCATGGTATCGCCGACAATACGGGCACTTTTACGGTGTGGCTTGTCGGGAGCAAGCCCCAGCTCACTCATGGCATATAAAATTCTTCTCTGTACCGGTTTCAGACCGTCACGAACATCTGGCAAAGCACGGGAAATGATTACGCTCATGGCATAATCACGATAGGAAGTTCTCATTTCCTCTGAGAAATCCAATTGAATAATATTTTCTGTTGGTGTATTCATTCTATATCAACTTTCAAGCAAAATGCTTGGATTCTTCCTTTCTAAACATCTAATCGAGCATATTTGGCTTCTTCCATAATGAAAGCACGTCTTGGAGGAACGTTGCTGCTCATTAAGGTTGTAGTGATTTCATCAGCTTCTACTGTATCGCTGATGGAAACCTGAGCCAAAATACGTGTTTCAGGGTCCAAAGTTGTTTCCCATAACTGCTGGGCATCCATTTCACCAAGACCTTTGTAACGCTGTACATTTAAAATCTTGTTACCTGGGATTTTCTTGAATTTCTCCAGCTCAGCATCATTGAAAATATACTGGGATTCCTTTTTCTTCTTGGACTTGCCTGTTGTTTCGTACTCTACCTTATAAAGAGGTGGAAGACCTCTGTAAATCTTTCCTGCACTAATCAGCTCAGGCATGAAACGATAGAAGAATGTCAGGAGCAGTGTACTGATGTGGGCACCATCTACGTCCGCATCAGTAAGGATAATGATTTTGTCGTATCTTAATTTACTAATATCAAATTCATCACCAATACCACAGCCAAAGGAAGCAATCATAGATTTGATTTCATTATTTAATAAAATCTTTTCTAAAGTTGCTTTTTCTACATTCAAAATCTTACCACGAAGTGGAAGAACTGCCTGAGTCTTACGGTTACGGGCTGTCTTAACAGTACCACCCGCAGAATCCCCTTCGACAATGTATACTTCACATTCTTCCGGCTTCTTAGAAGAGCAGGCTGCTAATTTACTCTTAGTATCCACATCATTTAACTGTTTTAATACTGCATTGCGGGCTTTGTCGCCAGCTTTTCTTGCATTGTAGGACTTCATGGAGTTATCAAGAATTTTCTTTAACTCCTCTACATTCTTGTCAAAATAACGTTGTACTTCTGAAGAAAATACATCTTCTACAGCACTTTTAGCATCTGTATTACCAAGCTTTGTCTTAGTCTGACCTTCAAACTGTGGGTCAGGATGCTTAATAGAAATAATGGAAACAAGACCATTACGAATGTCTTTTCCGTCAAAGTTCTCGTC
>CAYTGQ010000046.1:0-14707 GCA_964437345.1 uncultured Lachnoclostridium sp. | reverse complement strand
GATGGAAGAAAGATTTTCATGGGACCGGAAGAAAGTATGCAGATTCAGTCAAATCTTGCATCTACAATTGCTATGGCATTTGATGAATGCCCTCCATATCCGGCGACCAGAGAGTATATGCAGGCGTCTGTAGACAGAACAACAAGATGGCTTCGCCGCTGTCAGATTGAGATGAAGAGACTGAATTCTTTAGATGATACAATCAATAAGAATCAGATGCTATTTGGTATCAATCAGGGTGGAACCTATGAGGATATTCGTATTGAACATGCAAAGCGAATTTCTGAAATGGATTTAGACGGCTATGCTTTAGGTGGTCTTGCTGTTGGTGAAAGTCATGAGGCGATGTACAATATTATTGAAAAGACAGTACCATATCTTCCGTTGGAAAAACCAGTATATCTGATGGGGGTAGGAACACCTGCCAATATTCTGGAGGCAGTAGACAGAGGAGTAGATTTCTTTGACTGTGTATATCCTGCAAGAAATGGAAGACATGGACATGCTTATACAAACCATGGTAAAATGAATCTGATGAATGCTAAATATGAACTGGATGACAGACCAATTGAAGAAGGCTGTCAGTGTCCTGCATGCCGCACATATTCCAGAGCTTATATCAGACACTTGTTGAAAGCAAAAGAAATGTTGGGCTTGAGACTTTTGGTTATGCATAATCTGTACTTTTATAACACCATGATGGAAGAAATCAGAGATGCCATCGAAAAGGGCTGTTATAAGGAATATAAGAAAGCAAAGCTTGCGGGCTTTGAAGAAGAAAAACAGTAATTCAAACTGAAATATAATTATTAGGAGGAAGTAACAATGAATTTATTACCAGTATTAGCAGCAGAAGCAGGTGGATGGGGACTTGGAGGAACTATCCTTTATTTTGTTGCAATCATCGCAATTTTCTATTTTCTTATGGTTAGACCACAGAAAAAACAGGAACAGGCACACGCTGCAATGTTAACTACAATTCAGCCAGGTGACAGTGTTCTTACATCCAGCGGTTTTTATGGTGTAATTATCGATGTTCAGGATGAAGTAGTAATCGTTGAATTTGGTAACAATAAACACTGCAGAATTCCAATGAAGAAGCAGGCAATTGTTGAAGTTGAAAAACCAAGTGAAGAGTAAAGGATTGGGCGGATACGCCCAATCCTTATCTATTTTAGTTGTTTTAAATTTTCAAGAACAGAATAAGGAATAGAAAGATTACCTCTTCCAATACCTATCTGAATATCCGGCTTTACGACACCATGGAAGTCTGAACCACCAGTGGTGACAAGCTCATATTTAGTGGCAAGACCACGTAAATAGCTTTCGTCATTATTGATATTAGTAGAATGAACAGCTTCCAATCCCATTAATCCGGCAGCTTTTAAAGAAACGATTAATTCCTTTAGCTGATGCTCGGATAAATGATAAATCAGAGGATGGGCAAGAACCGGAATACCACCGGCTTCTCTAATCAATGCAATAGCTGTTTCCGGTGACATATATTTCCTCTGAACATAGTATGGTCCGTCTTCACTTAAATATTTTTTGAAAGCCTCTTTGATTTCCTTTATTACTCCCATTTTTTGAAGATATTTTGCAAAATGAGCTCTTGTTAAAATTGCATTGGGAAATTCCTTGTAAAGAGCCTCCATAGAGATAGGAAGTCCTGCAGAAGCAAGATTTGCAACCATTTTTTTGTTGCGTTCATCACGATCCTTTTCAATAGATGCCAGGGTTTCTTTTAAATGTGCAGAATTCTCATCAATTAATAAGCCTAATATGTGAATATCGCGTTTGCCATATCCGGCAGATATTTCAACACCTGGAATTAACTCCAGTTCATAACCTTCTTTTTCTTTTAATGCAAGGGCAGCTGCTTTTGCTTCAGCAATTCCATTTACTGTGTCATGGTCTGTTAGTGCGAAAGCACGAAGTCCCTTTTCTTTTGCTTCCCAAACCAGTTCTGTAGGAGTTAATGTACCATCAGAGGTGTTGGAATGTACATGTAAATCAACTCTGTCTGTTTGATTCAAAAAATCACAACCTTTCATTTATAGTTTTATCATAAGCAGAAAGTAGAATGCAAGGAATAAATCAATATTCAGATTAATATATTAGTGTATGGACAGGATTAGGAGGATTAGAAATATGGAAAAGTTAGGAGCTTTATTAAAAAGTCTGTTGTCAGCTTATTTGTTAACAGGAATACTGCTGTTATTGCTGGCATTTATAATGCTGAAAATAGGACCGGGGAATGACGCAATACATATCGGTATTGTGTTTTCGTACATATTTTCTTCATTTGTAGGTGGCTTTGTTATGGGAAAACGAATGAAGGTGAAGAAATTTCTGTGGGGTGTACTGCTGGGAGTCAGCTATTTTGCCGTTATTTTTATGGTGTCAGTATTACTGAATAAAAACATTATGGTACAGGGAATGGAAATGCTGACGGTTTTTGCCATGTGCGGACTTGGTGGTATGCTCGGTGGTATGCTCAGTTGATTGCAATTTAGGGAAAGATATGATACACTACATATTTAAGTGATTAAAGAATAAAACAATTTACAAAGAATGATAAAAGTAAGGAGATACCATGGAAGAATTATATGAATTAATTGAACAGAAAATCCGAGATGCAGGATATATGGGAGAAGTAGATGGCTTTTCCATTTATGAAGAAATTAGTGATCAGATTGAAGACCAGGAAAATGGAAGCTATATTTTCATGTCAAAAAAGACAGATACTATTTATTATGAATATAAAGTAGATGTTATGGATGAGGAATTTAATCTGTCCTATGTGGATATCCATGACGGCGATAAGGTATGGCATGTGGATTTTGATGCCTAGTCAGAACGGAGGAAGAAAGAAAAATGAACGATAAGAAAAAAGCTGGTTTAAGCTTTGCTGTTGTAATAGCAGCAATAGCTCTGCTTGTTTATGTTGCTTTAGTAGGAATTGGAGCAGGACAAAAGGGAAGCGTTGGTAATATTCGATTAGGACTTGATCTTGCTGGTGGTGTCAGCATTACCTATCAGGCAAAGGAAGCAAATCCAAGTACCGAGGCAATGGATGATACAGTTTTTAAGATGCAGAAAAGAGCAGAAAATTACAGTACGGAAGCAGCTGTTTATAAAGAGGGAGATAACCGTATTAATGTAGATATTCCAAATGTAAAAGATGCCAATGAGGTTCTTGAAGCACTTGGTAAAGCTGGGGCCATTGAATTTGTTGATGAAGAAGGTAATGTTGTAATTGATGGTTCTGATGTTGATACAGCCCAGGCTATGACAACAGCAGATAGTGTGACGGGGCTTAATCAGAATGTAGTTAAGCTGAGCTTAAATGCAAAAGGAGCTTCTAAATTTGCAGAGGCAACACAGAAAAATATCGGCAAAAGAATTGCAATTGTATACGATGGAGAAGTAGTATCAGCACCAGTTGTGGAAACAGCAATTACAGATGGTATAGCAATGATTTCCGGACAGGAAACCTTTGAAGAGGCAGAAGAACTGGCTTCTACCATTCGTATTGGTGCACTTCCTTTGGAATTGGAAGAAATTCAGTCTAAAGTAGTAGGTGCTACTCTTGGTTTACAGGCTGTTAATACCAGTCTTATAGCCGGAGCAATAGGATTTGTTTTGATTATTATTTTTATGATTGTGTTATATCGTATTCCGGGTCTTGCATCCAGCATTGCCCTTGTGTTTTATGTGGTTGCGGAACTGGTATTATTAAACGTTTTAGATGTAACACTTACTTTGCCGGGTATTGCAGGTATTATTCTTTCTATTGGTATGGCAGTAGATGCGAATGTTATCATTTTCACCCGTATCAAAGAAGAACTGACAACAGGCAAGACAGTGCGTTCTTCCATTAAGCTTGGTTTTGATAAAGCCTTGTCAGCGATTGTTGATGGAAATGTTACGACTTTAATTGCAGCAATTGTACTTTGGGTAAAGGGTTCCGGTACAGTAAAGGGTTTTGCACAGACATTGGCAATTGGTATTGTATTATCCATGTTCACAGCTTTATTTATAACTAAGGTATTATTAAATGCCTTCTATACATTTGGCTGTGATGATGTGAAATTCTATGGTCTGGAAAAACAGCGTAAGCCAATTGATTTTGTGGGAAATATAAAGAAGACTTATGGTCTTGCGGCTCTTTTGATTGTAATTGGTATTGGTGCTTTAATTGTAAACAAAACACAGATTGGCGGAGTGCTGAACTATGGTCTGGACTTTAAAGGCGGAACATCCACAGAAATCACTTTTTCTGAAGATGTAGAGATTACAGAAGAATTGAAGCTTCAGATGGAAAATGCATTTATGGAAGTGGCAGGAAGCAATTGCGAAATGGCACAGTTAGAAGATAGAAATGCTTTAGTTCTTAAAACTAATGAGTTATCACTGGAGCAGAGACAGGAAATTGAAGGTATTCTGGAAGAACAGTTTGGAGTAGATTCTTCCAATGTGCAGATGGAAAGTATCAGCGCAATTGTCAGCGGTGAAATGAAGTCCGCGGCCATTGTATCCGTTGCTATTTCTGGTATCTGTATGCTGATTTATATCTGGATTCGATTTAAAAATGTTACATTTGGAGCAGGTGCAGTACTTGCACTGCTTCATGATGTTATAATTGTATTAATGGTATATGCAGTATCCAGAATTTCCGTAGGAAATACTTTTATTGCATGTATGCTTACAATTGTAGGTTATTCTATCAATGCAACAATTGTTATTTACGACAGAATTCGTGAAAATATGGCAAACATGAAGGATGATGAGACATTAAAGGATGTGGTAAATGCAAGTATCAATCAGACCTTTACAAGAAGCATTAACACATCTTTGACCACATTAATTATGGTTGTTATGCTTGCCATTCTGGGAGTAGAGTCTGTTCGTGAATTTGCAATTCCATTAATGGCAGGCATCATTGCAGGCGGATATTCTTCAGTATGTATTGCAGGAACACTCTGGTATTTATTAAATAAAAAAATAAAGGCATAAGATAAATGGAAAAATGGTTTATCAAAAATAAGAAAGCAGATTTTGAACTAATTGCTAAAACCTTTGGAATTAGCCCGGTATTAGCAAGGCTTGCGGTTAATCGTGGTGTAGGAAGTAATGAGGAGATGGAACGGTATTTACGACCAGCTATGGAACATTTACATAGCCCTCATTTGATGAAAGATTTGGACAAGACCTGCGAAATTCTGGAAAGAAAAATAGCAGATGGAAAATCTATTCGTATCATTGGAGATTATGATGTGGATGGAGTCATGTCTACTTATATTTTATATGTTGCATTGAAAAAATGTGGTGCAAAGATAGACTATGAAATTCCAGACCGTATTAAAGATGGATATGGAATTAATATACAGATTGTAGAGACAGCAGCAGAAGATGGTATTGATACAATTCTGACCTGTGATAATGGTATTGCAGCCAGGGAGCAGGTTGCCTTTGGAAAAGAAAAGGGTATGACTGTATTGATTACCGACCATCATGATATTCCAATTGGAGAAACTCTGCCACCGGCTGATACAATTGTAAATCCAAAGCAGGAGGATTGTAATTATCCTTTTGAAGGTATTTGTGGAGCTGTGGTTGTCTATAAGCTGGTTGAAGCATTATATGAACGCTTAGGCTTGACAGGACAAGCGGCGGAGGATTTTCTGGAGTTTGCAGCAATTGCAACAGTATGTGACGTTATGGACTTGACCAATGAAAACCGCGTAATTGTAAAGCATGGAATTCATAAATTAAAGCGAACAAAAAATATCGGTTTACAGGAGCTGATACGGATAAATAAGCTGGATACAGCTAATCTCTCTGCTTATCATCTTGGATTTGTTATCGGGCCTTGCATCAATGCCTCCGGAAGACTGGAGTCTGCGAAAATGGCACTTAAGCTGTTTTTAACAGAAGGACAGGGAAAAGCAGCTTTACTTGCAAAGGAATTAAAGCAGCTCAATGAAGAACGAAAAGAAATGACAGAAGTAAATCTGGAAAAGGCAATTTCTCTGATAGAGGAAAGTGAACTTTTAAATGACAAGGTACTACTGGTATTTTTAGAAGAGTGTCATGAAAGTCTTGCCGGAATTATAGCAGGAAGACTTAGAGAACGCTATAATCGGCCAGCCATTGTTCTGACAAGAGGCAAAGAGGGGTTAAAAGGCTCAGGACGTTCCACACCAGAGTATTCCATGTTTGAGGAAATCAGCAGGTGCAAGGAGTATCTGACTAAATTTGGTGGACATCCTATGGCAGCAGGACTTTCCTTAGAGGAAGAGAAGATGGAAGGTTTTCGAAAGGCACTCAACGATAACACTACACTGACTGATGAGGATTTGATTCCAAAGGTTTCTTTCGATATGGTTCTTCCTTTGGAAAATATTAGTACTCCTCTGATTCATGAAATTGATTATTTAGAACCTTATGGAAAAGAAAATGTAAGACCATTATTTGCAGTAAAAGATGTATTTATAACAAGTGCGAAAGCCATTGGAAAAGAAAAGAACATGCTGCGTCTTATAGTTAAAAGCAGCAGTTCTAATGTTTCTCATACAGCAATGCTATTTCGGGGATATGACTTGTTTGCTGCACGTGTAGATGAAAAATATGGTGAGGGAGCTTTTGAAGGTTTACTCGCAGGAACTCAGAGTCATGTGGCAATGGATTTCATCTTTTATCCATCTGTTAATGAATATAATGGGATAGAAAGCCCACAGATAATAATACAGAATTTCAAATAGTTGATTCTGGAAAGAAATAAAAAAGGGACTTTCAAATGTTGGATTAAATATGTCTAACATTTGAAAGTCCCTTTTTACTCTATTTACCTTCGTATTTAATAACAGAAGCAATATCAAAATCTTTTAATTTCTCACGTCCATTTAAGCCTTCTAATTCCATAAGGAATACAATTTTAACAACTTCGCCGCCAAGCATCTCTACAAGCTTAGCACTTGCTTCAACTGTACCGCCAGTTGCGATTAAGTCATCAATGATAACTACCCTCTGTCCTGGTTTAATGGAATCCTTGTGCATTTCAATTACAGCAGAACCATACTCTAAGTCATACTCCATTTCTACTGTTTCACAAGGAAGCTTTCCTTTCTTACGAACTGGAACGAAAGGTTTGTTTAAGTTATACGCAATTGGAACACCAAAGATAAAACCTCTGGATTCAAGTCCCACTACAACATCAAAGTCAACACCGTCTAACTCAGCCTGCATGCTGTCGATTGCAAGTTTTAAACCGTCTTTGTCCTGTAAAACACTGGTTACATCACGGAAGATAATCCCTTCTTCTGGGAAATCAGGGATACTTCTTACATATTCTTCTAATTTTTTCATATTCACATCATGCCTTTCTTTACATTCATAAATGTACGTAAGTCATTACCTTACGATTATACCATTTTAGGGGAAAAACGCAAGATAATATTGATTTTTTCACGAAAAAAACTTATAATGATTAATATTTGTATAGGCGGTGGTTATATGGATACACAAATAGAAGGAAAAAAGGTCAAAATTTCTCCGATTATCGATAATGAATATGAAGTCGCAGAGGCTCCCAGTGATTTTACAGAGCCGGAGGTCTTATATGCAGAATTAGTTGAAAAAATCAAAGCTTACCATCCTTCAGCCGATTTGTCTATGATTGAAAAAGCATATCGGCTTGCTTTTGATGCCCATAAAGACCAGAAAAGAAAATCCGGCGAACCTTATATTATTCACCCTCTTTGTGTCTGCATTATTCTGGCGGAACTGGAATTAGATAAAGAAACCATCGTTGCAGGTCTTCTTCATGATGTTGTGGAAGATACTGTATATACATCAGAGGAATTGCAGGAAATGTTTGGTGAGGAAGTTGCACTTTTAGTAGATGGTGTAACTAAATTAACACAGCTTAATTATTCGGCAGACAAAATTGAAGTGCAGGCTGAAAATTTGAGAAAGATGTTCCTTGCCATGGCGAAGGATATTCGAGTAATTTTGATTAAGCTTGCCGACAGACTTCATAATATGCGTACACTCCAATATATGAAGCCTGAAAAACAGAAAGAAAAAGCAAGGGAAACCATGGACATTTATGCACCAATTGCACAAAGACTTGGTATTTCCAAGGTTAAAATAGAATTAGATGATTTATCTTTAAAATATCTGGAACCAGAAGTTTATAAGAATCTGACCACTGAAATCGCAGCTCGAAAAAGCGATAGAGAAGCTTTTATCAAGACAATTGTTGATGAAGTAAGCGTTCATATTGAAAATGCAGGTATTGAAGCCAAAATTGATGGACGTGTAAAGCATTTCTTCAGTATTTATAAAAAAATGGTGAATCAGAATAAGACCTTAGAGCAGATATATGATTTGTTTGCAGTGCGTATTATTGTAGATTCTGTGAAAGAATGTTATGCTGCACTAGGTGTTATTCATGAAATGTATAAGCCAATCCCAGGACGTTTTAAAGATTATATTGCGATGCCAAAGGCCAATAATTACCAGTCACTTCATACGACACTGATTGGTTCTAACGGACAACCTTTTGAAATTCAGATTCGTACCTTTGACATGCATAGAACAGCAGAATATGGTATTGCTGCCCACTGGAAATACAAAGAAGGAAAAGATGGTCGCAATAATGCAGACAGTGAAGAAGAAAAGCTCAATTGGCTGAAACAGATTTTGGAATGGCAGCAGGACATGTCTGATAATAAAGAATTCTTAAGTCTTTTAAAGAGTGATTTAGATTTATTTTCAGACAGTGTTTATTGTTTTACTCCTACGGGAGATGTTAAGGATTTACCAAGCGGCT
The DNA here is from genome assembly GCA_964437345.1 of uncultured Lachnoclostridium sp. Lineage (GTDB taxonomy): Bacteria > Bacillota > Clostridia > Lachnospirales > Lachnospiraceae > CAYTGQ01. The sequence goes on along the minus strand of CAYTGQ010000046.1, from coordinate 5,868 downwards.
CAACCCCAATTGACTTTGCATACAGTATTCATAGTGCTGTAGGTAATAAGATGGTAGGGGCAAGAGTCAATGGCAAAATGGTGACTATTGATTATGTTATTCAGAATGGTGACCGCGTTGAAATTATTACTTCACAGAATTCAAGAGGTCCAAGCCGTGACTGGCTTTCCATTGTAAAGAGTACACAGGCAAAGAACAAGATTAATCAATGGTTTAGAGCAGAATTAAAAGATGACAACATTACAAGAGGTAAAGAACTTTTAACAGCATATTGTAAAACTAAATCTATTGTGTTAAGTGAACTGACCAAGCCGGAATTTATGGAAGTCTGTATGCGTAAATATGGTTTCCGTGACTGGGATTCTGTATGTGCAGCCATTGGTCATGGGGGCTTAAAAGAAGGACAGGTTATTAATCGTCTTCAGGAAGAGCAAAGAAAGACAGAACGTAAACAGATTACCGATGAAAAGGTTTTGGAAACAATTTCAGAAGCAAAAGAAAATAGAACACCAATGGTTGCTAAGTCTAAGAGCGGCATTGTGGTAAAGGGAATTCATGACGTGGCAGTAAGATTTTCTAAATGCTGTAGTCCGGTTCCAGGTGATGAAATTGTTGGTTTTGTTACGAGAGGACGTGGAGTGTCTCTTCATAGAACGGATTGTGTCAACGTAATCAACCTTCCGGCAGATGAAAGGGCACGTCTGATTGATGCAGAGTGGAGTGCACCAGAAAAAGATAAAGGTGAACTTTACGAAACGGAAATCCGTATTTTTACAACAAACCGCATGGGCTTGTTAGCAGATATTTCTAAGACATTTACAGAAAATAAGATAGATGTAATGTCTATGAATGTTCGTACAACTAAGAGAGAAAGTGCAACAATTCAGGTGGGATTTGAAATTAATGGCAAGGAGCATTTAGCAAATGTAATTAATAAGCTTCGCAATATTGATGGAGTAATTGATATTGAGAGAGCGACAGGCTAAAAGCTTCTGTTATTGGAGGATATATGGATACAGAAAAAATTAAAAGAGGCAATCTTGTGATTATGGGGTTGTCTTTAGGTGTTATGCCAACCAATTGTTACCTGGTATGGGATAATATTTCCAAGGAAGCAGTAGTAATTGACCCTGCAGATGAGGCAGAGCGTATTATTGACTGGATAGAGAAAGAAGGACTTGAATTAAAAGCGATTCTTCTAACTCATGGACATTTTGATCACGTATTTGCAGTGGATGATTTAAGAAAGAAATATGGTGTGAAGGCATACATTCATGAATTAGAGAAGGATGTGCTTGAAAGTGCGGAAAAGAACTGTGCTTACATGATTGATCGTTCTTTTTGTATGACAGCTGATGTTCTTGTAAAGGATGAAGAAGAGCTGGAATTTGGTTCTTTAAAGTTAAGAGTCATTCATACACCGGGACATACTCATGGCGGAGTGTGTTATTATTTTTATGACGCAGATACTTTATTTAGTGGAGATACCTTGTTCTGCCGTGCTGTAGGAAGAGACGACCTTCCAACAGGCAGTAGAGAGGCACTTTACAACTCTATTAAAGAAAGATTGCTTGTGCTTCCGGAAGAAGTGATTGTATTCCCGGGACACAGAGGTCAAACTACAATTGGTGCAGAAAAGAAAGGCAGACCATGGTAGCAATAGAAAGTAAAGAAGCAGCATATGCTTACGACATACAGTCTTTAGTAAAAGCCTTTTATCCGGGTGAAGACATTTCTGTAGTGGAAAGTCTGGAGGAGATGGAAGAGTCTAAGGATGATAAAGTAATAAAAGTAAATCTTTTTGAAGATGGTGTAGGTATTTCATTTTTTGAAAATGGAATACCTATATTAGAGAAAATGCATAATCGTGTGTTTGATAAAAATGTAAAATGGATTCGAAAAGAAGACAGTGAGCAGGAGGCAAAAAGGAAGCTTTATAAGAATGAATTGAAGATTGTTCTTTATGAAGTGCTTTCTGAAGTGACCGGAAGAGACCTTTCTTGGGGAACTCTTACAGGCGTCCGTCCGACAAAGATTCCAATGGCATATTATATGGCGGGAGACAGTAAGAAAGAAATCAGAGAGTCCATGAAGGAGCAGTATTTGTGTCAGGATAATAAAATTGACATGAGTATGAAGATTGTAGAAAAGGAAGTTGCAATTTTAAGGGACATTGATTATACAAATGGGTATAGTGTCTATATTGGAATTCCATTTTGCCCTACAACCTGTTCTTATTGCTCTTTCACTTCATTTCCATTTGAAAAGAATAAACAGCATGCCGAGAATTATTTAAAGGCACTGTTTAAAGAAATAGAATATGGTGCACAGTGCATTAAAACGAAAAAATTGACAACCATTTATATTGGCGGCGGTACACCGACAGCATTGAACGAAGAAATGCTGGATGCACTGCTTAAGAAGATCCGTGAATGTTTTTCTTTTGAACATGTAAGGGAGTTTACGGTGGAAGCCGGAAGACCGGACAGCATTACTAGAGAAAAGCTGGAAATTATGAAAAAAATGGGTGTTACCCGTATTTCCATTAATCCACAGACAATGAAGGATAAGACTTTAGAGCTGATTGGAAGAAATCATAGTGCCAGTCAGGTAAAAGAAGCTTTCTTATTGGCAAGAGAGACCGGACATGATAATATAAATATGGATTTAATTGTGGGACTTCCAGAAGAGACTTTAGAGGATGTTAAAACTACATTGGAAGAAATCAGGCAGTTAGATCCAGACAGCATTACCATTCATTCTCTTGTAACTAAGAGGGCAGCGAGAATGAATATTCAGAAGGAAGAAGATGCCACTCAGGATGTAGATTCTATGTCAGAATATGGATATGATTTTTGTCTGGCAAATGATTATGCACCATACTATATGTACCGTCAGAAAAATGCGGCGGGAAGTATTAGAAGCTGCAATCAGGAAAATATTGGTTATGCACGGAATGGTAAAGAGGGAATCTATAATATTCTTATCATGGAAGAAGTTCAGACGATTCTGGCACTGGGAGCCGGTGCCTCTTCCAAATTCGTATTTCCGGAAACTGGTGCAGTAGAGCGAGTAGAAAATGTAAAAAGTCTTATTGATTACATTACAAGAATTGATGAGATGATAGAGAGAAAGAGAAGCTTTTTAGAAAAACATCCAATGTAGCTTGGGAGGTACAAAATGCCAAAGGAAGAAGCAGAATTTTTGTTACAACAGGAAGAAATGCGGGAAATTATGCTGGAAGACGTTCAGGATAATGTAAAGCATGGTATTTTAGTGAGTAAACTGGCTGCAATGACAGCGAGAGAATTAAAGCAGTCAGAAGAGTTTATTTATCAGATTTCACTGGCAGGAATGCTTCATGATATTGGCAAGCTTCGTTTAAGTAAATATCTTTATGGAAGAAAAAAAGATGCTTTAAGTGTGGAAGAAATGCGCTATATGCGTATGCATTCGGCTTATAGTTATGAAATTGTAAAAGAAGCAGGCTTTCCTGAAGATGTACAGAAAATGATATACCATCATCATGAGAATTATGATGGTTCAGGGTATCCGGATAATTTAAAAGGTACAGCAATTCCATGGGGAGCCAGAGTTCTCAGAGCTTGTGACATGTTTGCAGCACTGGTTTCCAAAAGACCATATAGAGAAGCTTTTGAGATTGATACGGCCATGGAAATGATGATTGATGAAATAAATCATTTTGACATGGAAGTATTTTTGGCATTTCAGAAGGTTGTGAATGGTGAAAACCGGGGATTGGTTGAATTACTGATTGAACATAATAACAGACCGGAGGCATACCAGAAATGGATGCCAATCAATATAGACAGGAGGTAATAGGATTGATAACACAAAGACCAAAGGGTACACAGGACTGGTATGGTGAAGCCATGCATAAGAGAACTATTATTGAAAAGAAGGCAAGAGCTCTGTGTAAAACTTACAACATAAAAGAAATTATTACACCAATGTTTGAGGATATTAATTTGTTTCAGCGTGGTGTGGGAGAAACAACAGATGTAGTGCAGAAGGAAATGTATGATTTCTATGATAAGGGCGAGCGTCATATTGCATTAAAACCGGAAGGAACAGCCGGAGCAATCCGTGCTTATCTGGAAAACAGCTTATATGCAGCCAGCCAGCCAACAAAGCTGTTTTATGTAACACCTGCATTCCGTTATGAACAGCCACAGAGTGGAAGACTCAGACAGCATCATCAGTTTGGTGTGGAATTTGTTGGTTCCAAGAGTCCACTGGCAGAAGTAGAGTTAATTACACTTTTAACTACATTTATTAAAGAATTGGGCTTAAAGGATGCAAAGCTGCATATTAACAGTATTGGTTGTCCAAATTGCCGTAAAACATACAATGATGCACTTTTAAAATATTTACAACAGCACGAAGGTGAACTTTGCGCAACCTGTCGTGAACGTATGAAGAAAAATCCACTTCGTATTATCGACTGTAAAGTACCTTCCTGCAAGGAAATTGTGAAGGATGCACCAAGAACAGTAGAATATCTTGATGAAGAATGTAAAGAGCATTTTGAAGAATTACAGAGTCTTTTAAATGAAATGAACATTCCATATGAAATAGATACTGGAATCGTAAGAGGCTTGGACTATTATACAAAGACAGTATTTGAATTTGTAAATTCAGAAGGCTTTACATTATGTGGTGGCGGTCGTTATGATAATCTGGTACATGAAATCGATGGTAAACAGGATATTCCTTCTGTTGGATTTGGAATGGGAATTGAAAGAATTATCTATTTTTTAGAAAAAGAACAGGTAGATTTAGAACCAGAACCAGCGGTAGAGCTTTATGTGGGTATTTTAGGGAAAGAAGCAAAGGCAAAAGCGTATAAGCTTGTAAATGAAATCCGTAGTGCAGGTGTAGTAGTTGAAACAGACTACATGGACCGAAGCGTTAAAGCCCAGATGAAGTATGCTAACAAAATTGGTGCAAAGAATACAGTTATTCTTGGTGCAGATGAGTTAGAAAAAGGTATGGCAACCATTAAAAATATGGAAAACCATGAAGAAACAGAAGTTGCATTGGATAAGATTGCAGAGCTGTTTATTTAAAGTGGGTAGGATTATGGAAGTGCAATGCACGGAGCAATCCGTTAGGCATTTTTATATTAACATAATAATTAAGAAAAGAGGAAAATAGAATGATTCAGTCAAGAACACATAACTGTAACCAGTTACGCGTAGAAAACGTTGGCGAAAAGGTTGTTTTATCAGGCTGGTATGAAAATATCAGAAAAGTAAGTAAGAATTTAGGATTTCTTATCTTAAGAGATTTTTATGGTACTACTCAGGTAGTCATCGAGACAGAAGAGATGATGGAAATTATTGACAGCATCAACAATGAATCTACAATCAGCGTAGAAGGTGTTGTTAGAGAACGTTCCAGCAAAAATGCAAACCTTCCAACAGGTGATATCGAAGTAGTTCCTGAAAAGATTACTATTTTAGGAAGATGTAATCACAATGCACTTCCATTTGAAGTTAATCAGTCTCAGGAAGCAGACGAAAATGCAAGATTAAAATACCGTTACTTAGATTTAAGAAACCCAGCGGTTAAGAATAAAATCGTAGTAAGAAGTCAGATTGTTGCAGAACTCCGTAAGAGAATGACAGATTTGGATTTCTTAGAAATCACAACACCAATCCTTACATGTTCTTCACCAGAAGGAGCAAGAGATTATTTAGTACCAGCGAGAAATCATCCTGGTAAATTCTATGCTCTTCCACAGGCACCACAGCAGTTTAAGCAGATTTTAATGACATCAGGCTTTGACCGTTATTTCCAGATTGCACCTTGCTTCCGTGATGAAGATGCGAGAGCGGACCGTTC
>CAYTGQ010000045.1:0-14762 GCA_964437345.1 uncultured Lachnoclostridium sp. | reverse complement strand
ATGGGGCTTTTTACTATATAATCTTCTTCCTCCAACCACGAAAAGAAAGTGGAAAACAAAAGAACAAACCAAAAAAATAACGATGACCATCTAAAATGTACTATAATAAATTAAAGGTAAATCACTAGAACAAATTGCAGATGAACTGGAGGAAACAGTGGATGTTATATTGCCACTGTATGAGAAAGTTTTAACTGAAAATAAACTTTATATAATGATGTTGGGGTCAAAAAGGTGCTAATCCAAACGAATTAACACCTTTTTCTTACTACGTTCCCGACGGGAGTTGAACCCACGACCCCTCGCTTAGGAGGCGAGTGCTCTATCCAACTGAGCTACGAGAACATTTATTGCTCTACTATTATATTGTATTCACTAAAGAAAAGCAAGATGAAATAATCTTAAATGTAATATCCCCTAATATGCCTATCCTATCAAAGAAAAGCGTCAATTTAGTTTATAGTATTCCTAAGGTTTTCTTAAGCATACATTAAAAAAGCTATATATATTTCCCCATCATAATCTCATCTCTATAACTTCCATCCTTTAGCTTAAATGCTCGCTTCATAACTCCCCATTCCTCAAAACCAAATCGCTTATACATAGTTTTTGCTCTAGAATTATCATTATAAACACCAAGCTCAACCTGCTCATAGCCTGCTGCTTTTGCTACATTCATAGATTCTTCCATTAAAAGAGTTCCAAGTCCCTTGTGCCAATATTTTTCTTTAATTGCAATAGCAAAATTAGCTCTGTGCTTTAATTTCATACGATAGCCAATTGGAGAAATGCTTGCATTTCCTGCAACTTCTCCATCAATGAAAGCTGTAATCATAATCTGATTGTCACTTTCTAAAATATTCCCTAATAATTCTCGTTCCTGCTCTACTGTAAATTTACATTCCTCTGGATAACGAATTAAAAAATCTGTTTCCCCAGAGACATCCTTCAAATACTCAATCATTTCTTTTGCATCATCTGGTTCGACGCTTCGCAGTATACCTTCTGTTCCGTCTTTTAATGTGAATTTCTTTGCCTCTAGTTTCATCTTTGCCTCCTTCTAAAATCTTTGAAAATCACTTTACAAAAATATCAAATTTCAATTTTTTATTCACTATATCATAAATTCTTTTTTGTATCAATCCACTCCAACCTCTCATAATAGTTTGTAAATTCTACTAGCTTCTGATATACTGAATATAACATTATATACATCGACTAATCTTATTACGTGACCTTTTAAAAGAGAATTAATGTGAATGATTGCGTTCTTTCGCAAAAATCCCTTCAGAATGGAGATTACTATGCAATCATTAAGAAATATTATTAACAAATATATGTTTCAGGTAACGTGTTTCTTCTTATTCTTCACGTTGTTTTTAGTTGGTTTTTTTCAGTTAATCGGTGAACAGCAACACGCCTACATCAATGCACTTCAGACGTTTTCCAGCATAGAACAGATATTAGCGGAAAATCAAGAAGATATGGCTAAGCAACTTGTTTCTTTGCCCGGAAGCCTTACAGCATAGTGCTGTAATTATGATTGATGCAGATGGTCTCAAATTCATTAACGATACCTATGGACACGAAATGGGTGATATTTACCTTCAAAAAATTGCCCAACTTCTCTCCGTTACTTCTGGGGGTAAAAGAATGTATAATAACAAACGCGAACGGAAAAGATGTGTATAATTCCAATTAATTTTATAGAAAAGAGATGTAAACATGAACACAAATGAAACCATTAAAGTAAATCCTCTTGGTTCACAACCGGTTGGAGCCTTATTGAGAAAATTTGCTATCCCAAGTATTATTGCCATGTTGGTTAGTGCCCTTTATAATATCGTAGACCAGTTTTTCATTGGGCGAAGTGTTGGAGAACTGGGAAATGCTGCAACTAATATTGCATTTCCGTTATCTATATCCTGTACAGCCATTGCCCTTTTATTTGGTATTGGTGGTGCTTCTGCCTTCAACTTAGCAATGGGACAAGGTAAAAAAGACGAAGCAGTTAATTATGTTGGAAATGCCATTTTTATGTTATTTGGCTGCGGGCTAGTTTTAACCCTTATTACACAAGTTTTTTTAACTCCAATGTTAAAGCTGTTTGGCTCACCAGATAACGTTCTTGAATATGCCAGAACCTATACACGTATTACTTCTCTTGGTTTCCCATTTTTAATTATGACAACTGGAGGAGGGCATCTGATTCGTGCCGATGGCAGCCCAAAAATGACCATGATATGCAACCTCAGTGGTGCTATCATTAATACCATTCTTGATGCTTTATTTGTATTTGGTTTCAAATGGGGAATGGCTGGTGCTGCTTTGGCAACAATCATTGGACAGTTCATTTCCGGTGGTTTGGCAATCAATTATCTCTGCCATTATAAAACAGTACATTTGACTTTGCAGCATTTGAAACCACAACCGAAAGTAGTTGCAAAAGTTGCTTCCCTAGGTGGAGCTTCCTTTGTCAATCAGATTTCCATGATGATTGTACAAATTGTATTGAATAAATCGTTATCCCATTATGGTGCATTATCCGCTTATGGCGCAGCAATCCCATTAGCGTGCGTTGGAATTATCAGTAAAGTAAACCAGATGTTTTTCTCGTTTATTATTGGTATCTCCCAAGGCTTGCAGCCAATTGTCAGCTTTAACTACGGTGCAAGAAAATATGACAGAGTTAAATCCGCTTATCTCCTTGCCTGTAAAATAGGATTTATGATTGGAGTTGTTTCCTTTTTGGTATTTCAGATTTTTCCAAGAAATATCATTGCATTATTCGGAAATGGTTCAGAAGAATATTTCCAGTTTGGAATTAGATATTTTAGAATTTATTTCTTCTTCGTATTCTGGAATTTTCTTCAGCCAATTACCTCTAATTTCTTCTCCTCCATTGGCAAACCAACAAGAGGTATGCTCCTCTCATTGACAAGACAGATTATTTTCCTTCTGCCATTGCTTTTGGTTTTACCAATGATTGCAGGAATTGATGGTATTCTTTTCGCAGGTCCAATTGCAGACGGTCTGGCCGGAGTCGTAGCACTTACAATGATTTTCTTAGAACTTAGAAGACCAGAGTTCAAAACAGGAATTCAAAATAATTAACATCACACTATATAAATACGGAGGATTCACATATGAAGCTTGCAGTTGTAGGAAGTATTAATGCAGACATGACAGTCATTGCAGAACGTATTCCATTAAAGGGTGAAACTCTTCTTGGAAGTGACATCTGCTATAATCCGGGTGGAAAAGGTGCTAATCAGGCAGTTGCCATGGCACGTCTTGGCGCAGAAGTAGAAATGTTTGGCTGTGTTGGAAATGACAGCAATGGAACAGCTATGCTTGAAAACTTCAAAAAGCAGGGTGTAAAAACAGATCACATTCAGGTACTTGATGGCATTCCAACAGGTACTGCTATTATTACAGTTGGTGAAAAAGACAACACAATTATTGTTGTTCCGGGAGCTAACGCTAAAGTAGATATTGCATATGTTGATACCATCAAAGAAGAATTAAAGAAATATGATATGATAGTGTTACAGCATGAAATTCCATTAGATGCCGTTGCTTATGTAGTAGATTTCTGCCACGCAAATAATATTCCGGTTGTACTTAATCCAGCACCGGCAGCAGAAGTTCCTATGGATGTCATTGAAAAAGTAACATACTTAACTCCAAATGAACATGAAGCAGGCTTAATCTTCGGTGCAGATAAAACACCAGAAGAATTACTAAAAACATATCCGGAAAAATTAGTTATTACACAGGGCTCCAGAGGAGTATCTGTAGGGCTTAAATCCGGTGAAGTATTGTGTGTACCGGCAAGAAAAACAGAAGTTGTGGACACTACCGGTGCCGGAGATACTTTAAATGGTGCATTCTCTGTACAGATTGCCGCAGGTAAGAATATTCAGGACGCTCTCCGCTATGCAAATATCGCAGCCGGACTTTCCACAGAAAGACTCGGTGCACAAAGCGGAATGCCTACTGCAAAAGAAGTAGAAAAAGAATTCTAAAAAGTGGCTGGTTAGTGACTGATTAAATAAGGGATTGAGAATTTCATTGATTTAGTTCTTAAATGAAATTCTCAATCCCTTTGTAGTTAAAAAGATATATTCTAATTTTATATAAAAAACATTTTAAAATTTAGCGAAAGCTTTTAACCCAATTCACTAAGGACTCATGGTGTGTATTTTCTCTAACGGTACCTAACATGTAATCAGTTACCGGACCATTTTGTCTCATTTTTTCAAGAATCGCTTCCTGAAGCTCTTCCACAGACATATCTTCATATCCTTTGTTCCAGTCTACAACCACTTTCTCAGGCTTCTTTTCTTCCTGTATTTTTACAGAATCTGCTTTTGGTTGTTCAACTGGTTTTGTCTTAGAAATTTCTACTTTTACGGTTTCTTCCTTCTTTGGTTCTTCAACCACTTTCACTGATTCTACTTTAGGTTCTGGCTTCTTAGGCTCTTCCACAACCTTTACAGATTTTGAAGTTTTCTCTATCTTTACTGTTTTAATCGGTGCAAAGCTTTCATGGCAAAGTTCTTTCGGAATCCAGATTTCACCGGAGTTTGCCGGCACACTTACCTGAATATGTCCATCCTTTACAGATACTCGTTCTCCTGTCAGTGCCCCAACATATTCTGCAGAATTTCCACATGCAAGGTTCATTTGAACATCGTTATCCCCATTATTAACTGTAATGATTACAGACTTGTCCTCAAAAATTCTCGCATATGCAAAATGAGTCGTCTGGAGCTCCAATTCCTTGTAATCGCCATAACAAAGAGCCAGTGTATTCTGACGAATCTTCCCAAGTGCTGCAATTAACTTTGTACAAGGATTTGTATCAACTGCATCTTTATAATCTTCATAATTCAATGCAGGTCTTAAAGAATCATCTGAAAAGCGTTCTTTCTTTCCTTCGATACCAAATTCTGAACCATAGTAAATGGATGGCACTCCCGGTAATGTATAAAGCATGACATGAACTGGAAGGAAATGCTCCTTATTATTCAGCTTTGTATAAATACGCTCTACATCATGATTATCCACAAAGCTGTAAAGCTTCAGATTATTTCCTATCATACCATTTACATACTTGATTGTGTGTGCAACTTCAAAGTAGTTGTGATCATTGTGACCTGAATACAATGCTTTATGAAGCATGTAATTTGTCACGGAATGAAGAGTTCCGTCATTTGCCCAACGTGAATAATTTCCATGAATGACTTCTCCCATGAGCCAGAAATCCGGTTTTACTTCATTCGCCACATGACGAAGTACCTTCATATATTCAAAATCCAGAACATCCGCTGCGTCCAGACGGATTCCATCAATATCAAATTCACTTACCCAGAAACGGATTACGTCACAAATGTAATCCTTGACTACCGGATTGTGCTGATTTAATTTTGCAAGAAGGTCATATCCGCCCCAGTTTTCATAGGAGAAACCATCATTAAAAGAATTATTTCCTCCGAAATTCACATTGCAGTACCAGTCCTTGTACTGTGAATTTTCTCTATTATTTTTAATATCCTGAAATGCAAAAAAATCACGACCTGTATGATTGAACACTCCATCCAGAATAACTCTGATTCCCTGTTTGTGACATTCCGCCACGAAATTCTGCAAATCCTCATTTGTTCCGAGTCTGCTGTCTAATTTTTTATAATCTGTCGTTTCATAGCCGTGTCCCACCGATTCAAAAAGCGGTCCAATATAAATTGCATTACATCCAATCTCCTTAATATGAGCAATCCATGGAAGTAATGTATTTAACCGGTGTACCGGTTCTCCATACAAATTCTGTTTTGGTGCACCTGTCAGTCCCAATGGATAAATATGGTAAAACACTGCCTCCTCATACCAAGCCATGCTTTCTTCCTCCTAGTTTCACAAAAAAATATATATTTAATTTTATAATATTGTTAATTAGCTGCCATTTTTACACTTCCGTAAAATCCACCTTCCCCTGCATCCACACATTTCCCTTGAAACGTCTTCCCACTGCAGGTTCTCCTTCCAAATCTTCTTTATTGATGCAAATACTGTAATTCATCTCATTGCAGGAAATAAATAGTTCATATACAATTTCACCTGTATAGCTATTTACGATTTCTTTCCAATTCAAAATGGTTCCGAGAACAGAATAATTATCTGACTCTGAACCGTAAGGAATAAATGTATTTTCTACGATAGAATATACATCTTCTTTTCTGATTCTGCGTGAAACCATTGCATACATATCAATTTCATCGATAGTAAGACTATCAATAGCTTCCTGATTACCTGCCTTTGCTTCTGCAATAAGCTGGTTTCGAATTTTTGCTTCCTTGGAACGATTTTCAAGTTGCTTTTCATTGGTCTCAATTCCAAGAAGAATCTTTCCTTCTGTAGAAAGGCCGGACAATGTAAGCGGCATAATACGACTGGAATTCTTCATTCCCTTTGCTTCCAGATAATCAATGGCATTCTGCAAATAAAAAATCAACGAAACACCTAATCGCATATCATCACACATTCCGGTATAGGCATCTGTATCAATTCGTTTGTTAATAATAATATCTTCCTTCGCAGTAACTATCTGACCTGTAAAATATGGAAAATAGTGCTCCAGATGAAAAAATCCTTTTTCATCATAAATTCCTCTGATGGCAAAGCCAATTCTATCACCAAAATCCTTTTTAATTTCTGTCATGGTCTCTGTCTTACTAATTTTGCTGCTATATTTCTCTGTTGGCTCACTCATTGCCATGCCAATAATTTTATCCAGTTCTTTTCTATTTTTAATTTTACTAAATCCGATTGCTCTTAAAAAACTATGAATGGCTCGTCACCTCTCTTCTTTCTATTCTATGGTGTCTTTCACAAAAAGTGTCAGTTCTTTTTCCAAATCCTTTTCAATCCAGCCATTATATTGTTTCCCTTTGCTGTCTTTTATCATACGGATAACTGGTCTGGTTGGAAAATTCTTATTTTGTCTTAATACAATTCCTGTTTCGCCTTCATTAGTAATTACCATTGTTCCATTTGGATAGGCAGCTACAGAATTATTAAATACTTCTACAACCTTTTTGTCAAATTTTTTCCCACCCATTCCAACAATATATTCAATTACTTCATAAACTTTCTGCTTTTCTGTTCTCATACCATATACTTTTCGGTCAAAACTATCGCAGACAGCTACAATTTTTTCCTCAATACCAATTTTTTTATCAGTCAAATGAAATGGATATCCACTTCCATCTAAACGCTCATGGTGAGAAAGAATAATTTTCTTTGAATTTTCAGAAAGCCATTTTTCTTCTTCCATAGCAGAATACCCTTCAACCACATGCATACGGTCTTTCTGCAAATCTTTTTCTGTCAGTTTCTTATAATCCTTGCATGTTACTTCTGTATCAATATAATTATATCCAATATCATGCAGTAAAGCACCTGTAGCCATATCCATCAACTGTTTTCTGGTTAAGTTCATTCGTAAGCCAATGAATACAGACAATGCACATACATTTAAAGAATGAGAATATACCATTTCACTCTTTCTGCGGATTCCTTCTATATTGTACATAACCTCTGGCTGCTTCAGCAATTCATTAATAATCTCTTCTGCCACTGCACGCAATTTTTCCAGTTCTGTGGTTCCACAATAAGAATATCTTTCCAATGTATCCTTAACAGCTTCCTGACACTGATTTTTTATCTGGAGTTCGATAATTTCACTTTCTTCAATTCCTTCTGAGATTTCATCTTCTACAAAAATATACTCTATGTCCAGATTTTGTAAACGTTTTGCATACTCTCTTCTTAAAGGAGTACCGGCACACATTAAAACAGTATCTAAATTGGTATAAATATCTTTTGCTAAAATTTCATTTCCTGTAATTTCACTTACCGGTATTTTTCGCATATAACCTCCAATATTATATGACAGAACATATATTCGATATATTATATTATTTTATCGATGTGCTTACTTATTTTCTCATCGCTTCTGCTAAAACATTTTTTTCTTCTTCAGATAATTCAATTTCACATTTTCCTTTTACAATATTTTTAGCATAAATATAACATCCATCTCTGCTGCTATGCACTGCATTAATGATAAATCCATCATCGCTTGCTGTCAGCATTGCAAGAACGAAGCTTAAATCGCCACCCATTTCCTGAAAAGCATCATATCTGTGTAATGCCATTTTCTTATAAGTATGCAATAAAATTCCATCAATCTTATTTAATCGGCTGTCTACAATTTTAATGTGCCCATTTAAGTCATCAATTTGTTCAAATCTTTCCATCATGATTTTTTCTAAAGATCTTCCATCTTCTCCAGACATAAAAGAATTGTATTTCTTTTTCAGTCTTCCATTCTGTATAAAAAGCACAATAATCAATATGAGCATAAGAAGACATGCTGCCACTGCACCAATTAATACCCAGCCCATATCAATTCCGATATAGTTAAATACTTCCTGACCAGTCATCATCATTTGTTATATTCCTCCACTCTATTCCTGTACTGTCATAAGCATATCAATGATTCGTTCTAATTCATCTTGAGAGTAATATTCAATTTCAATCTTTCCTTTTCCATTATTCTTACGATTAACAGATACTTTAGTTCCGATTACATTTTTTAATTTTTCTTCTAAATCACGATAGATAATGTCATCAGCAGCATTATCTGGTACTGCTGGTTTTTCTTTTTCCATTTCATCTTTATTCTTAAGAATCTTCTTTACCAGCTTTTCTGTTTCTCTTACGCTAAGTTTTTCATCCATAATCTTAGTCGCAAGTGTATACTGCTGTTCACCGTCTTCAATTGCAAGCAGAGTTCTTCCGTGACCACTGGAAATCATATCATCAATTAACATCTGTTGTACTCTGCTGTCAAGTTTTAATAAACGCATAGAATTAGTAATTGCAGTTCTACTCTTAGATACTCTTTCTGCAACTTCATCCTGCTTTAATTCAAATTCCTGAATCAATCTCTGATATGCCATTGCTTCTTCAATTGGATTCAAATTTTCTCTCTGAATATTTTCAATTAAAGAAATTTCTGCAATTTCCTGCTCAGTATAGTCACGAACAATAACAGGTACTTTTTTAAGTCCTGCCAACCTTGCAGCACGCCATCTTCTTTCTCCAGCAATAATTTCATAGAGCTTATCTTTTTTCTGTACAACCAAAGGCTGAATAATTCCATATTGCTTAATAGAATCAGCTAACTCCTGTAAAGCATCCTCATCAAATACCTTTCTTGGCTGATCTTTATTAGGTTCAATTTCATTAATTCCAATTAATGTTTCACGTGAAACATCTTCTTTAACTTTTGCTTCTTTTTTTATACTCTGTCCCTTATCTGGTATCATGGAATCTAATCCTTTTCCCAGTCCTCTCTTTGCTACCATAAATCATCTTCCTCTCTTTCAATTACTTCATCTGCTAAATCTCTATAAGCTTCTGCACCTGCTGACTTAGAATCATAAAGATTAATCGGCATACCATGACTTGGTGCTTCTGCTAAACGAACATTTCTTGGAATAATTGATTTGTAAATTGTCTGCTGCAAGTTTTCCTTTACGTTCTCTACCACCTGTAAAGATAAATTAGTTCTTGCATCATACATAGTAAATACTACACCTTCTATTTCAAGATTTGGATTTAATCGGTCTCTTACCAGATTAATTGTATGTATCAACTGCGATAATCCTTCCAACGCATAATATTCACATTGAATAGGAACTAATACTGTATCTGCAGTTGTCATTGCATTAACGGTCAAAGTATTTAAAGAAGGTGGACAATCAATAATAATATAATCGTAATCGTCTCTAATCTTATCAATATTATTTTTAAGAATAAATTCTTTCTCTTCAATTCCGATTAATTCAATTTCTGCTCCAGCTAAATTTACATTAGATGGAAGAATAGACAAATTTTCTAATACATTTTTCTGAATACAATCTTCCAGTTTAGCTTCACCAATCATTAATTCATAAATAGTATTTTCAATGGCATTCTTATCAACACCCAATCCACTGGATGTATTGCCCTGAGGATCAACATCAATGGTAAGAACCTTTTTCCCTTTTTCTGCTAAACATGCAGAAAGATTAATTGCAGTAGTAGTCTTTCCAACGCCGCCCTTTTGATTGGCAATCGCAATAATTCTACTCATTCAATCTACCCCTTCCCAATTTCTCTTATAGTAAAATATACAATACATATATTGATTCGGATAATCAAAGGACAATTATTCTATATATTTAACATCACTTTTCCTTCAATTATCCGAACCAATATTAATAAAGAGTTGCAAAAGTTATTATATCATCATTTTTTAAATATATCTATAAAATAAATATAAATCCTAAAAATATTTTTCAAAAATAGTTATCACAAATAATCAAAACACAATATATAGTAAAACATCACTTACAATTAGATAATCCCTTTTATTAATAAGAAATATAATTTTCTACAGATATAATTTAATACTTTTCTTATATAATATTTTACAAAGAATGTTTCACGTGAAACATTCTTATTTTTCTCGTTTGTCATAAAATATAGTTTGCCAAATATCAAAACAACAACTTACATTATGGCAGAATAATTAGTGAAAGATATTGTTCTATTTATTTGTAAAAAATTCTAGAATTAGTTAGAACTTTAAGACCTATTATGACCAACTATCATTACTAGCACTAATTGCACATGGAAGTCCAATTAAAGTGCAAGGGAGCTGGATGCGACCTTTGCACTGTGTGGGTTATCAATAAAATATCTTACTATCAGTTGGTTATAAGAGGTTGAAAAAGTTCTTAATAATTCTAATTTTCTACAATCGAATAGAATAATACTTTTACTAATTATTTTGCCATTCAATACCTATAGTTTTGATATATAGCAAACTATATTACTACAACAAAAAAGAAGGAATGTTTCACGTGAAACATTCCTTCTTTCGTTAACCAATTATATTTCCACAATATTATTTTTTATTGCATATACAGCAGCCTGTGTTCTATCTGTAACTCCAATCTTTTTAAAGATACTTGATACATGATTTTTTACTGTCTTTTCACTAATAAAGAGCTTCTCACCAATTTCTCTATTATACATTCCCTCAGCCAGTAATTTAAGAACCTGAATTTCTCTTTTTGTCAAAGCATTTTCATCCTTCATTTCATTGTTAGTTTTCAGCAGACTCTGTCTTAACAGTGGAGTAAGTGATGGCTGAATGAATATATCTCCATTTGCCACTTCAAAAATAGCTTTCTTTAAAAGAGATGATTCTGAATCTTTTAATACATATCCATTGACACCTATATCCACTGCCCGTAATAAATATTCAATTTCATTATGAATTGTAAGAATTAATACTTTTACATCTGACTTCTGATATTTTAATTCTTCTAAGACCTGAAGTCCATTCATTTCCGGCATATTAATATCTAATAGCAAAACATCTGGTTTTGTTTTTCTCACAACCTCTAAACATTGTTTTCCATCACCAGCTTCGCCTATTACTTTTATATCGCCTTCTAATTCTAGTAATTGTTTTAAACCTTCTCTAATCATGGAATGGTCATCTGCTATCACTATATTAATTACTGTCATTTCTTCCTCCTATAAAATAGGCACTTCAATTTGTATTTCAGTTCCTTTATCTTTTTTTGATTCTACTTTAATGGAGCCTGATAGTAGCTCTACCCGTTCTTTCATAATAGATAACCCAAAATGTTTATTCTTTGTTTTTTCTTCTATCTCTTTAATATCGAATCCTATTCCATTGTCCCTAAGAAACAATTTTATATAATCATCTTCATAAATAATCGTTATTTCAAATTCTGTTGCATCAGCATATTTCTTTGTATTCTGAAAAGCTTCCTGTATGACACGAAATAACGTAATATTAATAACAGGAATAGTTGGTATTTCTTCATTTATTACTTGCAGTTTTACGTTGATATCACTGTTATCCAACTCAGTTTGTTTTACCATTCTTTGCAATGTAGCAACCAAACCAATATCATCAATAGACATTGGTCTTAAATGATAAATCATTTCTCTTAATTCGTTGATGGTCATTCGCAATCTATCTTTCATTGTCTGCATTTCCAGCTTTGCACGAATCAAATCCCTATCCATAAGTTTCAGGCACAATTCTGTTTTATGAACTAATGTAGTCAGATTCTGTACGGTTGTATCATGAAGTTCCATAGAAATGCGTTTTCGTTCTATTTCCTGAATCTCCAGACTTCTGATTTTCTCAAAGGTACTCTCCTCTTTTTTAGATTCACCTTCAAACTGCTCATCAACAACAATACTAAGACTTTTGATTTTCTCTATTCTATCCTGAATATGAACCATTCTGTCCTGTAAATCAAATATACTATTTTGTAATTCACTAATTTGAGAAAGATATTCATTTTTCTTGCTAATTTCCTTTGCCGCAAATGGCGAAAACAAATTATCCCCTGCATTTTCATTAACCGATAATTCTGTTATCCTCTGATTAATTTTTAAAATTTCCTCATTATATTGTTGTATCTGTTCTCTAATTATCCCCTGCTCCTCAAAAACCTCTGAAAGCAATTCTGACAAAAAGTCAAGAAGCTCTCTTTTCATAAGCAGATTTTTTTTCATACATTACCTCTTAGTAACCTATATCAGTACGCTATATACCGATTTTATTAATTAATAAAGTTAATTATATAATAATTAATCTTCTTTGTAAAACCATTTACTTTTCTAATTTAATAATATTCAATTTTAAAAAACCCCGAAAAGCTCTATTTTTCGGGGTTTTCTTTAATAGTCGGGACTTTCGTCTTAATTTTTTAATTGTTTCAAATTTATTTGGCGGATATGCCAAATCTCAAAAACGCAAAGCGTTTTTAATATTACTTTGAACATTGAACAATTAACAAATCGGTTCTTTTGCAGGTTTTCCACCACTTCTAGGATATTTTTTTGGTGTTTCTTTTTCCTTTTTTATAATAACAAGAGATCTGGAAATATCAGAATCAGGTAAATCAAATGTCTTAATTTCCAACAACTTTCCACCAAGAATTCCAATAGCTTTTTTTGAAGCCTCTACTTCTTCCTCAATAGTTCCTGATTTATAAGGAATAAAATATCCCTGTTTTTTCACATAAGGAAGACAATATTCTGAAAGTGTGGAAAGATTTGCTACTGCTCTGGAAACGCATAAATCAAACTGTTCTCTATAGTCTTCTTTCCTTGCAAATTCCTCTGCTCTTCCATGAATAGCAGTAATATTTTCAAGTCCAAGCTTATTAATTACTTCATTTAAAAACTTAATTCTCTTATTTAAGGAATCTAAAAGTACCATTTCCATTTCTGGAAACGCAATCTTTAATGGAATTCCCGGAAAGCCTGCTCCAGTTCCCATATCCAATAATTTATAAGGTTTATCCACAGGGATAGCATAAATTAAAGACAAACTATCCACAAAATGCTTCATAACTACCTCATCAAATTCAGTAATTCCTGTTAAATTCATTACCTTATTCCATTCAACAAGAAGTTCATAATATTCTAAAAACTGCTGATACTGCTTATCAGTTAAAGTAATATTTAATTTACCAAAGTTCTCTTTTAGTTTTTCAATTTTATCCATATACTTTATCCTTTCATATTTCAAACATAAACTTTCTTATAATAATTTTCTTTTGTCTGAAATACAAACCTATTTTATCTTCTTAATTGTTCTAAATATACTAACAGCACAGAAATATCTGCCGGTGACACTCCTGATATTCTGGAGGCCTGGCCCACAGAAGCAGGACGTATCTGGTTTAATTTCTGCTTTGCTTCAATACGAAGGCTATTAATCTCATCATAATTAATATTTTCAGGAATTTTCTTTCCTTCTAATTTCTTAAACTGTTCTACCTGATGAAGCTGACGTTTAATATAACCATCATATTTCAGATTAATGTTAATCTGCTCAATTACATCATCTGGAAAATGCTCTCTTTTCTTATCAATTGGTGCTAACACTTCATAAGATAATTCCGGACGTTTAATCAGCTCTGCCAAAGTAGTACCAGAGTTAAGAGGCGTACTACCACAGGCAATTAATACATCCTGTACTTCCTTAGAAGCACCAACATTTGTTTTTTCCAAACGCTTGATTTCACTTTCAATATCAGCTTCCTTCCTTAAAAGCTTTTGATATCTTTCTTCATCAATCAGACCAATTTCATAACCAATCTTTGTTAAACGCAAATCTGCATTGTCCTGTCTTAGAATCAGACGATACTCTGCCCGGGAAGTCATCATACGGTATGGTTCATGATTTTCCTTAGTTACAAGGTCGTCAATTAATACACCAATGTATCCTTCTGAACGGTCAATAATTAAAGGCTCTTTTCCAGATAATTTTCTTGCAGCATTAATACCGGCAATTAACCCCTGTGCTGCTGCTTCTTCATAACCGGAGCTTCCATTAAACTGACCACCACTGAACAAACCTTCAATATTTTTAAATTCCAAAGAAGATTTTAACTGCATTGGATTGATACAGTCATATTCAATAGCATAAGCATTTCTTACAATCTTAGCATTTTCAAGCCCTGGTACAGAACGATACATTTTCCACTGAACATCTTCAGGTAAAGAGCTGGACATACCGCCAACATACATTTCATTAGTATAATTACCTTCCGGCTCAATAAATACCTGATGTCTGTCTTTATCTGCAA
>CAYTGQ010000044.1:1199-14832 GCA_964437345.1 uncultured Lachnoclostridium sp. | reverse complement strand
TATTACAAAGTTCAAATAATGTCTAATTATCTGGTGTACAAAATACGGAAACTCAAGCTATATATGAAAATGTACCATGTATTCCGGTGGAAAAGAATACGTGGTACATTTTATTTTTATTCAATTACACTATATACATTCTTTAGAAATCAGGTTCAATCAAATCTTCGTAGATTGCCTCTGCTAAATATTGTTCTACTGTAGTTTTTGAATATGTATAAAAAACTACCAGTCCTTCAAGCTTTGATTATCTGTATATATTCCCCAATATATCTAACCACTGAGCAACATGCCAAAATAACACGAGCAAAACTACTATCCAGAGATAATTTGTAGGCATAAGAAATATATATATCATTTTTTCCTTGATATTTCTTCCCCATCGAATAGCCAATATAATATCAACTATGATAGCTACAAGGACACAACCTAAAAAGATTATGTTTCTTACCCATCTCAAGGTACCTGGACTACTTTCCAAATTATATAATAAACTTTCCCCAAAAACACCGATTAATTGAATTGCTAATGTAATTAAAAGAATTTTCAAATAATTTTTCATATTCTATCACCATTCATCTGTATATACTTCTTACCTCATTATCTGGAAATATAAAGACCATAACAACTCACTATTACAGCCTTTATAGGATTTTTATTTACTTCTCTGCTTCAAGGTTCAGTTCAATCAGTTCTTCGTAAATATACTCTGCAAGACATTCTCCATAGTTGTACATGTAGGTCACTTCATTTTAATGCTATTCGTATATCTTTGATAACATATCAAGCCACTGTCCAATATACCAGAATGCCCAAAGCACAAATGCTAACCAGAAATAATTCGTAGGCATGAGGAATATATATATCAATTTTTGCTTGATGTTACTTCCCCATCGAATAACCAATATGATATCAACCAGGATAGCTACAAGAATACTAACTAAAAGGATTATGGTTCCTACCCTGCTCAGTGTATTTGAACCACTTTCTAAATCATATAATATTTTTTGTGCCACAATACCACCTAACTGAATTGCCAATGTTATCAAAAATATTTTCAAAAATTTTTTCATTCAAGCCCTATGCCTTTCATATCAATTATCTTATTTCACTCATAAAAGAATCATTAATTAAAACATAGTAGGTAGCGGGTGTATGTCCATCTCCCACTAAAAATTCTCCAAATTGTTCTGGTAATTCTATATTGCTGTCAACACCAATGTAAATCAAAATACTAATCAGTGTTCCTGCATATTTACTATTCGCAAATTCTCTTATAAGGATTCCCAGATTTTCTTTTTCTGCCCATTATAAGTCACCTCTTGAACTCCTAAAGCAATTTCTGAAATATCGTCATCTATATCTTTTACTAATGGATTAGAATTTACTTTTCCTGTAACAATTACTTTTGTCTTATCTACATTATATTCATACTTTAATTCACATACTTCCTTGCCGTCAAGTACACCATCATTATCTGTATCCGGACTGTTCTTATCCAACTTGAGTGTTACGCCATTAAACATTACCATATTATCTTCATAATAGTCTGCCGTTCCATCCATTGTCTGCAACTGCTGTTTCCTCTTCTGTGCTCCCTCCAGCCAGGACAATTTCCTCACTATTCTCCTGATTTAATTATTTGCAAATATCCGCAATACCTCACTCCGCAAATAAAAAAAGCCGCAATGTCAAAAAAACATTGCAGCCGAACCATCATTTTAATGACGAAACCCTCTTCCCACTCTCGCACTAATTTAGACTTCAAGCTTTGCGTCCTTGGGTTTCCCCAAGTTTGCCAAATATTCACTATACCAAATTATAGTATAGTTATGCAAACTTATACAAGTAATTCTAGTTTTTTCGTCAAATGTAACCAAATTTACCACTCCGTTTTTAGTGTATTTTCCTATATTTTCTTCTTTATTCACACCCTTGCTTTCCTTATACTCAATTTTGATATATCATATTCTTACAAAATACTTGTAACCATTTAGGACTAATAAGAAAGAACGTGATGTTATGAATAAAATAATATTATTCAAAGGTGAAATTGAAACTCTGGAATACTTTTCTTTGGAGCTTGCCAAAGCTTTTACTGACCATGGAAATTCTGTCTTTATTTTTGATTTTTTGGAAGAAAAGACCAGTTTTCATAAGCTTCAGGAATTCTGCAAGGATTCTTCTCCTGTAATGATTACCTTCAATTTTACCGGTATCCGTGGTGATGACATTTTCTATGATGAAAACGACAACCTTTTCTGGAATATCCATCAAATTCCATGCATCAATATTGTGGTTGACCATCCATTTTATTATGATAAGCTTTTGAATATTGTACCTGAAAATTACTATCAAATCTCTATAGACAGACAGCACGAGGCTTATATGCAGCGTTATTATCCTCATATAAAATTACTGCCATTTCTACCTTTAGGTGGTACTCCAATTCAGCCAGAACCTCTTTCCATGGAAGAACGTTCTACAGATGTAGTATTTACAGGTAACTATACTCCACCGGAGACCTTCAATAAACACATTGAACGTCTTGGAGAGGAATATACTGCCTTTTATCATGGCATTATTGATGACTTAATTGCCAATCCGGAACGTTCCATGGAACAGGTTATGGAAACTCATCTTATACGGGAAATGGGTCCTTTATCCGACACTGACCTTAAAGCTGCCATGGCAAATATGATATTTATTGACCTTTATGTACGTTTTTATTTCCGTGGTCTGGTTATAAAGACTCTGGCTGAAGCAGGTATCAAGATTCATCTCTATGGAAGCGGCTGGGAGAAGCTTGCCTGCTCCAAACCAGAGAATTTAGTCATCGGCGGACCTTTAAATTCCCATCAATGTCTGCAGGTCATCAGTGAGAGTAAAATCTCTTTGAATGTTATGCCATGGTTTAAAGATGGTGCCCATGACCGCATCTTCAATTCTCAGTTAAATGGTGCCCTGTCACTGACTGATGACAGTATTTATCTAAGAGAACAGCTTACAGACAACGAGGACTGTATTTTCTATTCTTTAAGAGATATTTCTGCTTTACCGGATATGGTGCGTCACTTACTGAACAATACTGATAAGTTGGAAGCAATTGCTAAGAATGGTTATGAAACTGCTCTTTCTTCTCATACATGGAAAAAGAGAGCCGAAGAACTATGGAAAAATATACTTATATATGTTAGACTAAATTCAGATAAAATTTCGTAAATTCATTAAATCAAACTTAAAGGAGAAGCTGAATGAAACGACAGGATTATTTAAAATGGGATGAATATTTTATGGGAATTGCAATGCTGTCTGCTATGAGAAGCAAAGACCCTAACACCAGTGTAGGTGCATGTATCGTCAGTGAAGACAATAAGATTCTTTCTCTTGGCTATAATGGCATGCCAATTGGCTGCTCTGATGATGAATATCCTTGGGACAGAGAAGGTAATGCTTTAGACACGAAATATCTTTATGTGTGCCATGCTGAATTAAATGCTATCTTAAATTACACCGGAAACCGTTTAAAAGGTGCCAAAATCTACACAACCTTATTCCCTTGTAATGAATGTACCAAAGCGCTGATTCAGTCTGGTATCAAAGAAGTTATCTATCTTTCTGATAAATATGCAGAAAGCGATTCTGTAGTTGCTGCAAAGCGTATGATGACAAGCACACAGATTAAATTTAGAAAATATGAGGCAATGAATAAGGATATTACATTATCTTTATAAAACAATGGACGATATTGATTGACGGACGACAAAAAAGAGAGGTAAGTGTTTCCACGCAGGGACGCTCTCGCTTGGTTATGCTTGGCAACGGTACATAAGGCTGCAAAACACGCAACCTAAGTACCGGCTAGCATAAACACCCTGCTTTGGAAATCACTTACCTCTCTTTCTGTCTGACTTTCTATAATTTTTTACAACTGAATTTTTCTCTTTTCTGTTATTCTTTTATCAAATTTCTACTCCTCCATTGCATTTTCTTCTATATATTCAAATACTTCGTCTTTAAACTTTTCCCACTTATCTTCGTTAGCAACGTAATACCTTGGGCAATCCTTACCTGTCACATCATAATGACGGATAATATCATCCTGTTTCAGATTATAGCGTCCACATAGCCATGCTGTTAACTTAACTAGGGATTCGTAGGTCTCTTCTGTGAATTCTCCTGTTTCGTCCGGATGGCAACATTCTATGGCAATGGTGTCTTCATTTCTTTCATTGGAGGCGTAAGCAATTTCTTCCAACGGAAGGCATTGAATGATGGTGCCATCTAATCCGATAATAAAATGGCTGCTTGCCTTTGTCTGTTTACTATCCTTAAGTCCTTCAAAATAGCTTCTGTTGCCTGCTGCATCGGAACCCGGATTAGCTGTATAATGAATCACCACTCCATTAACATACTCCAATGGTGTCTGCGGTCTGGAATATTCATTCGGTGTCAGGAAATCCTGTATTCTCTCCGGTTCTGCCACCTGTTTTGTCTTTATAAGGCCGGTAGCAATGGTTCTAAAATCTAACGTATTTCCTAATACAAAACAAACCAAACAAAGCATTGCTACCCCAGAAAGGGTAACAATGCCTAGTTTTATCAGTGCATTTAATCTTCTTTTGTGTTTTTTAGATGTTCTTCTACCTGCCATAATCAGCCTCTATATTACGACTATTTTTAGAAGTAGCTATTAGCAACAGCTGTTGGCTATTACTAAGAATACTAATCTGCTACAGTATAGTTTGGAGCTTCTTTTGTAATATGGATATCATGTGGATGACTTTCCTTTAATGAAGCTGCAGAAATCTTAACGAATCTGCCTTTTTCCTTTAAGTCTTCAATTGTAGGTGTTCCACAATAACCCATACCAGAACGAAGACCACCCATTAACTGGAATACGGTATCTTCTAACATACCTTTGTATGCTACACGACCTTCTACGCCTTCTGGAACTAACTTCTTAGCATCTGCCTGGAAGTATCTGTCCTTACTACCATTTTCCATAGCTGCGATAGAGCCCATACCACGGTATACCTTGTATTTTCTTCCCTGATATAATTCGAATGTTCCCGGGCTTTCATCACATCCGGCAAACATGCTACCCATCATACATACGTTAGCACCGGCTGCAATAGCTTTTGTCATGTCTCCTGAATATTTGATACCACCATCAGCAATGATTGGAATGTTATATTCTTTTGCCACTTCATAGCAATCCATAACAGCAGAAATCTGTGGTACACCAATACCTGCAACAACACGTGTTGTACAGATAGAACCTGGTCCGATACCAATCTTAACCGCATCTGCACCAGCTTCAATTAAATCTCTTGTTGCAGCACCTGTGGCTACGTTACCGGCAATAACTGGTAAATCCGGATATGCTTCTTTAATCATTTTTACGCAGCGGATAACGTTTGCAGAATGTCCGTGAGCAGAGTCAAGAACGATAACGTCAACCTTTGCATTTACTAAAGCTTCTACACGTTCTAATACATTAGCAGTGATACCTACAGCAGCACCACAAAGTAATCTTCCCTGTGCATCTTTAGCGGATAATGGATATTTAATCTGTTTTTCAATATCTTTAATAGTAATTAAACCACATAAATTACCTTCATCATCAACGATTGGTAACTTTTCTTTTCTGGCTGCCCCTAAAATCTTCTTAGCTTCTTCTAAAGTAATACCAACTTTTGCTGTAACTAAGCCTTCACTTGTCATGCATTCTTTGATTTTCTTAGAAAAATCTTCCTCAAATTTAAGGTCACGGTTTGTGATGATACCAACTAATTTCTTGCCTTCTGTGATAGGCACACCAGAAATTCTGAATTTGCCCATTAATTCGTCAGCATCCTTTAATGTATGTTCTGGAGATAAAGAAAATGGATCTGTAATAACTCCGTTTTCAGAACGTTTTACCTTGTCAACTTCATCTGCCTGAGCTTCAATGGACATATTCTTATGAATAATACCGATACCACCCTGACGAGCCATAGCGATTGCCATTCTGTGTTCTGTTACTGTGTCCATTCCGGCACTCATCACTGGAATGTTCAGTTTAATAGTTTTTGTTAAGTTAGTAGATAAGTCAACCTGATTTGGAATAACTTCTGAGTATGCAGGTACTAAAAGTACGTCGTCAAATGTAATTCCTTCACCGATAATTGTTCCCATGATTTTCTCCTTTTCGTTGTAATATTATAATCAGAAGATGCCTAACAGATTGTTTCGTGCTTCGCACTCTCACAATCTTGCCCATCATTTAATTTAAGAGTATACCCAATAAGCTATGGAATGTCAACACCTGAAATTGCAAAAATTCCCTTATTTTTCAAGGCTTTTACATTTTATCACTTCAACGCTTTTACATTCTAAATTGCATTATTATTTTTACTTAATACATTCATTAAAACTGTTTATCAAACACCTTATTTTGCACCTTCGAATTGCAAAAAAATTATTCCTCATTGCCTGATGCAACTAACTTACCATTGATATAAGTTGCAATAATCTTTGTGGAAGATATCATTGGATTACCATCTGCCAGTACCACATCACCATCTTTGCCAGCTTCCAGAGAACCAACTCTTTCTTCAATGCCGATATGCTTTGCCGGGTTAATGGTAATCGCCTGTAATGCTGCAAATGGGTCCATGCCAGATTTTACTGCCAGACCGGCACACAATGGAAGATACTGCTGTGGAATAACCGGGCTGTCTGTAATGATAGATACCTGTATACCTGCTGCCGAAAGCACTCCCGGTGTTGTAAATGTCTTATTCTGTAATTCGAACTTCGTTGCATGAGTAAGGGTTGGACCAACTGCTGCCGGATATCCTTCTTTTGCCAACTCTTCTACCACTAAATGTCCCTCTGTACAATGCTCTAATGTAAGCTTCACTCCAAATTCCTTTGCAATACGGATAGAAGTGAAAATATCGTTTGCCTGATGAGCATGTGCTTTCAAAGGGATCTCACCACGTAAAACCGGAAGTAAGGCTTCCATTTTCATATCAAAAGCCGGTTTCTTGGAAATATCGTCTCCTGCCGCTTCTAATTTTTCCTTATATTCTTTTGCCTTAAAGAGCATTTCACGTAATTTCGCTGCTGTAGACATTCTGGAAGTATCGCATTTGTCCTTATAACAGCGTTTTGGATTTTCACCAAAGGCACATTTCATGGCAACTTTTTCTTTGACAATCATATTTTCAACTCGTGTTCCAGTTGTCTTAATTGCCACAAAATAACCTCCCAGTACGTTAGAGCTTCCCGGTCCTGTGCAGACACAGGTTACTCCGCCCTTTGCTGCCATATGAATAGACGGGTCCATTGGATTAATACCATCTACCGCATTGAGATGTGGTGTTGCAATATCTGTTAACTCGTTATAATCTCTTCCTTCAAAACCAATACCATAGCCGTCTAAACCTAAGTGTCCATGTGCTTCTACAAAGCCCGGATACACTTCCAGTCCTGTAGCATCAACTATCTCCACATTCTCTGGCACACTCAGATTAGCACCAATCTCTTTAATAATGCCATCTTCAATAAGAATATCAGCCACATAACTTTCCGGCTGAATGGCATCATGAATCATTCCGTTTTTGATACAAATACTTTTTCCCATTTTTCATTTTCTCCTGCTTTATCTCTAATTTTTTCTTCTACTTTTTATATTTTTCTTTTAAAATAAATGAACTATTATCAATGAATTTTTGTGATTATTCCTCACTGCGGATTGCCCAACGCATCTTTGTACACTTTGCACGACTGTTTCGTGCACATTCTTCTGCCGATGGACGAATGACATCTTTTGAAATATCGCTATAAATACCTGCTTTATGCAATTCCTTAAAGGAACGTTTTACCAGACGGTCTTCCCCAGAGTGGAAGGTCAAAATCGCAACTCTTCCGTTTGGTGCTAATACTTCCGGCAGTTTTTCCAAAAACGCATATAACACTTCAAATTCACTATTTACATCAATACGAAGTGCCTGAAAAGTTCTTGCACAGGATTTCTTTACTGCCTCTGCTCTCTCTGCCTTTGGCACATATACAAGTGCCTGTTCAATCACTTCTCTCATCTGGGTGGTTGTCTCAATCGCTTTTCCATTTTTAAACCATTTCATAACAGTTGCTGCAATTTCTTCTGCATATGGCTCATCTGCATTTTCAACGAGCATTCCAACCAGTTCTTCCTCTGTTACTTCCTTGAGACGCTCTGCTGCACTTACCCCTTTTAATGGATTCATTCGCAAATCAAGAGGGCCCTCTACTTTATAAGAAAAACCTCTGTCCGGATTATCAATCTGCATAGAAGACACACCAAGGTCAGCTAATACAAAATCAAATTTCTTACCAGTTTCCTTCGATACTAAATCAATATCCGCAAAATTCTGCAGACGAATGGTCAAAATATCTTCACCAAATCCCTGATTAGCAAGGCGTTCTTTTGTCTTTGCTGATTCAATTGGGTCAACATCCAGCCCATAAATATGCCCCTGCCCTTCAAGGCATTGCAACATTGCCTTTGTATGACCACCATAACCAAGGGTTGCATCTAATCCAGTCATTCCCGGTTTAATCTGCAAGAAATCTATAATCTCATTAACACAAATGGAAATATGCATACCTGCCGGTGTACTTCCTTTTTTAATTACCTTTTCAATGGTATCAGCGTATTTTTCCGGATTATGTTCTTTGTATTTTTCTTTATAACTCTTTGGGTGAGTTCCCGAATAACGTACACGGCGCTTGTGTACTTTTTCCTGTGGTTGATTATCCATAAATTCCTATCTCCTTTCTCTTATTATCCCCTCTTAGACATTTTCTTTAAATATGTGTTTTTCAACTCATTTTCTTCCTGTAATCTTTGATTCTTATCTTTTAAATGCTGCACATATTCTCTGCACAATTTCACACCACCACGCACTACGATATCTTCATGATTTTCGATTTCATCTAACCACTGTAATAATGACTTTTCACGAATGTCGTTGTATGTGTTGTCTTCCCTAGTAAACATATAATCCTCCTATTTTATCCGTTTCTTTTCAACTGCTTTGAAAAACCTCAGTAAATCACTGCCTAATTTCTCGAACACTTCTCGGCATCGATTGCAAGTACTAACATAAGCACTCCAAGCGCATTTTCTGGATTACCAACATTTATAACATATGTATCTGTCAATTCAAAATGTTCTTTTGATATATCAGCAATACACTGTCCTAAGCCATCTACAATTTGATAATCCCATTCCCAAAAATCACCTTCCACATGCCAGCCATTATAATCAATATCAAATTTAGGTTTAAAAAATGTAAACTCCTTACTAATACAGCCAATATATTTATTATCCATATAAATATCAAATTTAGGCAGCAATGTCAAAATCTGTTCTTCTACAGTCCCTACTTCATTCCCATGCGCATCAAAAATCTTTAAACAATGTCCCCATGCAAGCTGTCCTTTTACCTCATATACTGTGTTCCCTGCCTCATCATATATGTCATAACTATCAAACCAAGAAAACAGTCTTTGTCTAAATAATAATCTCATTATTTCCTCTTACCTCTCATAACATTAATTTCTTTAAACTACCAATTTAGGTACTTTACCCTCTAACATATAAGTATTTCCTGTATTCTTTGCAATGGCATTAATACAATTTTGTATCTTTTTGTTTGTCTCTTCATCAAAATAATTTTAACTGCATGTCCTTCCAGCTTTCCTGCTTTGCTTCATGTATCACATCTTCCGCCGACAACTCTCCAAGTAACAATGGTGAATTTGGATTGTGTTTTTTCATATTCGCTATCACTGTCTTTGTATCGTAATTGGCATAACAATATTTACACAAATGACCACAGGTATTATATGCTCCAATATCACAGCCCAATAAACATCCACATTCTGGTCTTGCACTTTTTGTCTTTGGAACATTTAGAGAACAATCAATTGCCTTTTCAAAGGTAGAAACAGTCATGCAACCGGCACAATCCACACCATAAGGCTCTAATTCTGTTCCTTCTGCACATCCTTTTATTATCATACCATACTTCCCGCCAATGCGGACAAATTCTTTGGCAAGTTCTATTCTCTCTTCCTTTTTAACGGACTTCACTTCTGGGAAATTCTTCAATACCTTTTGATATAGGTCGATAAAGCTAATAACACAAGTATTGGTATAACCCGCCAAAATAGCCGCCATTTTTTCAAACTCTTCTATATGCTTTTGTACACTATATTCTTCTGAAATAAAAATCGGATCATAGCGCCAGCCAATCGAATTAATTCCCACTTTTTTAGAAAGTTCTTTAAATGACTCCAGCACCTTTTCTTTTTCCGGAACACCAGGCTCAATTTCCTTTCCGTAAGGTGTAATCGTCACAAACCAATATTGTCCATAATCCTTCAGCATATCCACATAAGGCAACAATGGAGCGGGATTCTTTGTGCAAAAAGAAATCACATCAACTATATCCGGAGTAATCCGATATTTTGTTACCTGAACAGGATTGTATGGGTTGCGGACCAGTACAAAGCCTTCTTTTAAGCGATTCACAAACCATTCACTGTAAAAAGCCGGTATATCCGTTCTTAAACCTGTATGTAAAATCATGAAATTATTCCCCTATATTTCCTAATATTTGTATCCTGTATAGTTAAATTTCATTGTCATGTAAAATATGTATGGAATACTATGAACTGACTGAAATATATTTTCAATCAACAGAATAATAGATCGCTGCAAAATAGAAACACACTTAGAATTGTAGAAATTATAGTTATTATCCTTTAATCTATATCAGACTTTTCTCGTATTTTTGCATTGTATTTTTTTGCACTCAATTTCTAATTCAGGAAAATTCAAACATCTCTCTTTTCCTGAGAAATACTCATTTGAAAGATACATTTTATATAAAACATTTGCTTTATTACAAATTGTTTCGCTATTCTTTTGACACCATTCCAATTCTTGTAAACATAATTTTTTATAATATTTGATATTTTCTCTATCTCTCATATAAATAGTCATATCAACAGAATGCAACTGTTCTTCCTCTACTGGTATCATCAAATTAAAATTTAAAACGCCAAGTAATTTTTCGTCCACTTCAATTTTTGAAAAATCTATGGAGTTTTTCATTTTCAAATGCTTCTTCTTTGGAGATGACAATGGTATACAATATTTATGACTTCCACATAAAATAACAATTCCCACAAATACTCTATTCTCTTTTCCTGTCTGTGGTGAAATAGAAAGCACTTTATCATCTACATTATGTAAATTTCGAATATATTTCATATCTACTTTATATAATTTAAAATCAGTTCTCATACCCCTCCTCTACATGTTAGAAATGGCTATGCGTCTCCGCACAGCCATTTTTGTAGTAACTCCATTAGAGTTGCTAACGCTTTTAGCAGTCACACTTTATGGTAGGACTCACCTTTAGTGATATGATATCATATTATTAAAAATAGTCAATATTTTTTCTTATAATTCAAAAATTTTATCAGTTACTCTTATACTTATACAACCGATACATTTTCTTTAAATGCTAAAATGAGCTCCTCTGAAATACCCAAACCCTGTTTCAAATAGTTTTCCATATCCTGATACTGCTCATCTATAACAGAAAAAGCAGCAATTAAATAGTTTTCCTTTGCCAGGAAAATATTCTTTACAGCTTCTGCCTCTGCTTCGGACTTTCCTGCTGCCAGCATGTGTTGGTAATACATTTCTGCTTTTAGACCATTTACCTCATTCGTCAATAAATAGTCTTCTATAATCTGTTCCCTTTCTACTCCCAATGCTCCAAGAAGCATCACTGTCAAAAGTCCACATCTATCCTTTCCCTCTGTACAATGCCATAAAACACTTCCTGTAGAAAAGTCATGCTCCATAACTATCTGCACAGCTTTTGAAAGATTTGTTCTGCAAACCTCATTTTCCACTATCATTTTATATAAGTCTTCCATAACTGGTGGTTTTATACTACTTTGATTATTGTCTGTTCCCTTTTCATGGGAAATTCCAAATACACTTTCATCAAAAATCGGTACAGAAATATAGTTCAGCTTTTCCGTAATAACATCTGGTTTTTCCTGCTTTTCCATAGTTGTTCTAAGATCAATTACCTTGGAAAGATGATATTCTTTCTCTAATTTCTGCATATCTGCATCTGTTGCCTCAGAAAGATTTGCAGAACGAATCAACAGACCAGAAGCAATCGTTCTTCCATCTGAAGTTTTCATTCCGCCTAAATCACGAACATTCTGTACTTTTTCAAAATCAATTCTTCTATCTTTCATTTTAATCAACGCTCCAATCTAACTAAATATTCTGTTGTACCTTCTTCGCTTGTCTTATATATGTAGATCTCATTTTATTTTCTCCCTCACATCTTAAATTCTATATCATACCTCTGTTTTATCTCTTCGCTTTGCTTCTTTTTCTGCCAGATAAGAATAGCCGCTTGTGGCTATTATAACACATCTGACTACTTCTTCCAATAATATACGATAAGCAGTCTAGTTATTTATCAAAAATTATTTTTGTTTCTTGCTATTTTCCACAATGTGTGATATATTAGTTTCAAAGCATATATTTCTTATTATTCTTATATTCAAAAGTTATTTCTATTAATAATTCTTTAGAAACTCTATGCTTTTAATTCACTATTATAAAAGCAGGAGATTTTCAGAAGAACCTCCTGTAAAAAGGAGGAAAATTTAATATGAGTATGCAAACATTGCGCAACTATAAGGATACGGTATTCCGCATGCTTTACAGAGACAAAAAGGAACTTTTAAAACTGTATAATGCTGTCAATCATAGCAATTATAGTAACCCTGACGAATTAGAAATAGCTACATTAGAAAATGCTATCTATGTAGGTATGAAAAACGATATAGCTTTTTTAATTGATTCTACCTTGAATCTTTATGAACAGCAGTCCACTTTCAACCCTAATATGCCTTTACGCAATCTGTTCTATGTAGCCAAAGAATATGAAAAGCTGATTATTGGAGAATCTCTATACTCCTCCAAATTAATCAGACTTCCATTTCCAAAATTTGTAGTTTTCTATAATGGTTCTGCAAAACAACCAGAACGTTTGGAACTTAAGCTTTCTGACGCATATCAATTATCTGATGACTACAAGCATCCAATTCCTGAACCAGAACTCGAACTTAAAGTTTTAGTTCTGAATATCAATTCTGGTAATAACATAGAACTTTTGAATACCTGCCAGACTTTAAAAGAGTATATGCAATATGTGGAATGTGTGCGAACATATATCAAAGTCATGCCAAGAGATGAGGCCGTTGACCATGCCATTGATGAATGTATCAAAAATAATATTCTTAGAGACTTTTTATTAAAAAATAAAGCGGAGGTGAAATCAATGAGCATCTTTGAATATGATGAAGAAAAAGAAATGGCTTTGTACCGCAAAGCTGAATATGAAAAAGCTTATGAGGAACTTTCAGTAACACTCTCCAAAGAACTCTCCGAAAAACTTTCTTTGGAAATTTCCGAAAAACTTCATGCCGAGATTTCTGAAAAGCTTCATGCCGAGATTTCTGAAAAGCTTCATGCCGAAATTTCTGAAAAGCT
>CAYTGQ010000044.1:0-1099 GCA_964437345.1 uncultured Lachnoclostridium sp. | reverse complement strand
GAAAAGCTTCATGCCGAAATTTCTGAAAAGCTTCATGCCGAATATTCTGCTGATGCTTTAAAAAATTTGGTCTCCACTTTAAAAACTGTTTTACCTGATTTCCAGACAGTCTATAAAGCTGTTATTAATAATGAGATTTATGCAGATTTGACCGAAGACGAAATCCGAAAATATTATTAAAGTCATATTGTTCTAATGTTTCTTGATATTCAAAAAGGAAAGAGGTTTAGATAAAGCCTAAATCTCTTTCCTTTTTCGTACTATATTAACAGTTCATCCCTGCACTTAGCTCAAATTTCCGCACCTTCGGTGCTCACCGCTGCTACGCAGCTGAACTGTTGTATTACATCATTCCCATTCCTGGATTGCCTGCTGGCATTGCTGGCATATCTTCTTTGATATTGGCAACAACAGATTCTGTTGTTAATAATGTAGAAGCTACGCTTGTTGCATTCTGTAATGCACTTCTTGTTACTTTAGCTGGATCTAAGATACCGCTTGCAACCATATCCACGTATTCTTCATTTAATGCATCGAATCCTGTTCCTACCTCAGATTCTCTTACCTTACTTACAATTACAGAACCTTCTAAACCTGCATTCTGAGCGATTGTGTATAATGGGTATTCTAATGCTTTTAAGATGATTGCCGCACCAGTTCTTTCATCCCCTTCTAATGTAGCTACTAATTTAGCTACTTCTTTAGACGCATGAATGTATGCAGAACCACCACCGGATACAATACCTTCTTCTACTGCAGCTCTTGTAGCAGCTAAAGCGTCTTCCATACGAAGCTTGCTTTCCTGCATTTCTGTTTCTGTTGCAGCACCTACGCGGATTACTGCTACTCCACCAGCTAATTTAGCAAGTCTTTCCTGCAATTTTTCTCTATCAAAATCAGATGTTGTTTCTTCAATCTGTTTCTTAATCTGTGCAATTCTTGCTTCGATTGCAGCACTGTCACCTTCACCATCAACGATGATTGTATTTTCC
Organism: uncultured Lachnoclostridium sp.; assembly: GCA_964437345.1. GTDB lineage: Bacteria > Bacillota > Clostridia > Lachnospirales > Lachnospiraceae > CAYTGQ01. Next base: position 107 of record CAYTGQ010000044.1, on the reverse strand, counting down.
TTCTGTACTTTTACAGATTTAGCACGGCCACACTGGTCTAATGTAGCTTCTTTTAATTCTAAACCAAGTTCTTCAGAAATCACCTGACCACCTGTTAAAATAGCAAT
>CAYTGQ010000043.1:0-15015 GCA_964437345.1 uncultured Lachnoclostridium sp. | reverse complement strand
ATAACCTAAATATTATGAAATTCCCAATACCTTAACTGTTGCGACAAACCGCAATCTCCTAAATTCCTGAAAGATTTGCTTCAAATTCTGCAATCAACTGCTTCTGATATGCTTCATCAAAGCTTCCTTCCAATAACTTTGGATATGCTTCTTCTTTCAGGCGTTTCCAGCTTTCTCCTTCTTTGCCTGCAAGAATTGGATAATACCATACGCCGTTTTTGAAAGCTGCATCTCTATCACCAGGGGCATCGCCAACCATAAGGGTTTTCTTAGGATCATAGCCTTTCTTCAATAATTCGCTAATACAAAAGGCTTTGGAACCTGCTTCCTGTGAAAGGAGGGATTTAGTAGTTTCTTTTAAATGGTGTTTGGACCATTCTGCTTCTACTGCTTCTCCATTGGCGGAAGAAACAGCTGTTAAGTCTGCATTCTGGCACATCATATCCATTGTATCCTTTACATTGTCAAATGGTTTATCTTCTGCCGGAAGATTGTGAATGGCACGATTAGTACGGATACTCCAGAGTAATGCCTTTTCAAAGCATGGATTATTGCTTTTCTGTGTATATGCCATTAATGCCGGATTAGATAGTTCCTTTGCTTCTTTTGTCCATGTTACAAATTCTTCTAATCCTTCATATACTTCTTCTGGTGTTCCATAACGTTTCTGCATTTCTTCCATAGCCATGGCAAGACCTTTGAAACGGTTAATTCCTCTAGTTAACGAGTAAAGGTTCAGATTAAGCCACAATTCCATCGCTTCATCCCATTTATCCTCTATACTATAGGTTTTAATCCATTCTGGTCCAAAGCACTCTTTATGTTTTACATCCATGGTATCCATAGCACAACCATCGCTGTCGATACAAACTAATACATCATGTTCTTTTTCGTAGTCAAAAAATCCCATTATTCTTTTCTCCTGTTCTACAAAATATAACTTCACTTATAAATTTCTTATGATAAAAGTCTTATAATATTATTCTGTAAAATTTTATTTCCAATATGATAAAAGAGCCTGCCTAGCCAGGCAGGCTCAAATTATACTTTATATCACTTATTAGGGGAATTCATGTAATGAATCCCACCTCAAATACATACAAAGCAGTTATCTGATTATACTCCAGCGTAAGATGAGAATCCACCATCAATAGGAAGAACTACACCTGTGATAAAACCTGCTGCTTCGTTATTTAAGAGGAATAATAATCCGCCTAATAATTCTTCAGATTCACCAAAACGTCCCATTGGAGTTGCAGCAAGAATCTTACCTGTTCTAGCTGTTGGTGTTCCATCTTCATTAAATAATAATGCTGCATTCTGTGCTGTAGAGAAGAATCCAGGAGCAATACCGTTTACACGGATACCAACTTTAGAGAAGTGAACTGCAAGCCACTGTGTAAAGTTGCTGATAGCTGCTTTAGCACCTGAGTATGCAGGAATCTTTGTAAGTGGTGTGTAAGCGTTCATAGAAGAGATATTTAAGATGTTACAGCCTTCTCTTCCAATCATATCCTGAGCAAATACCTGTGTTGGAAGTAATGTTCCAAGGAAGTTTAAGCTGAATACGAATTCAACACCGCCCTTATCTAAGTCAAAGAAAGATTTTGTATCTGCTTCGATATCGCCGATTTCAAAATATTCTTTATCTGTACTTGCTTTTGGATTGTTACCACCTGCTCCATTGATTAAGATATCACATGGACCAAGGTCAGCTAATACTGCTGCGTGTACTTCTTCAATAATTGCTTTATCTAATACGTTAGTAGCATAAGCTTTAGCTACGCCGCCTTCAGCTACGATTTCATCTGCGATAGCCTGAGCTGCATCTTTATTTAAGTCAAGTAAAGCTACTTTTGCACCTGAAGCTGCAAGAGCTTTTGCGAACATTCCACAAAGAACGCCACCTGCTCCTGTTACAACTGCTACTTTTCCTGTTAAATCTGTCTGAATTGGTAATTTCATGGGTATCTCCTCCTTAAAAATATACATTATTTATTTTGCAGGTCATAAAGACTTACATTTTTATGCAAGCATAAATGTAAGTCCTTTTGACCTTTGGATATTATTTAGAACTCTTTTCGATAGCTTCCCAAAGACCATTTAAGTAAGTAGCACCTAAAGCACGGTCATATAAACCATATCCTGCTCTACCTGTTTCACCCCAGATCATTCTTCCGTGGTCTGGACGAACATAGCCTTCGAAACCATTGTCATAAAGTGCTTTAGCGATAGCATACATATCTAATGTACCACATGTAGAAAGGTGAGCTCTTTCTTCGAAACCATTTTCAAGAACTTCTACGTTTCTCATATGAACGAAATGTACTCTGCCCTGTGCAGCATACTTAGCAGCCATCTTAACTACATCGTTCTTACCGGAGCATCCTAAAGAACCTGTACAAAGTGTGATACCATTGTGCTTATCATCTACTAATTTTAAGAAACGGTCTAAGTTTTCTTCGCATGTGATAATTCTTGGAAGTCCAAAAATGCTCCAGCATGGATCATCTTCATGAATAGCCATGTTAACATCACATTCTGCTGCAACTGGAATAATCTTCTCTAAGAAATATTTTAAGTTATTCCATAAATCATCTTCTGTCATTGCATTGTATTCTGCAACTACATTCTTTAATTCTTCTCTTGTATAGCTTGCATCCCATCCTGGTAATGTTAAATCGCTGTCGCTTTCCATTGGGTTAACTGCATCTACCTGTTCCTGATAGTATACTAAAGATGTAGAACCATCAGCAAGTTCATGGTCTAACTGTGTTCTTGTCCAGTCAAATACTGGCATGAAGTTGTAGCAGATACATTTAACGCCTGCTTTAGCAACTCTTCTGATATTTTCACAGTAGTTTTCAATGTATTTTTCTCTAGAAGGTTTTCCAAGCTTGATGTCTTCATGAACTGGGATACTTTCGATAACTTCGAAGTTAAGTCCCTTTTCTTCTACCTGTTTTTTAAGTCTTGCAATAGATTCTTCAGGCCATACTTCACCTACAGGAACATCATAAACTGCAGTTACGATAGAATGCATACCCGGAATCTGACGGATATTGTCTAAAGTTACCTTGTCGTCTTCGCCATACCAGCGGAAAGAAAGTTTCATTTTACTCATAGCTATTCTCCTTTATCTCGTTAATTTAAGTGCATATTTGACTTATGTCTATGGAAAAATATCCCATTCAATCCATAGAAGTCCTATGTAATCATTATAACACAAGTTATGGCTTGTATACAAGCGTTAATTAATGAAAAATTGCATTTTTTCTTCAAATTTTCAATCTTTTTTATCTAAATCGTATATATTTTTCCAAAAAAAGACAGATTATGCAAATTCCCCACAATCTGTCAAATCATCAAACTATATCAATACATTACCATCTTCATCCGGCTTCATTGGAATAATAACCATAAGATCAACAATTGTCATGGCTATTGGAATACCTGACCAAAACAGGACTAAATAGATAAATCCAAGAAGATACTGCTTGGAATAAAAACGGTGCCCTCCTACCCAACCAAGTAAAACGGCAAGCCAGATATATTTCTTTTTATTGAGAAGAACCTTTTCTCTATTATCTTTTCTGTCAAAAAAGTTTGTGATAGCTTTTTTGATACCTTTTTCTTCATCCTGAATACCATGTTCTCTCTTTAAGGCATCTAATTCTGCCTGAGCCATGATAATATCACTCATGATTTTCTGTTCTTCTTCTTTTTTTCTTTTTCTTTCTTCTTCTTTTAATCTTTTACGTTCTCTATAAGAAGGATATCTTTTTTCTGTTGTTTCTTCTACGATCACATCTTCTGCAACCACTTCTCCTTCAGTTACTACTTCGACGTCTACTGTTTCCTCGACAACCGTTTCTACTGTTTCTTCCACTACAGTTTCATTTTCTACATTCTTTTCCATATTATCTGACATATCAATAACTCCTTTCCTAACAAGCAAATTCTATCTATTCTCTCAATTAATCATTATATAGCATTACACTTTAACCATAGTTCCATATAGTTAAACTGTAATACTATACACCTTTACATCTTCCTAAAAATACAGGCGCTGGATTGCTCCAACGCCTGTTAAATTTTAATGCTAGTTATACACTAATATGTACAAATTACTGCTGCATAGCTTTTGCTTTGATAGCAGCGATTTCAACCTGAATTTCTTCCATCTTTTCTTTTGTAAGTGGATAGAATTTAAGAGCTACTACGTTACATGCATTACCGATAATTACGGAACCATATAATAATGCTAATGTCATAATGAATGTTGAACGCATTAATTCTGGGTTAGCAGCTAACATTTCAGCATGTGTTAAGTCTGGTAAAGAATCTTTAAATCCAATTGCAGAGAATCCGATAGATACAAGCATTGGAGCAAAAGAAGAAATAATCTTATCAACAAAGCTGAATAATGTTCCCATTAAACCTGGAACGTATTTACCTGTACGGTATACTTCGTAGTCAGCACAGTCAGCTGTCATAGGGATAACGATGTTACCGGAAATACCTGTAAATCCACCAAGGATGATGTTAAGTACTACATAAGCGATTGCAAAGAAGCTCCAGTTAATAGCACCGTTACCAGCACTCATGGACTTGTAATCACCAAATAACCATAATACGATTAATAATGCGTTAGTGATGATACCACCCCAAGAACCGATAAGCATAGCTTTTCTCTGTCCCATACGAGTAGCAATACCACCGATACCAAGAATCATAAGAATCATTGTTGGGATAGAAACAAGACCTGATAATGTACCACTTAATGCATAGTCACCAATTACGAGACCACATAATACAATCATCATTACGGAGTTACCTTTCATCTGCATAGCAAGCTTATCTGTACCAGCAGAGATAACGAGCATCTGGATAGCTCTGTTGTTCTTTAATGTATCCCAGTAATCCTTGAAACCAATCTTCTGAGCAGCACCTGTACCGAAGAATTCTTTTCTATCCTTTGGAGCGATAGAGAATACAGCAATACACATAAATACGAAGGACACAGATGCGAACATTACCCATAAATCATGGAAGATAGCTGGATCAGTTGTGAAACCACCGTACTTTGTACCAAGGTTAGCAGCTACGATAGCTAAACCTGTAAATAAAATTGTATTGTAGATACCATCGAAGATAGAGAATAATGGTCTCTGCTTTGGATCGTTTGTTAAACATGTCTGTGCAGACTTAGTAACTACACACTGGCATGTGTATCCGATGTAATAAATAGCGGATACAACGATGAAGAATGGGAATCTTACACCTTCTGGTAAATTGTGTGTTACATGGAATAAAATGTAAGATGTAATTGCAAGAATGATGTTACCAACTACGATAAATGGTCTGTTCTTACCGAACTTACTATCCATCTTATCAACTAACATACCTACGAATGGGTCTGTTACACCATCCCAGATTCTCATCATCATGGAGAAGGAACCAGCTACTACTGTAGTAACTCCTACCCATCCTGCTAAATAATAAGCTACGTAGTTCATTAAGAACATGTAGAGGTTTGTAGATGTGTTATTCAAAGCGAAACCTGCAATTCTCCATAAAGGAACGCGATGAATACCATTTTCACCATAGTACTTTGAAGTGTCCATTTTGAGTCTCTCCTTTTTTCTCAAATTTGTTTTAAACTCCTTCCTGCTTGAATACAGGAAATGTTATTTTCAAGACACAATACTTGCGTCTTCATGTAAGCTAACTATAGCACCGCTTGTATACAAGTGTCAACAATTATTACGTTTTTCGGTATATTGCCCATATTTTTTTTCTATTTTTGTGCACTTTTCACAATTATATTTTTCGCACAAAAATACTGATTTGCAATATATTCTCATACAATTTTGCTTTTTCACTGACAACATATATTCATATAGGGCTAATTGACTATTTTTACTACATATTGCTTAGCCAAAAGAGAATATTTGCCGCATAGCCTACCAGACAAACCTTAAGACTATCATGATTCTTAAGAGACTGTACCGCAAATACCACAGTGATTACCAGTGGAAGTGCTACTGCTACCAGCTTTGGCACATTAGGGGCTCCTGTACTCATACCCTGAAACTGGGTTGCCACAGACGCCGGTAAAATCATCCAACTGATTACTGCCATCACTACCGCAATAACAATTGCTCCCACAGCAAAAATCAAATCCTTCTTTTCTGTTTTAGGTTTCTCTTCCTGTTTTGGATACCGGGTTGCCTGAGAGGGCTGTTTTCCTACTGTTTTCTTTGACATTTTTTCTTCTCCTTTTATGTGTAAATATATCCTCTTATCCTGCTTCTAATATACACTACTTGTATGCATGTAGCAATGTTTTTTTATCTTTTTTGTGGAATATATACAATATTTCGTCCTATTTTTTGGGACTCTCAGCTTGTATACATCTCTTGACTAGTTCTCTTCGTGGGGAGTATAATAAGAAAGAATTCTGTTTAATATCATCAATAATTTCTATATAATAGGTAATAATTCATAGAAAATTTCAATTTAGAATCATTGATTCTTGAGTATAACAGCGGAATAATATAAGATACAATCAAGGAGATAATTATGGGTGGTACGACAAAATATGCTACATCCGGGACGGTTTACCAGCAATTAAAGGAGCAGATTCTTCATCTGGACCTGCCTCCAGGTTCTGCAATCAGTGAAACGGATACAGCCAGTCAGTATAATGTGTCACGTACACCGGTGCGGGATGCATTTAAAGCATTAGAGATGGAGGGACTCTTAGAAATTCAGCCTCATGTAGGGACTTATGTTTCCCTGATTGATTTAAATGAAATTTCTGATATTCTTTATATGCGCGAGGTGTTGGAGCAGGCAGTTCTTAAAGATTTGTCCATGCATTTTACACAGGCACAGCTTTTAAAATTTAATATTATTCTGGAAAATCAGAAAAATCTGCTTTCTTCTGATTTGGATGACATCACATTGGGACGGGAATTTATTAAAAGTGATAACGAATTTCATTCTTCCTTATTTGAGTTGGCCGGCAAGAAGAATATATGGATTTTCCTTTCTATGGTAAATCAGCAGTATGAACGGTTCCGTACTTTTATTAATCGTACAGGTAAAGATAATCTTGCTTCATTATATGAAGAGCATACTCTTATTTTAGATGCTATTTCCAACAGGGATTTAGATACATTAAGCAAAACAATTACAGACCACATTTATGGTGGTTTCAACAGAAGTTCTACGGTAATTTGCAATTACCCTTCTTATTTTAAGACACTGAGTTAATTAACACATTTAATTTAATAAAGGAGGACTTTCTTTATGAAGGCATTTATGGACAAGGACTTTTTACTTTCCACAGATACAGCTAAAGCTCTGTATCACAACTTTGCAGATCCAAAGGTAACACCTATTCTGGACTACCACTGCCATATTAATCCACAGGAAATTGCTGAGGACCGTCATTTTGACAACATTACTCAGGTATGGCTTGGCGGTGACCATTATAAATGGCGTCAGATGCGTTCCAATGGTATCGATGAACGCTACATTACTGGTGATGCTCCTGACAGGGAAAAATTCCAGAAATGGGCTGAAACTCTTGAAAAAGCAATCGGTAATCCATTATATCACTGGAGTCATTTAGAATTACAGCGTTACTTCGGTTACTATGGTGCACTGAATGGAGAAACTGCTGAAGAAGTATGGAATATCTGCAATGAAAAATTACAGAAAACCTCCGCTCGTCAGTTAATCAAGGATTCCAACGTTACATTACTTTGTACAACAGACGATCCTATCGACAGCTTAGAATGGCACGAAAAAATCGCTGCTGACGAAACTTTTGATGTTCAGGTTCTTCCAGCCTGGCGACCAGACAAAGCTATGTACATCGAAAAAGAAACTTTCGTAGATTACATTGGTTCTTTAAGCAAAGTAAGCGGTGTTGATATCAAGACTTTCGAAGATTTAAAGAAAGCTTTGGTTATCCGTATGGAATACTTCAAAGAAAGAGGCTGTTCTGTTTCTGACCACGGTTTAGAATACTTAATGTACCGTGAAGCTACTGCTGAAGAAGTAGAAGCTATTTTTGCTAAGAAAATGGCTGGACAGGCTGTTTCCAGAGAAGAAGAATTAAAATACAAAACAGCATTTATGGTATTTGTTGGAAGAGAATATAACCGTCTTGGATGGGTTATGCAGCTTCACTATGGTGTAATCCGTGACAACGATAAAGGACGTTTTGCTAAGCTTGGTCCAGATACTGGATTTGACAGCATTAATAACTACGCTCCATCTACAGAAATGGGCTTCTTATTAAATGCACTTGCCTTAACAAATGAACTTCCAAAGACAATTTTATACTCTTTAAATCCTAACGACAATGCTGCTATCGGAACTATGATTGGCTGCTTCCAGGATTCCACAGCTGTTGGCAAGATTCAGCAGGGTAGTGCTTGGTGGTTCAATGATCACAAGACAGGTATGACAGACCAGATGATTTCCTTAGCTAACTTAGGATTATTAAGTAACTTTGTTGGTATGCTTACAGACTCCAGAAGCTTCTTATCTTATACAAGACATGAATATTTCCGTAGAATCCTTTGTGAATTGTTAGGTAACTGGGTTGAAAATGGTGAATATCCAGCTGATATGAAGGCTTTAGAAAAGATTGTTAAGGGTATTTCATATAACAACTCTGTTGCTTACTTTGGATTTGATTTAGAACCAGCCAAATAAAGCGCCCATGGAAAAAGTAAGCCCGAGCATCGCGAGTATTTACTTTTTATGGCATTTTGAAGTTAATTCTAAAAGAAGGAGAATTGATATGGTAGATAAGAATTGTGCTTATTGTATGGAAGGTGAACTGGTTGACGCTTTTGGTATCAAAATCTGCGAGCTTCCAGCTTCCAAGGTTTATTTATTTAAAGAGCAGAGCCACAAAGGCCGTGTTATCGTAGCTCACAAGGACCATGTAAGTGAAATGGTTGAATTATCTGATGAGGAACGTAATGCTTATTTTGCAGATGTGAATCATGTTGCTAAAGCTCTTCACAGCGCATTCCATCCTCAGAAGGTTAATTATGGTGCTTATGGAGATACAGGTCATCACCTTCATTTCCACTTAGTTCCAAAATATACAGATGAATTTGAATGGGGCGGCGTATTCGCCATGAATCCACAGCAGAAATTCTTAACAGAAGAAGAATATGCAGAATTAATCGAAACAATTAAAGCGAATTTATAATTCAAAACTCCGTGCTATCGTTTCATAGCACGGAGTATTATTTTTTCTTCTTTTGATACCTTTAAAGATTCTATTATTTTTTGAATCGTCTTGTTATAGGTAAAATCATCTAGCCGATTATTCCCTTTCAGATATTCTAATGTCTTTTCCGGAAACTTTACATAGCACATAGACAAATTCCATGCTACTGCCATTTTTACATAATAAGCTTCATGATGAATTTCATCCATTAGGGCGATGACTATATCAATATGCTCCTCATCCAGATAATAATTGAGAAGCATCACTATCCCAAAACGAATATCATATTCTTCCTTGCTTTTCAGATATGATGTCAAAAATTCCCAGACCTCTTCCGGATATTCTTTGGCAATCTTCAAACCAGCACAAAAGCTGTCGCATACTGACCAGCAATTAATTTTCGGAATAAAATCCGTAATTAGAGCGAAAATTTCCTCTAAAGTTACAATTTCTGTTTCTTTCTTAGTCTGCTTTACTTTTAGCAATCCAATCAGCATCCCCGCCAACATGATTTCTTCAAAAAGAACGTTATCTTTTGAATTTACATACTGCCTGTTAAACTCTTCCAGATATTCCTTCCAAGTATTCTCTTTCACCAACTTCTTCGCTTCTTTTCGAAGCAAAGGCAGACGGACTCCTATGATATTTTCCGTCCCCGGAAGAAGTTTTGCACTGAATTCTGCATATTGTGGTTCAGAGAGTTCCAATAAGCGCTCTTTTATTCGTTGGTACACTGACATATATCTATTAAGACCTCCCATTTACCATTTCGTTTACCATTCAAACGCTGAATATAACCTTTTTCCTTTAATTCATTCATTTCTCTCTTAATAGTGCGCACAGACTTTCCCATCTTTTCTGCCAATTCATTTTGTGTAATGGAAGGATTTTTCTTAATCTTTTTTAACAATGCCAATTCATTTAGTGAGATTTTCAAAGTACCATCCAAAGTGTCATTTTGGCACTTTGAAAGTTTACAATTGGCACTTTGAGATTGATAGTCTATATGCATGTATCTATTTTTCAGTTCATAATCTGTTCCTAACAACAAATTACTGAAAAACATTTCCAAGAATTTTGTTGTTGCATAAATGCCATTTTTCAAGTCATTATAATTCGCTCTAACTAAGGCATTTCTAAAATACCAGGAATGTTTTTCAAAAACATCATTATTTACCTCAAATCCGAAAGTTTTCATATATTTAATCATAAATACCGCCGTTGCTCTGGTATTACCTTCACCAAACGGATGAATCTGCCAAATATCAGAAGCAAATTTCACCAAATGCTTTACGGAATCTGTCAATGATAGCTCTTTATACGAAAATTGCTTTTCCATATTAAAATCATAATCCAATGTCTCTTTTATGCTATCCCAAGCTGCATAGATAACGGTATCACCATTTAAAACCCACTCTTTTTTTGTGATATTATAGGTCCTAACCTGCCCAGCATGTTCAAATACTCCCTCAAACAACTGACGATGAATAGCAATCCACTCTGCCGGTGAAAATTGAAAAGTCTTTTCTCCAAGAAGTTTTGCAATCTTTGCCGAAACAATATCTGCCTCCTTGGTGCTATCTTCCATACCTTTTCTTTCACCAGACTCTTCATAATAGCTTTGAATTCTTTTTTGAGCCTCATCAATATCTATTTTACCTTCAATATGTTCTTTAGCAGTATCTAATAAGTATGCAGATGTTTTTAAACCATCTACAGCCTGTAAACCAATTGCTGTCTGCCATGCTTCGCTTTTCTCAATCTGTTCTGGCTCACCCTGTCGTATATATTCTTCCAGTTCAAACTGCCATCTCATTTCCTCAGACATATCTGCACACCTTTCTATATTTCTATAAATTTCTTCCATCCATATTTTATCATGCAACAAAACGAATCACAATCGAATTATTAACAATTACAATTATAAATATCATAGCCTATTTCTTGCAGTTCCTTATCTAAAGTGGTAAACTATTTCCATAAATATTCTGTCCACTCCAGAGGAGGTTATTATGTTAAAGAACTTAAAAATAAGCTTTATTATTTCTTCTATTTTATACATGGCACTTGGTGTAGTATTACTTGTATGGCCAACCACATCTTTAAATGTCATCTGCTATGCTTTTGGCGGAATTACTTTATTATATGGTCTTTTCCGTCTGGCAAGTTATTTAGGCAACCGTGAAAATGCTTCTGTCCTGCAGGCAGACACATTCATAGGCATTATTATGATTGGACTTGGGATTTTCCTTTTAATACAGCCAGATGTCATTCGTTCTATTTTACCTATTGTACTTGGATTATTTGTAATTTTCAATAGCATTATTAAACTACAGTATGGTTTTGAATTAAAGGCTTCGTTCTATGACAAATGGTGGATTCTGTTATTTTTAGGCATTGTTACTGCAGGTCTTGGTACAGTGATTGCTGTTAATCCATTTGCCACTCCTGAGCTCACAGTTACGGTTATGGGTATCGTCCTTGTCTCTGATGGAATCAGCAATATCTTTACCATTTTATTTACCTCTATTATACAATGGAAGATGAAACGTTCAACAACGGATTTAGCAGTTGTGGGAACCGGTGTTGAAAATGTTGTAGATAATGAAGCACCAGAGGTGAGAAACGCACAGCCAGTAATTGAAACCGTGGAAACTGTCGATGAAATATCTGCTCACGCCGAAGCAGCAGAAACTGTCTCTGAAACAGATGAAACTGTTACAGAGGTTACAGAAAATACTATTGAGACTGTAGAAACCATCATTACTGAAGAACCGATTACCACAGAAAACGCAGAAGAAGAGATTAAGACAGAAGCCTAATTATAACAAAGAGCACATGACAATCATGCGCTCTTTTATTCGTTCTCCCTTATTCCTTTTCCCTAAACACAATATATTCCTGATTATAATTCCCCCACCATGTACTTCGTACCTTTGGTTCTCCAGTAAAATAGATGGTAGAAAATAGGATTTCTCTGGCATTAAGCTTCACAATAATCTGCAACAACATCTCATCTAACGGATAGATAATCTCTTCTTTATCTATAGTTATCAATTTCTGCACATAATCCTTTTCTTCCTCTGAGAGTTCTTTATCTATTATCTGCCTTGCATCAGAATCCAGACGACCATAATAAAAATCTGCATATACGCCTTCGGTTTCTGCCTGCTTCAGCTTTGTCTTAAAAAAATGAAGTGCTTCATCTTCACTCATTACAACAATTTCATTATTGTAATTGTCTAAGCCGTATTTAATGTTGTCAAAAAATATCACATCATCGCTTGTCTTAAATACCATAATATCTACCCTCTTTTCTCTTTTTATCCATTTTAACATAAAAGAAAAAAGAAGCAAACTGAATCAGCCCGCTTCTCTTTCTCTTTATTCTTTATTCTTTATTCTATTTCTCTTCTTTCTTAGCAACTGATTTCCAAGCATGTAATGCAAGGGAAACTGCGATAACGCCATAAGAAATAAACATACGGATATATTCGCTGACTGCGGAGTCACCGATAAGCTTTGTTGCAGCTAATGGAGCTACTACGAACAATGTATGGAATAAAATAACACCAATAGTAGCATGTTTATTCTCTGCTTTCTGTACTGTTGCACCACCTACAAGGATTGCTGCGATAGAGTACAGACCTACATTTGACTGCTGCTGAACAGTATTAAAGGTTCCTAAGTTCTGAAGGTAAATTAACTGTCCCCATGCTGCTAATACTGTAGAAATACAGGTTGCAATAATACGTGTCTTATCAACGTCAATACCTGCAGATGTTGCTACTGCACGATTCTGTCCTACTGTACGCATATTCTGACCAAGACGGGTACTCATAATCCACTTATTGAACCAGCAGAATGCCACAATAATTACATAAGTACAGGTTGGAAGCTGAATGGACTGATAAATAGTTCTAACTGCCGGAATTACAGTTCCAAGTACCAGAAGGATACCTGCCACTGCTAATCCAATGAGTTTTCCAAAGCCTTCTTCACCTTTCTTTGGACGTTTCTTTACAAACATAACAATTGCATATACTACTAATGCAATACCACCAAATAATGCAGCATCTGTAAGAATCAGTCTGTTGCCGCCAAGAATCTGATTTACACCAGGAATCATACGGCCTACAAAGCCAAATACAATAAGAACTGCACCAAGAATTACCTTTTTCATGGTCTGTTTGCTGTCTACCGGCAGATTTATCTTCTTTCCGTGAAGAGCTACTACAACAGCTGACAGGATAGAAACAACACCAAGAAGTACCAGTACATTCAGGAAGCTGATATCATCCAAAGCATACTTCAAATTACCTGTTAAGTCAAAGGCATTACGAAGACCAAAACCACGTTCCAAAAGGTTAGGATCATCAAATGGAATGACACCACCGATGATATAAAGTACAAACAGACGATATAAACCATCTGCAAAGAAGCCAAGAACGAGTCCGGCAATCATTTCGGAACCCTTTGTATTGTTGTAAAGCTTACCTACTAAAATACCAAAGAAAATGGCAAGTGGTACACAAAGAACGGCACACAGAATAAATCCACCAATTCCGCTAAATCCCCAATGTACAACCCAGAAAATAGAAATCTGTGCTGCAATGGCACCTACAACGATACCAAAGTTCATACCAAGTCCTGCAAGACATGGAATAATCAATGCTAATACCAGACATGCATTACGTGCAAAACGAGCAAATACTTCTGTTGCAATATAGGAAATAGATGTATCTGCAATTGCTGCACAGGCAACACATAAAACTACGAATAAAAGGATAACTTTATTTTCAAACACTGCACGCTTGAGGCTATCCATAGAGCTTTTCTTTGTTCCATTATTATTACTCATTAGAAGAACCTCCTTTCGATTTTACAAGAGCGTACAAGATAACACCATTCTGGATAATCTGACGTAATGTATCGGAAATATCTGTACCTGCCAGTAACTGATTGGATACCGGAGGTGTAAAAATAACCAGACCCTGATACAGGAATGTACCGATAATTACATGGGCAATACTTGCTTTTCCCATAGTAGCACCACCAATTAATACAGAAGCCACACAAATGAAGCCCATAGTAAGAGGTGCTGTATAAGCCTGAAGGTATCCAAAGCCCTGTGTATAAATTACAATACCAACTGCACCAAGAACAGTAGACATCGCTACACCCTTGATACGCATTTTGTCAACATCAATACCATTTGCACGGGCAAATGCAGGATTGGTTCCTGTAGCTTCAATGGCAAGCCCTGTCTTGGTACGGAAATAAAAATGGATGAAAAGACAGATTATCAGGCAGAACAAAATGGAACCCAGAGGAATCTGTACTCCGGCAATTTCAAATGCCCACAAATCATTAAGAATCCATCCGAAGCTTGTTTCCATGGAAACTGAGTTACGTACTCCGGAACCACCTACCGGCCACTTGATTTCACCACTGTTGAATGGTGCACGGAACCAAACAATACACATTAAGTAAATTACAGAGTAACCAATATATGTAGTTACTGTCATTTCAGAGCCTTTTACCATATTCAGGAGTTTACCATAACCTACACCAACAAACCATGATAATACTGCTGAAACAATAATGGAGAAAAACAATGCTGCCCAAGGTCCAACACCCGGAGCCATAGCATTTACTTTTCCTGTAATGTCAAACTCAATGGCAAGTAATGGCCCAAGAAGACCACATACAATACCAAGGCTGACACCATAGTTTGGTCCGATACCACA
>CAYTGQ010000042.1:3542-15144 GCA_964437345.1 uncultured Lachnoclostridium sp. | reverse complement strand
GAGTATTATATTTCTGCGTCTTTGCCCCGATAAAAAAGGCAAGATACCTAAATATAATCTTTCCAATAACAAGATGATTATATCAATATTATTTTCAAAGGTCAAGTAGTTTTCCCAAGAATTTTACTATTTTATAATCTCCCGGCTTTTTCTTTCCCCCGATATCTTGTATTGTTCTGATTATATTCCTACCAAAGATGCTAATTTCGCCTGATGTGATGCAATCACTTTTTTCCATAACATCTTTGTTGTAACTATATAATGCCTTTTGATTATGGCAAAATTATGTCACCACATTGTCATTTTTGGATTATTTTGTGTATATTTTTGTGATAATTTGCTCATTTTGAGCTTTTTTAGACATTTGTCCACCTTTCATGGACATCAGATGAAGTTACTAAACATAACTTAAAGCAATTATAAAACTATTAAAGGCATCTCTTAATCAAAAGTATACATACAAAAAGGTTCTTCTAATCTTTCCAGATTTAAAGAACCTTTCTTCCTATTATATAAATATCTTTTTATAATCCTAATATCTTTTCCACTGTTGCCTGCATTTCTGTTTTGTCGCAAACTGTGTCATGAAGGATTGGTGCTGTACGAATATCTTCAATTGCCTGAGGTACTTTTACCTTAGACAGCTTAGAAAGTTCATCTACCAGCTCGAAGTCACCCATGGCATCATATTTATTATCGATAGCGTTCATAACGCTTCTTGTAAATTTGTATGGGCTTGCTGTTGAAGCAATTAATGTCTTTGCGTTGTCGCCGGTGTTTCTTCTATATTTATAGTACACACTGGAAGCAACTGCTGTATGTGTATCAATTATGTAGCCTGTTTTGTCGTAAAGGGCTTTGATTACTTCTGCTGTTTCTGCTTCAGAAGCATAACCACCTGCGAAATCTTCTAAGGCTGCTTTCATATCATCTGTAATCGTGTATGCACCTTCTTCTGTTAATGCTTTCATTAAAGCCTTACATTTATCACCATCATTTCCAGCAATTCTATAAATTAATCTTTCTAAGTTACTGGAAATTAAGATATCCATAGATGGTGAGCTTGTTAAAATGAAGTCTCTGTTCTTATCATATGTTCCTGTCTGGAAGAAATCGAACAATACTTTATTTTCATTGGAAGCACAAATAAGCTTTCCAATTGGCACTCCCATGTTCTTTGCAAAGTATGCTGCAAGGATATTTCCAAAGTTACCGGTTGGAACTGTTACATTAAGAAGCTCATCCTCTTTCAGAACTCCTTCTTTTAATAATCTTGTGTATGCGTATACATAATAAACAATCTGTGGAACTAATCTTCCTATATTAATAGAGTTAGCAGATGAGAACTGATAACCTTTGGCTGCCATACGTTCTGCCAGTTCCTTGTTACCGAACATCTGCTTTACACCGTTCTGGGCATCGTCAAAGTTTCCGTGAATTCCAACTACTGTTGTGTTAGCACCTTTCTGTGTCAGCATCTGTTTTTCCTGAATAACACTTACTCCATCTTTTGGATAGAATACAATGATGCTTGTTCCCTCCACATCTGCAAAGCCTGCCAGTGCTGCTTTACCTGTATCTCCGGATGTTGCTGTCAGGATAACGATTTCATTCTGTACATTATTCTTACGTGCTGATGTTGTAAGTAAATGTGGCAAAATGGATAATGCCATATCTTTAAAGGCAATAGTAGAACCATGGAACAGTTCTAAATAATATGCACCATCTGCTTCCTTAATTGGTGCAATCTCTGGTGTGTCGAACTTTTCATCATAGGCTTTATTAATGCAGTTCTTTAATTCTTCTTCTGTAAAGTCATCAAAGTAAAGCTTCATTACCTCATAAGCTACCTGCTGATAGTTCATTTCTGACAACTGCTTTAAGCTTTTATCCATTGCAGGAATCTGAATTGGTACAAATAAACCTCCATCATCTGCTAATCCTTTTAAAATTGCCTGAGATGCTGTTACTGTTTTTTCATTACTTCTTGTGCTCTTGTATAACAAACTCACGATTATCCCTCCTAAACTCTATTGAAATAACTTCTCCCTAACTTTACCACTGTGAACAGCTAAGGTTTTTAGCAAGTATATCATAACCTTTTTATTTTCACAAGATACAATTCAGATACTTTATACTCATTTACACCATTTTAATTGTATGTTATGCTTTTTACGTTGCCACCCCTATATTGGCACGGAAAAGGGAGAGTTGTTACGGATTAAGCCACCTTTGCCAAAACGGAATAGAAAAACCCACGAGGTGCGAACTCGTGGGTTTTTTGTTGTCCTAATGAACTTACTTACAGCTTTCTGCCTAATCACATTATGTCATATGCTTTCAGCCTTTTCAAGTATTCCTTATTTTCTAAGTTTTTATACTTTTACTAATAATTCTTGCATTATTATCTATGAATACTTGGCATACTATCTAAAGAATTCATGTGTTCCATAAGTAAGAACTTTTGTCAGGTTGTTATCGAACCATCTTGCATTGCTGCTGTTCGCCTGACGTCTTGACATAAAATATAAAGCACCCTGTGACTCGTCTTCTCCATTCAGCACACGTTCTACTGCTTCTCTTGTTTCGTCCGTAATAGATACTTCATAATATCTTCCATCACGGATTGGTGAGAACTGGTACTTGCTTCCTTTTCTCTGGAATACGACTGCTTCCACGCTGTCTGGAAACTCGTCACTTTCAACTCGATTTAAAATGACATTGGCAACTAACATTTTTCCTTTAATGTCCTCTCCTGTTGCTTCTGCCTCTACAATTCTTAATAATACATTCTTATCTGTTTCAGATAAGCTGATTCTTTTCTCCTCTAATTCTTTTGCAATTCTCGCTTCTAATTCTACTTCTGCGATTTCGCTGGCAAGTTCGTTCTGCATTGCTGCAACACTCTCATCAAAGCTTGCCATCGCCTCCTCATCGAGTTGTACTTGTGCCCCCTGCGCTTGTGTTTCTCCTTTCGCTTCCATTAAAGCAATTTCTGCAGCTTCTGCTACCTGAATTGCTTCGCTTGTCTTGGCATAAACACGATTGTCTGTGTCAAGGTTAGCCTGAAGCTCGGCGATCACTACCACTGTCATTACCATAGCCATACTTACTAAAATTGCTTTGGCAATACGTGTTTTGATCTCAGGAAGAAACCATGGTACATTTTGCATAATATACTTCCTCTTTCCTGAGCCTTTCGCTCATAACAAATTATGTTCAATTGTGCACCCAAATATCTGTGCACGGCTGAACTGATTTTCAGTTTCCATTGCATTATAACATTGATTTTTTGACTGTCAACACGGTTTTGGAAAGTTTGGAACATACGGCTTTAGTCAACTTCCAATTTTTGGGAACCCATGTTGATATCATACAATTTTTCTTTCGTTTTCTTGAAGTTTTTTGTTTCTTTTTTCCACAAACATGAATTTCAATTGTTACAGATTTATTAAATATTTTATCCGACTATTTTACTTTTATTCAATTCAAAACGTTTTTTCAGGGTTTGTATCGACTTTTTTCTTGTTTTTTTGTAACATTTTTGTAAAGTTTTCCGTTTTTTACAAATTGAAACTTTTATGTTATACTCCTATGTATATATAGGAAAGGAGAGCTTCATATGGCACTATTACCTGGCGTCTATACCGCCAAAAAGAAAGACGGTACTTTATACTACCGCGGCTCTATTACTTATAAGAACAAGCACATCAGCTTAGGAAGCTTTCCTACGGAGGAACATGCCCACAAAGCTTATCTGGAGGCAGACAGGCTTCTCAAAAACTCCGACCTTTCTCTGGAAATGGATTATTCTGAAGCATCACCCCTTTCCTTTGAAAAATGGGTTGTACTGACAAACTTCCGTGATAATCATATGTATATCAAAACTCCTATTTATATGAAGGACAGATATTTCCTCTATTATCTGGATCGGCATACCACTCTGAAGTTTGCTGTTGATGACCTTTTCTTCTATGCCACTCACAAGATTATGCGTCGTGGCGGGCATCTCTTTGTAGCAGATTTTGGTATGCAGCTTAACATTCTATCCCGATATGGTATCCGTAATTTTGGTGTTCCCGGGCGGGATTATATTTTTATGAATGGGGATTCTTATGATTTTCGTTATGAGAATCTAAAGATTATAAACCGCTATAATGGTGTTTATAAAGAAATTAAAAAAGGGCAGCCTGTATATACAGCTAAAGTCCATATCAATGGTGATTTTATAATAGGAAGATACTCCACCGAAGCTGAAGCTGCTGTAGCATATAACAAAGCTGTTAAAATTCTTGGTGAAAAGGGTGTGACAATCAACTATACTCCCAATTATGTATCTGAACTTACCAAGGATGAATACGCAAAGCTGTACGAAACCATAAAAATATCGAAAAAGATTATCAATTATAGGCTGTTTTAATTATTTTTCAATTATTTTCAAAAAAAACTATCTTTTTTTTGAAACTTATGTTATTATATGAGTAGATTTTTCTTCTTCCATTTTCATAGTTATAATTTTAAACCCTCAAGCTGCCGGAACAGTTTGAGGGTTTTTTATGTGTTTTTCTTATTATTATGTGTTGATTACCGCTCCTTCTTTTTCTTTAGAAGTGTTGCTGTATCAAGCATTTCACGTTTGTTTTCAGGATTATGTTTTTGAGTTTTTTTCGTATCTTCTGTCACACTATCTGGAACCGTTCCTGTTTTGACGGTTTCTGTCTTGACACTCTCTTTCTTCATATCCTTCTTCGGCTTAATCCCAGACACATCCCACGCTTTTCTGTCTACCTTCTGGTTTTTGCTTTGTCTTTTCTGCTTATATTCAGTTCTTTTTTCGCTCAGCAGTTTTTCGCCTTTCCTTACCAGTTCCAATCTGCTGATATCCAGACGTTTACATATAACTGCTGCCATAAACAGGACCACAGCCAGCATGAGAAAATACTGAGCCAGACTTCTCTGTGAATTGACACTCTTCACTTCTGAATTGAAGATTCCTGCTGTATCATCAATAAAGCTTCCGTTTGTTTCTCTTACCCATTCTTCCAGAAGTCCTGTATCTTCCACAATACGATACTCACTGGAATACTGAACCGCTGTTGCTGTATTTTCTGTTGAAACAACCGTTTCGCCTTCCTTTTGGGTTACGCTGATACTGTAAACACCTGTATCAGAGGTATTCATTTTCCCTTCAAATACACCTGGACGGGACGGATTCAGCACAACCTTCTGACTATTTCCATCCTCATCTGTTGCAATTACTTCTACAGCTGTTTCTTCACTATACTCCTCTGTTGTATAGGTAATTTCTGCCCCGGAACCACTCTGATTAATAGAAATGTCACTGCCTGCACTATTCATATCCGTTATGGTATATTCAATAATGTTTTTCCAGAACAGAGGATAATCGCTCCATGCTGCATAATTGGCAGTCCAGTTATTTTCTCCATCTGAATTAAATGCCACTGTTTTACCAAGTCCGTATTGCCATGAGGTCAGAATCGGATCTTCTTTTTCAGACATCAGGTGCATTGTGGCAAGTTCTTTCTTTGTCGATGCAATATATCCGTACATCATTGGAAGTCCATTATCCACAACTCCCTCCAGCATATCCTTCTGACTGGTTCGGATTGGTGTAAATTCCTCATTTATCATATAAGAATTTACAGATAAAAAGATTTCCTTCGCAAATATTCTTGGAATATCTGTATCTATGTCGGTAAAGTAGGTTCTTCCATTTCCTTCTTCTGCCAGATACTCCAGAAGTCTTGTATCCGCGCCACCACCTACTGCCACTGTAGACAAGGTAATTCCGCTGTTTTCTAAATCTGCCAGTAAATCATCATACTGGCTAAATCCATCCTGTCCGTCTGTCAGCAGAATAATGTGCTTTAATTTGGCATTGCTTTCTTTTAATTTCTGGCATGCTTCATTGACTGCCGGATAAATGCTGGTTCCTCCACCTAAACCAATGGAATAAATAGCATCCTCCAGACTTTCTCTATCTGTTGCCGTTGTCATCGGTACAACCCATTCAAAGCTGGATTCAAAGGCTACAACACCAATTTCATCAGTTTCTCTCAAAGTATCCAATGCTGCAACTGCTGATTCCTTAGCAAGCTCCAGCTGGTTAAAGGTTGTATTTCCATTTGCCATACTGCCTGAACGGTCAATCACAAGGGCAATTGCCATTTTAGGCACTTCTTTTTCCCCTTGCAAATCCATATAAACCGGTAATACATTTTCCAGGGAAGTTCCTCTGTAATTGCCAAGGGCAAAGCTGTTATCTCCGCCAATAGCGACTAAACCGCCGGCGTAGTCGCGGACATAGCTTTCCACATTATTCATAAACCCTTCCGGCAAATCGTCTGCATGAACATTCAGCAGAATAATACTCTTATACTGGTTAAATTCCATCAGCGTTCTTGGAGCCGCATCTGGAATTGCCACCTGATAATTGATATTAGCAGTTTCCAGAATTTCTTCCATTGCCTCGGATGTCCCTGTCTTGCCTTCTATCAAAAGCACTCGTTTCGCTGTCTCTGCTCTGGTAAATGCTGCATATTCATTATTAATGCTTTTTGTATCCTTATTTGGTTCTACAATAACACGATATGTCTTTAAACCATCTGCTTCCTGCACATCTTTAAATACAAAACGGTTGCTGCCGGTTTCTAACTCTACTTCCTTCTGACTTTTAAGTGTATTGCCTGCATAAAGAGCCAGAGTTGCTGCTGTTTTTACATTACTCTGAATTGTAACTTCTACCTTAAAGGTATCACCAATATTAACTTTATCCGGCACCTGCAGATTCTCTACAAATACTTCTTCTCCAATGAGAGAATCTAACTTCTTTACCTGCACCTGAACATTTCCATTCAGAACAGACTGACTCACAGCCATTAAAGAGCCTTCATTTTCGTTGCCATCTGTAATCAGCACCAGCCTCTTTGCTTCCTCCTCCGGAAAAATTGCCATTGCCCCTTGCACGGCTTTTTCCAGATTGGTGGCAGTTGTTACCGGAACTGTCTCCAGTCCTGAAAACAGATTTTTCTCGCTAACAAACTGCTCTACTCTGGAATCTGCTCCAAATGCCACAACACCTGCTTTATTATTAGCCGGCATTTCCTTTAACGCTTCTTTTACAAATGCCTCTATTTCCTGTTTCTGCCCCGACACACTGTCTGATACATCTACAAGAAAAATAGTTGTGGTATCTTTGCTTCCCATTTCAATGGATGGATTCCAGATTGCTAACAGCAGCAGTACAACCACACTTCCCTGCAAAGTTATAATCAATCTTCTTCTAAGCTTGTCTCTTCTTGGAAGAACACCTTGCTTTACTGTTACAACCCATTCCACCGCAAGAAGAATTAAAATCAGTACAATCAATGGAGTTCTAAGATTGATTCCTCCATTTGGCACTACTTCACTGCCTTCACTTTGTGTTATGGTTTCTCCCGAAAATACAGCTTCTGTTCCAAAGGTCAGTGACTCCGCTGTTGGGAAATTAACTGCAAATACAGCTTCCATATCCCCCTGCTGTACCTGATAAATACCTGTCTGTTTTGTTTCATTATACTGAATTACGGCTGTTGTACTTTCAAAACGCTCATCACCAATCATAATCGCTTTTTCTGCATTCTGGCTGTAAATCTCTATCTGATTACCGGCTTCTACTACAGAATTGCTTAACAGACTGCCTTCCATACACTGATTTACCAGCCCATAAATTAAAATTGGAAATTCTGCCTGTAATGGCAAATCACTGTGATGAATGTCAAATGCAACAACTCCCACGGTACGTCCTGCTGTTTTTCCAATGAAACCGGCACTTTTTATCAAGCCGTCTGCTGACTGGTTACTTCCACTCTGACTGCCATTCTGGGTATAGCTTAAAAAGGACTCTGCCCAATTCGGTCTGTCAATAGCAATTATTTCATTGACTCCAAAAGTGAAATCCTTCGCATAAGCGGTCACTTCATGGTCTTTTGTTGTAATCCAGGTTCCATTGTTAATTCCGTTTACTTCAAATAATCCCTCTGCACTTTTTGGAGGATTAAAGAATAACAGATTTCCTGTTTTTGGAAGTGTATTGGGCACTACACTGTCAAAGATATACAAGTCAAACTCTTCTTCTCCAATATTAGAAACATCGGTCGTTTTGTAAATCTCTATATCCGGCAGTGTTCCAACTGCCTTTTCCAAAAACACATTCTGCTCAGAAATCAAAAGAACCTTCTTAGTGCTTCCACCTGAAATTATGTCATAAGCTGTGTTATCTGCTGCCAGACTGTCTGCCTCATTAATCTCTGCTTTAATAACTGAATGGTCAGCTTCTATATTTTTAAAATATAATATTTCACTTTCTCCCGGTTCTAAAGCTGCACCATCTCCCAGCTCCTCTACCTGTGAAAGCTTGTCATCCAGATACAGGTTTACTTCTGCCAAAAGAGGCTCATTTCCTGTATTAGATACTTTAACAAGGACTGTCAGACTTCCATCCTCTTCTCTTTTATGGCTGACATAATCCACACTGCCATTGATGCCCTTGCTGTTAAGATTAATAATCTCACCCTGAACTTTTCCAATGTCCAGAGAAGAATCGGTGAAAAATACTGCCTGATAATTCTCCCATCCGGCAGTCATGGACTCTGCCAGATTCACTGCACCAGCCAGTGTTCCGACCGTATCTGTTCCTTCTATTTCATCAATAACACGCTTGATTTCCAATCTGTCATTGCTGTTATTCAAAATCACTTCTGACTCACCGGAACCGACAATCACACTTACCCTTACATCCGATGGTATCTGGTCAATATAGTCTTTTGCCTGTTCTTTTGCTACATCAAGTCTGGTCTGATCGTCCTCATAAATGCTGTTCATGCTTCCACTCTGGTCCAACACCAAAAGGACATTCTGATAATCTTTTCCACCCTTGGTCAGATACGGAGATGTCATTGCAAATATCAATAAAAGCATTGCCAATATCTGTAAATACATCAGCAAATTATTTTTCAGCTTTTCCCAAGGAGTAGAAGCCTGTAAATTCTTATAAACTGCCTGCCAGAGATAGAGAGAAGATACCTTTTCTTCTTCTGCCTTCTGCTTTAGCAAATATAAAAGGACAATCGCAGGTATTAATATTAATAATGCCAACGGCCACAAATATAATAATCTCATGCTTTTGCCCTCCTTTCTGATTACATAAACTGTCCTGCACGAATTCCTTTGTATAGCACTGCTTCCAAAGACTCCTCTGTGCTGACAGGAATATAACTCGCCTGATATTTTTTACAAAAACGCTCTATATTTCTTTGAAGCTCCTTCAATGAACTGTCGTATTCCTTTAATACTTTTGCTGTCATTGTTACTTTCATTCTTTCATCTGTCTCAATATCCGTAAGTTCCAGTGTTCCCTCACCTAATGGATTTTCCTCTTCCTTGGAAAGCACCTGAAACAAAATCACTTCCTGCTTATGGAAGCGGAGATATTTAATCAGTTCTTCCAGATGTTCCCCTTTTTCTGCTTCAACCTGTTTACCATTTCCCATCTGCTTACTCAAGCTTCCACTTTCTGCCGCCTCTGGTTCCTGTAGAAAATCAGAAATCAGTATTACAACACCTCTGTGTTTAAATGGCATGGTTTTAATTGCTTTACAAAGGCTTGTTTCACCATAAAACTCCATTTTCTCTAATTCAGCAAGGATTTTAGGAAATGCCTGTCTTCCGGTCATTCCTTTTGTAGTCACTGCCTTCGTCCCATGAAGCCCCGTCAGATACACTCTGTCCAGATTATTAAGTACCATGTATGCAATCATTCCGGCAATTCGTCTTGCCTGAATGGATTTATTTTTTTCACCAAAATCCATAGATTTGCTGCAATCTACAATTACATGGAACAAACCTTCCTTTTCTTCCATAAATTCTTTAATAAACAGCTTATCCATTCTACCATAGACATTCCAATCAATTCGTCTGATGTCATCGCCGGGAATATATTCGCGGAAGTCCGAAAACTCAACACTATTTCCTTTGGCACTGGACTTACGCTGTCCACTCATACCTGCACTCTGACGCATTCTGGTCATCATTTTCATGGTATTCAATTTACTAAAAAATTCACTGTCAAACAATTTATTTTGCATGCTTTACCTCATTGATAATTTGCGCGATAATCTCGTCTACCTTCACTCCCTCTGACACTGCATCAAAGTTAGGCATAATTCTGTGTCTTAATACCGGATACGCTACAAAATCCACATCATCAAAAGATACATTCATTCTGCCTTCCAGCAATGCCCTTGCCCTTGCTGTACGGAAAATCGCCTGTGCTCCACGAGGACTGGCTCCATTGGAAATATACTTTTTCGCTGTTTCTGATGCATCTGGTACTTCCGGATGAGTTGCCACAACCAGAGAAAGGGCATAATCCTTAACCGGTTCTGCCATTGGCACATCTTTTATAATCCGACGCATTTCCAGAATTTCTTCTGCTGTTAAAATAGCTTCCAACTCTGTTTTCTTATTGGTAACTGTAATTTCCATAATCTCCTTAAGTTCTTCTAAGGTTGGAAATTCTACATTTAACTTAAATAAAAATCTGTCCAGCTGTGCTTCCGGCAATGGATAAGTTCCTTCATTTTCAATTGGGTTCTGGGTTGCCAGCACCATAAATGGCTGTGGCAGCTCATAGGTAGTTTTGCCGACAGTTACTGTCTTTTCCTGCATGGCTTCCAACAGAGCAGACTGTGTCTTTGGAGTTGCACGGTTAATTTCGTCCGCCAGTACCAGATTGGCAAATACCGGACCTTTTTCAAACTGAAAAACATTTTTGTCCTGCTCTCTGATAATCAGATTGGTTCCTGTCACATCAGCCGGCATTAGGTCTGGTGTAAACTGGATTCGCTGAAAGCTCAGATTCAAAACCTTGGAAATTGCTTTTACTAACTGAGTTTTTCCAAGTCCCGGAACACCTTCTAGCAACACATTACCATCTGTCAGAATCGCCAGCATAACCTGACGGATAATATCCTTCTGGCCGATAATGGCTTTGCCGATTTCTTGTTCACATCTTATTGTTTTTTCTATGATTTCAGATATTTGCTTCTGTTCCATCGATACCTCTCCTTTTCGCCTCTGCAATTTCTATCTCAGCTTCTTTTATATCGCTCTTTTTCAGCTACCAATTATTTACCGGTTAATTCCTTCAAAATAGCTTTTCACAACATCTTCCATACCTTTTGGTACTTCATTATTTTCTATTCTTGCATATGCTTCTTGTGTATACTCTCCGACAACTTCGTTGTAGCTTACCTTTTCTCCTGACCATGTAAGCCCTTCACCACCAACAGTCTGATAGGAATCTCCTTCACCGGATTGCCCTGTCAGATTTTCATCATCACCTGTTTCTCTGCCCGGAATCGTAATCTGTTCTTCATTGTCCATACGGTTATTTTCTTTTTCAATTCCATTTTTGCTTCCCTGATTCTGACCGCCGCCAATACCGCCACCGCCTTGACCATTACCATTCCCAGAGCCGCTGCCGTTACCATTTCCGTTACCATTTCCTGTACCACTACCTGAACCATTTCCATTTCCGGAC
>CAYTGQ010000042.1:0-3442 GCA_964437345.1 uncultured Lachnoclostridium sp. | reverse complement strand
ACCATTTCCGTTACCATTTCCTGTACCACTACCTGAACCATTTCCATTTCCGGACTGTCCATTCTGGTTGGATGCGGATTGGTTTGATGGAATACTGATTCCCAACGTTCCGTCCATAATCTGGGCAAGCTGATTTGCTGTACTATCTGATAAGCTGCCATTTTGCAATGCTTCAAGAAGCTGTTCCAACTGTTCTTTCGTCAGACTCCCTTCTGAGAGACTTGCTTCCATTTCTTCTAGTTCTTTCAGTTTTTCCAGCAATTCTTCCAGTTCTTCCTCTGACAATTCATCTAGCAATTCTTCCATTGCTTCTGCAATTGCTTCTTCTAATTCTTTCAAATCCTGCATCTCTAATATATCTGCTAATTCCTCGGACGTAAATGTTTCCTTGGACTGATTTTCTGTTTTCTTTAAAAAGTCTTCTAATTTCTTCTTCATCTTGGAAGCTTTATTCTGACTGGCTGTCTGCTTTTGCTCCGATAAACTTTGCAGCGTCTTTGTCTCCAGACGCTCAATGGCTTTTTCCAGTTCCTCCTGAGTCTTTGCCTCCGCCAACTCTTCCTTGGCTTTTTCTAGTATATCCTGTAATTTTTCAATTTCTGCCAGTTCCGCTTCAGCCAGTTGTTCCATTTCTGCCAGTTCTTCCAGCTTTTCTTTGGCTTCCTCTATTTTCTCAATCTCTGCTTCTGCCTTTTCCTTCTGCTCATGCTTAACAATGGCAAGCTCTTTATTTGGTGATGGAAGCACTGCTGCCACTGCAAATAAAATCACCATGCCTGCAAGGAAATAAACCAGCTTTTTCTCCACGCGAATTGGAGCCTTCTCTTTTAAATCAAATTCTGTTACTGCCCCATATGTATCCTCTGTCTGGAGCTCACGCCATTCTGGGCTCATACCAGTATTTTCTATTTCCAAAAAGGTTGTCAGTCTTTCTTTCAAACCTTTTCTGTCAATCTCTAATGCTGTTTTCCTGTAATCCGGAAAATGTGCTACTGCATAGACCAACCCAGCTAACAGCACAATACCAAGGGCAATCCATGACATTTTAAATGCCCCATAAATTGGGAATAACAATGCTGCTATATTAATCACTGCACCTGCTCCAAAGCCTGCTGCCAGTGCTTTTATCATAACATCTGTCAGTACGGCTAAAGACAGTCTTCTACGTGCTCTCTTTAGAAATTGATATATATACTCTTTGTGTTTCATGGATTGCCCTCCCTTCTTTGTTTCTTATTTTATATTAATTTTTCTTCCGCCTCTTTTTCTCTCCCTTGCTTTCTTTTTCCGTCTTGCCCTTTTTTCCATGATTCAACGGATTTAACCGATTGGCTGACAGTAAAAGCATCATGACTGATGTAAACATCTGTACCAGAATACTAAGCTGGAACCAACAGCTAATAATAAAATCATTATTCATTCCAAATTCTCTCATTAGTTCTCTCACAACATTATTGCCGCCAAACTGCTCTGTCAGCATGGAAAGTATTGTAATTGCCGGATTCCAGAATAATAACAGCATACTGTACCCGATTTTTGGTGGATTATATGCAGCATTTGTAACTGTATTAACTGCATAATACTGCTGGTCATAAAAATGAATCAGAAGTGCTTGTGCCACCAAAAGCCCAATAAACGTTACCAATGTTAAAATGATAACAGTTCCATAGGTCATAACGGTAGCCGGTACGGTTTTCTTAAATGTAGTAGAAAAGAAAATACCGATGCTGCCTATAAAAATCGCTGTCGTAATGCAAACCAGCATTAACATCATCAAATCCTGAAAACGAATACCACCAACAGTAAATACCAGCGACAAAATTGGAAGGCTGGACACTACTAAAAGTACAATCTGACTAATGGATGCCCACAGCTTTCCTGTAATAATCTGAATTGGTTTCATTGTGGTTGTCAGAAGTATTTCCAACGTCTGTCGTTCTCTTTCTCCTGAAATTGCGCTGGAAGTCAGAGCAGGCACCACAAACAGAATCAGACCAAACTCCAGACAGGCAATAAAGGTATAAATCGTCAGAATATCAGAGTAATCAATTCGGCTTCGATTGGAAAAACAAATATAAAATGCTAAAAGTCCAATGAATGTCAATACTGCATTATATGCAAAAATGGTCATTGTCATTTTAACGGTTCTGACACCTGTTTTTAATTCTTTTTTGTATACCGGATTCAGTTTCATTATACCTCGCCTCCTTTCTCTGCTCCATCTCCTGCTGTAATCTGCATAAATAGCGACTCCAGATTACCTTCCTCTCTTGCAAAGGAAGAAATTAATACATCTTCACGAATCAGGTCTGCCAAAAGCCCTGCCTCTTCATGTTTTCCACCTTTAAATCCCATAGAAATGCAGCCTTCCTTAATAGAAATATTTTCTACCAAAGGATTTTCTTTTAAAATACGGACTGCCTGCTCCTGACCTTCTACAATCTCCATAACCAATGGATTAGAAGTGGTCATTTTCTGCATAATCTCATCTACCTGACCTTTAACTACCATGCTTCCATGCTCAATAATTCCAATAGAAGTACACATTTCAGCCAACTCAGGCAGAATATGGGAGCTGATAATAATGGTTTTACCCATGCTGCTTAGATTACGAAGAATTTCTTTCATTTCAAATCGGGCTCTTGGGTCAAGCCCTGAGGCAGGCTCATCTAAAATCAAAAGCTCCGGATTATGCACAAGACTTCGTGCCAGACAAAGCCTCTGCTTCATGCCTCGCGAAAGCCCATCAACATAATTATCTGCTTTATCTTCCAGATTCACAAGCTCCATTAAATCATAGCAAAGCTTAGTTGCTTCTTTTCCTGTAATCCCATAAATAGAAGCATAAAATTCCATGTATTCAATGGCTTTTAAATTATCATACACCCCGAAAAAGTCTGGCATATAACCGATTTTTTCTTTGATTTTCTGCTGTTCCTTTAATGCATCTATCCCGTCTACTCTGACTTCTCCCGAATCTGCACTTAAAAGTCCGGATACAATTCGCATAGTTGTAGTTTTCCCGGCACCATTTGGACCAACAAATCCAAATAATTCACCTTTTTCAATCTCCAGATTGAGGCCGTTCAATGCTGTGAATTTGCCGTATCGTTTATACAAATCTTTAATTCTTAGCATATTATTTTGCCTCCTTTATTGCAGATAATACCGGAATTGTAATACTATACTGATTTCTTGCAACATCATCGATGTCAAACATCAGTCTCATTACATTTTCTTCATTTAAATAATCTTCCAGTCCTATAGCTACAGCTGGCTTACCGCTTTCAAAAAGGACCTCATACTCCCCTGTTGCATAATTGAATGCATTGATTGTTCCATAGTAACCATACCAGTGACCGATTAATTCATTTTCTGCATTACCTGCCTTTGGATAAATCATAGCGGTAAGCTTTTCATTTGCCTCAAAATGCACCTCTAG
>CAYTGQ010000041.1:12443-15258 GCA_964437345.1 uncultured Lachnoclostridium sp. | reverse complement strand
TAGTTCGTAAACGTTGCAAGAAAAATTATCTGTCACCCTTCCCTTAAATAAAACTGACTTTGAAAAATCAAATTAGAAGTTTTCAGTAACCGCCCTCGGCGAAGTCACTTGGTCCGACAAACCTGCATTTACAAAGTGACTATATTTCTCTCCTCACCCTTCTGAAATGCCTCGATATTCTTATAAACTTCATCCATCAGCCGCTGTCTGGTTTCTCTGCTTGCCCATCCAATATGTGGAGTAATAATTAATTTATTGCTATCCTTAATTTCATTCAATGGATTATCTGCAGCAATCGGTTCTACACAAAGCACATCCAGTCCTGCTGCCGCAATTTCTCCTTCTTTTAAAGCCTTTGCAAGGTCTTTTTCTACTACTATCGGACCTCGCCCAAGATTTAAGAAAATAGCTGTTTTTTTCATCTTTTCAAAGGCTGCTTTATCAAAAAGATTTCGTGTATTCTCATTTAATGGAGCATGAACAGAAATAATATCACTCTGCTCTAATAATTCATCAAAAGAAACCTGTCTGTAATCCGGATTCTGGTTTTTTCCGGAAGTAGAATAATAAATCACATTACTTCCAAATGCACTGGCTACTCTTGCCACATTACGTCCAATTTCTCCAAGACCTACAATTCCCCATGTAAGATTGGAAATATCCGAAAAACCACCGCCCAAATGGGTAAAAATATCGGACTTTTCATATTCACCGGATTTTACATAATTATCAAAATAAGGCAGCTTACCAATCAGATAAAATAACAGCGAAAATGTCACCTGCACAACTGTAGTTGTAGAATATCCCTTTACATTAGTTACTGTAATTCCTCTTTTTTTCGTATATTCTAAATCAATATTATTGGTTCCTGTCGCTGTAATACAGATTAATTTTACATTCTTGGCATCCTTTAACAAATCCTCATCCATATTAAGCTTATTCATAATAACCACTTCGGCATCTTTAATACGTGCTTTTGCCTCTTCCCTTGTGCTTGTTTCATACATTTTCACTTCGCCCAAATCCGCAAAAGCGGAAAGATTTATATCATCACCTAATGTTTTCTTTTCCAGCAATACAATCTTCATTTCAATTCCTCCAGCCATATTTTTTCTTTATTTTTAGTGTATTTCACTATTTCCTTTTCTGTTTCTTTCACTATATTATAAAACACCTGTCCATTGCAATTAATTTCTATTGAATTATTTTATTATCTCGCTTTTTATATAGTTTTTGTCAATGGCACTTTCTTTCAATATAACAATTATCAATTCGATTTGTTGTCCTAATGAGAATATAATAAATGGTGCAGGATTAACAATGTATTTATGCATAATAGCCTGCTAAAGAAATGGAAGTATTCAATGTTTCTTGACATGCATATGCATGAAATGACTTATTCCAAAGACAGCTTTCTTGCCCTAGATGAAATTGTTACAATTGCAAAGCAAAAAGGCTGGATGGTATCTGCATTACAGACCATGATAACATGGGATTAAGAGACTTTGCTGCAGAATACACCCAAAAAACAGGTTTTCCAATCTTTGTAGGAATTGAGTTCTATTCCCTGCAGGGAGATATCCTTGCATTTGGAATTTATTATTATCCAGATAAAAGAATCAATGCACAGGAATTTATAGATATGGCACATGCCCAGAGCGGCATCACAATTAGTGCACACCCATTCCGCAGTAACAGACGCGGTCTGGAAGAACATCTGGATATCATAAAAGGCATTGATGCCATTGAGGTATTAAATGGAAGTACCCTTCCAGTTGCCACCTTAATAGCTGCCCAATATGCCAACAAATTACAGCTTGCCACAACTGGTGGAAGCGACTGCCATGTGCCGGAAAAAGTAGGCTGCCGATGCACCTATTTCCCAAGAGATATTCGCACAATGCAGGAATTAATCGAAGCAGTACGCAATCATGAATGTCGTCCTGCTTATTATCAAGACGGAGCTTATCATGTATGGGACATCAATGGAATTCTTCCTAATGTTCCTCCATCAGTTGAAACTGCAACACTGACAGACTCCATTAATTAAGCTTTCTCTTTAGAGAAACCCTCTCTCCAATATTAAAAAGGAGCTCCTATCTTTCGATAAGAGCTCTTTTTATTATGGCTAAACAACTAATCAAGTGTCCATTTTAACATATAGTTTTTCTCATGTTGTTGATTCCTCCACCTCTTCTTTTCCTTGACTTTTGGACAGGACATAACCCAATCGCTGCAATTTATATGGCAGAAGGATATCATAAGAGTAGATTTTCTCTCACCTAATATTATTACTTTTCTATGACAAAATAATCTAAGTAATCCCATACTAATATTCGATTGCCTTTATAATCTGTCATATAGACTTTGCTTACTCTCCCAGTCCCCAAATTTATTTCTATTCCTGACCTTCTTTCCGTTCCTGATTCAAGCAGGTATGCATCAATCTCATATTCTGTATTATGTTCCTGTATTTTTGCATTATAATACATTCCATTCTCGTCAAAAAAATATATATTAAACTCATTATCATCTATCTGTTCAACTTCATAATCCAAATTTTGGACATTTGCATAAGAATCCTTTTCATTATTCTTTGCAATCACGCCAGTGACCCACACTCTGGCAGGGTATGAGACAATAATAATCAAAACAATGTTTAATAAAAATGATAGACTTCTTTTGTTCGCTTCCTTTATTCCCAAAATTAAACGCACTACCAAAAATAATGTACCTACTGATGAAACAAGCATCAGCACCCCTAATCCTATGACCCATGTAGCATCCATACATATCCTCCCTCAATTAAAATTTG
>CAYTGQ010000041.1:0-12343 GCA_964437345.1 uncultured Lachnoclostridium sp. | reverse complement strand
ATTATTAATGGAATCATTACGGATTTACTTGTCTTTTTCATATTATTCTCCTTTCGTAGCACAAACTGCTCCATAAAATATTTTTTCTAGTGCTTTCATTATGTTTGGTTCATCATAAATCATTGTATTATTCGCATATAAACTGGCATACCCATGAACAAAAATGAATAACATACTAAAAACTTCTTTCGTATCTTCCATTGACATACCCAATTCTTTCTGTAATACAGCAAGCATTGGTAGTAATTCCTCAGATTCCAACCAATCTAACATCCCTACTCCAGACAGTTCATTCGATTGAAACAAAAAACGGAAGAGATTCCTTTCCTCTATTGCAAATTTAATATAATTCATTCCAATTGCCAACATAGGATTTCCATAATCAATTTCCGTATTCAAAATGTAATTCGCATGATATTCATCCGCCTTTATATACACCATTTTTTTAATATCCTCAACAGTTGAGAAATAATATAGTACCGGTTGTGTAGAACATTTTAATTGCTCTGAAATACTTCGAGCAGTAACTTTATCTACACCTTCTTTCTGGACAATCTCGAAAGCGGTATCTACTATCATTTCTTTCGTAATTTTCGCTTTTGGTGGCATAATTATCTCTCTTTCATAATCTTTGTTATATAACATACATTCTATTTGAATTTTTGTCAATACAAAAAATGGAGCATGTGCTGTTTTTACACATACTCCACTTAATAAACAAATGTTTCTAGTGTTAATACTTTTTGATAATAAACTTCGCAAAGGGCGGTCCGTTCTCTGGTCGATTTGCAATGAGATGTACATATGAGAAATGAGTGCACATAATTTTTTCGCCTGACAACACAGAACTATTAGAAAACTATGCTTGCAGATTTTTTGCAAATTGCGGCATGAAAGCTTGTCTGAGCAAAACAAAAAGAACCATTTCAGATAATAGTGCTTTTTACTATTAAATCTGAATGGTTCTTTGAAGTTTTGTGAGTTTAGCGGTAGTGCCGCATAATAAAAGCAAAAAATCAAAAGCATTATGTTTACTTATAGTTCGCAATGTTGCCAGAAAAAATTATGTGCACCCATTTCCCTAGCCATACACTCTCTCGCAAATCAAACAGAGAGATGACCGCCCTTGTGAAGCTTCCTTTTATCCTACCTTCAATTTAAACTTCTGAATCGCCTTTTCATCTTCCACATCAACCTTTTCAATCGTTGCTCCTAAAGCCTGTAATTTCAATTCAAAAGTCTCATATCCTCTTTCAATATATTCAATCTGGTCTACATATGTGAAATCTTCTGCTACCAGTCCGGCAATTACTAATGCTGCTCCGGCACGAAGGTCCGGTGCACTTACGATTGCGCCTGTAAAGCCTTCTGTTCCGTCAATAATTGCTGTATTGCCTTCTACGGTAATCTTAGCTCCCATTCTGGCAAGCTCATCTACATACTTGAAACGGTTTTCAAAGATACTTTCTGTTACAATACTTGTACCTGTAGACATCGCCAGTAATGCTGCAATCTGTGGCTGCATATCAGTTGGAAAGCCTGGATATGGTAAAGTCTTAACATGTGTGCAGCCTAAACGTTTCTTAGCAATGACTCTGACTGCATCATCGAATTCCTCTACTTCTGCACCAATTTCAATTAACTTAGCCGAAATTGCTTCCAGATGCTTAGGAATGACATTTTTAAGAAGTACATCTCCCTTAGTTGCGGCAGCAGCCACCATAAAGGTTCCTGCTTCAATCTGGTCCGGAACGATAGAATAAGTTGTTCCATGAAGCTTGTCTGTTCCTTTGATACGGATAACATCCGTTCCCGCACCTTTAATATTTGCACCCATACTGTTTAAGAAGTTAGCCACATCTACAATATGAGGTTCTTTTGCTGCATTCTCAATAACCGTCTTACCTTCTGCCATACAGGAAGCTAACATAATATTGATAGTTGCTCCTACACTGACAACATCAAGATAAATACGATTACCTACAAGACGCTCTGCACTAGCATCAATCATACCTTGGTCTACAAGCACTTCTGCACCTAAAGCCTTAAAACCTTTAATGTGTAAATCGATTGGACGGCTTCCAATATTACAGCCGCCTGGAAGTGCTACCTGAGCCTTTTTGTATTTGCCAAGTAAAGCTCCTAATAAATAGTAAGAAGCTCTGATTTTTCTAATAAAATCGTATTCAATATTAACGGAGCCAATATTGCTTCCGTTAATTTTTACTGTATGTCTATCTACACGTTCTACATGAGCACCGATTCCTTCGATTGCCTGAAGTAAAACATTAATGTCTCTCACGTCTGGTAAATTCTCTATTGTAACTGTCTCATCAGTCATAACAGCTGCTGCCAGAATACCAAGTGCAGCATTCTTAGCACCACCAATAACGACTTCGCCAACTAATGGTTTTCCACCTTTAATAATATATTCTTCCATTGGACACCTCTACATTTTCTATTTTCAAAGTATAGTAATCCCCGTATTTACATCTATCCTAATTTACAGTATATCACACTATTATGCTTTTTGGCAACTATTAAGAATAATTTCACTTTTCATGTATAATTTTCATAATACAGCAAATTATTCCTCTATAATCGTGTACAATTCGCACAATTATTCTATTCTGTATGGACTATATACTAAAGAAGTCCTGCCACCTTATCCTTCACCGCATGCATAACTTCTCCGACACCCAGGTCATCTGCATCTACTGTAATATGGGCATACTTTTCGTACAATGGACATCTTTCATCATACAAATCCTTAAGAGTCTGATTCTCTTTCAGTACAACCCCTCTTTTTTTAGGGTCCCCAATTCTTTTGGAAATGGACTTATAAGAAAGCTTTAAATATACAACAATGTCTCTTTCATGGAAACGCTCCATGGCCTCCTTACCATAAATAACACTTCCCCCTGTCGCAATCACAGAGTTGGTTGCTTCGATTTCATAGTTTGCCTGATTTTCAATTTCTTTAAAGCGTTCTAAACCCTCGCTGGCGATAATTTCTCGTAACAGCTTTCCTTCTCTTTCCTGAATTACCAAATCAGAATCAATGAAATGGTATCCCAACTCTTTTGCCAGAATTACACCAATTGTACTCTTGCCTGCTCCCGGCATTCCTATCATTACAATATTTTTCATTTGTTCCTCACAATCCGCCAATTTATCAGCATCTTAAATTCTATCATTAGTCTGCCCAGAAATTCCTTTGTTTTATCGCTTACGATTTTCAAAATACACAAAGGAATCAATTGCTCTCAGAATATCTTCAAAATTTGTCCTTGGAGCAACCTCAATATATTTCTTCAAAATCTCTGTCTCCGCATCATTGCGGTATCTTCCATAGAAAATGTCATAAAGATTATGACCGCGGACATAAATCTTGATTAACTCCATATTATCTTTAATGTCCTGTTTACTGTTAATACGGATTCCCGTATTCTTGATTAACCTCTTTACACTTGGCAGTTTGTAAAGATAATCTTTATATTTACCATAAAGAATATTATAGAAATCCTCTTCACTCTTAATAACACCAATCTTTGCCATAACCTTAGGATCAAGGAAATAATTCTCAAAGGAATAATATTTAAGAATCAATACATTCCTTGGTGTTACCCTTGGGATGTTTTCAAAATCCTCTTTTCTTCTCTGGTCGTAGTAGCTGCACAACTGTTTTTTCAGGTGAGTTGGATTCTTGCCGTCACTATCGCGAATCATTAAGAACTGATCCCTTAAATAAAGCTGGTTAATATATTTTAGATTTGCATAGGTTTTAATATTGGTACAGCTGTTGGTTGGGATAATGGCAACCCTCTGCGGTTTGCCTTCTTCATCAATAACCTCAGAATAGTATTTCTCCAGAAGCAGCGGAAGACGATTGCCATCCTGCTTGCCTTCTACGATAAATACGAAGCTTACATTCATAAGGTCATTGGCATTATAACCCAAGTCATCCAGAATTTCATCTACATCCGGGTCTTCTTTAATCACTGTATAATATTCTTTATCCAGCATAACCTGTTTAATCTGTTTAGATGAAAAATTGAAAATTAAGTTTGGTGAGTGTGTGGAGAAAATAACCTGATTCTTCTTAGATAAGCGAAACAGGATTTCACTTGCCACCTTCTGAAGCTGTGGATGAAGATAAATCTCAGGGTCTTCTACCATAATAATGGCCGGCAATGTATTCTCCTCTGCTACATATGCTTCTAAAAGTGACAAAGCATAGATACTTCTTAACCCTTCACTTAATGTATTAATACTTCCTACGGTTTCTCTGTCACGATTATATACCTTTGCTTCAATCTGGAACATATTTTCCACATCAAAATTCACTTCAAAGCGAATATCCCTGGACGGACTTCCATTGGCATGAAAATAACGATTAAGCTTCTCTGAAAAAGCATTAATATTCATGTGGAACAGCTTATACTCCAAAAGTCTTGTTGTTTCGTAAACAGTCAGCTGTTCCGGTTCTTTTTTATTAATAACACCAATGCAGTTAAAACAACGGTTACATTTTTTTGCATGGTCAAAAATACAGGTATTATCCTTTAACTGGGTCAGAGAATCCTTGTCATAAAAGCGGAATACATCATTCTGAATGGTATCCAGATTACGGAAATGGTCGATATGATATACCGTTGGCAGAATACTCTTAATATATACATTATTCTTTTTAAAACCATCGTTATATTTCTTTACTCCATCCGGATTTACACTACAAGTAAAGGAAATCACTCCATCCTGAAAAGAAGGAAGCTTTTCCTTAAAATCTTTTTCCCATAAATCATAACGTTTATACTTACTTACAATACCCCTGCTGTGAAACAGAAATAAATCTTCTTCATTAAATTCCACCTTCATCTCAATGGAAATGCTCTTATCTTCCTCATTATAGTGGTGCTTCTTTACCTCATAATCCCCCATAACAAGACGGATAGCATCAATGGCAACTGTCTTACCAGTATTATTTTTACCAACCAAAATCAGTGCATTTTCTACTTCTTTAATTTCCAAATCCCTAATTGACTTAAAATTTTTAATGTGAATATAACTGATTTTCATGCTGTCTTATCCCCTTTCACAAGTGGTCTACCTGTTACTTCTATATACAGCCTAAACCTGTTGACCTTATTTTTTCTTATCTGCTTTTTTGTTTGTCACCGTTTTCCTCTTTGCAGCCGGCTTCTTTCTGATAGAATATCCGAATGTTCCCAACTGCTTATTTAAATCATAATACTCTCCGTGAGAATATACAATCATATCTGCCTGATTTAAGTTAAATTTTCCTTTTTCATCCATGTACTGTTTATCTACATGAACTCCTTCAACTCTGGCAATAAACATATGGTGGGAGCCAAGCTCTAAAATCTGCTCTACCTTACATTCAATGCTGACCGGTGACTCGGCAATATATGGTGCAGATACCTTTTCCCCTTTGACCGCAGTCAAATTCATTTCTTTAAATTTATCCACATCTCTGCCTGATTTTACCCCGCAATAATCCACTGCTTTCACAAGCTTTTTATTACTTAAGTTGATAACAAATTCTCCCGTTTCTTTGATAATATCATAAGAATAACGTTCCGGTCTTAAAGAAATATATACCATGGCAGGATTGGTACAAATAGTTCCTGTCCATGCCACCGTTACAATATTAGGCTTTTCATCCGTTCTTCCACAGCTTACCATAACAGCCGGTAGTGGATAGAGCATATTTCCTGCTTTCCAGAATTCTTTTTCGCTTTTCATGGAATTCCCTCCCATCATTTACACAATTAATAATTCATTCGCTCTATTTTTCTAATTTCTTAACTTTTATCACAAGTTTAACTACACATTTTTACTAATTTATGCTATATTTATGTTTAGAACTCCCTCTTTCATAAAAGACACATAAAAGGACATTATCGGGAGTTCCATTATTTCAAGGATGAGGTGTTTTTATGGCAAAATACGTAGATATTGAATCCGTTTCTGAAGGACTTGAAAATAAAGTATCACAGGATTTAAAGTTTCGTACCGGCAAATTTGTCTGGAGAGTAAAATTTAATACTCCTCTTGATCCACGTACCGTTAACAATGTTAATCTTTTTGTTACTACTTTAGGTCAGAATCCGCTTAAAACGAATATTTTTTATGACACATTAACTAACACAATTGAAATAGAACCTTTAGAAGCGTATGCCCAGCAGGAATCATACATACTGAATATTACGACAGCAGTAAAATCCAAGGGCGGTCAGAAACTAAAGGCTCCAATTCGAATTCAGTTTAAAATTGACTAATTCCATCACAATAAATATATGATTACACATTATTTATTATGCTTCTTTGTCCTGTTGAAGTGCTAATGCCAATGCCGGAATTAACTGTTTCTTTCTGGAAACAACTCCCGGAAGTCGCAAGCCTTCTTCAGGATTTTTTATTCCAAATGCTCTGGCTGCCAGTTCTGCAGCTCCATTTCCTTCACAGAGCAATTCTGTAGACTCTTCTAAAATATTGGTAAGCATAAAGAAAATCATAGTTGCTTCATGAGTCTGATAAGTTTTTTCCATGTATTCTTTCAGTCTGTCTTTAATGCTGTCCAACTCCTTCTGATCCATGGAAGTAATCTGACCTGCAGCAAAATTTACATCTTCAATTGCAAATTCCTTGAAATCCTGATAAAAAATTTCTTCTGCTGTTTTGTTTCGTAAATTACTGCCTGCGGTAAACATTTCTTTTGCAAACTGCTCCACATTGATACCGGCAATTTGTGCCAAGGCTTCCGCAGCCATTTTATCTACTACTGTACAGGTTGGTGAACGGTATGCCAGTGTATCAGAAATAATGGCAGCACAAAGAAGACCTGCAATCTGAGGTTCTATTTCAATACCATTTTCTAAATACATCTGATAAATAATAGTAGCTGTACAGCCAAGAGGCTGATTACGGAAAAATACCGGACTCATAGTCTGGATACCGCCAAGACGATGGTGGTCGATAATTTCTAATAATTCTGTTTCCTCAATTCCATCAACTGCCTGAGATTTTTCGTTATGGTCAACTAAGATAATCTCTTTTTTCCTAGCATCCAGTAAATTTCTACGAGAAATCATTCCCAAATATTTGCCGTCGATATCTACAACAGGGAAATCACGGAAGCGGGTTTTTGCCATAACTTCTCTGATTTCATCAATGTAATCTGCAACTGTGAAAGTAAGAAGGTTACCTTTACTCATAAAATACTGAATTGGCATACTTTGGTTAATCAGACGGGCAGCAGTATAAGTATCAAACGGTGTCTTGATAATAGAGCATTTTTTCGCTTCTGCCATTTTTGTAATCGTATAAGAAACAGTTGCCCCATCACAGACAATAATACACTGGGCATCCATTTCAATGGCACAAAGCTGGGATTCATAACGATTACCCAGGATAACAATATCCTTTGCTTCAATATAGCTTTCCATCAAATCCGGATTCGCTGCTGCAATCAACACTTTACCATTTTCAATCTTATCATTAACATCCCCCACAACCAGTTCACCATTTAAGGTTTCAACAATGTTGGAGTAAGGGGTTTTTGCCTTGGAAACGATGGTGCTGTCATATACCTCCATATAGGATTTGGCAATATCACCGATTGTAATGATACCTTCTAATTTTTTCTTGTCACTAACAACAGTAAGTGTATGGGTCTGCATATCACGCATAGTCTCCCATGCCTTTTTCAGAGAAATATCCCCGTATACACCTTCAATTCTCTTGTATTCCACATCGCCGACCTGTGTTCTGACATCAGACACATAGCCTGGTGCCGGAATTTTAAAATAGTCAAGTACAAACTCTGTTTCAGAGTTAACACTTCCGGCTCTTTTCGCCTCATAAGTTCCATTCTTGTCTATCTGTCTTTTTAAATATGTGTATGCAATTGAAGAGCAAATGGAATCCGTATCAGGATTTCTGTGTCCGATGACATATACGGACTTTGCTTTTTCTTCCATAATAATTCCTCCCACATAAACTGACTATATTTCAATATGATATTCTACAATATTTCCAAGCTTTCTGTTCTTTTTCAACAGTGCTTCCATTTTTTCTTCTGTGTCAGATAAAATAACAACAACACTACCTCTTGTCTTGCGAATAAACTGATATAAATTCTGAATAGAATCCAGAGATAATTTGCTGGTCTCTTCAATGAATAGGCAACCGCCCACTAATTCCTGACGATTTTCCTCTAAACTGACCTCATTTAATCGTTCTGCCGTAATTCTTGCAATTTTAGATGTTGGAAGTACCTGCTGTCTGAAAAGTTCCTTTGCCAGAAGCTTACCGATTTCAATATTTTTATCAGATACTTTTCCCGTAACTGCAATATGTCCCGGTTCCTTTTCTCCCTTAATATCCTTTACAATACTTGCAATGGCTTCCTCAATTTCAGATGCATCCTCTGCAAAAATCTCACCTTCAGAAGCCTCTGTCTCGTCAGAAGCCAGTTCTTCTTCATATATTGTCTCTTCTTCATACAAAGATTCTTCCTCATATATTGTCTCTTCTTCATACAAAGATTTTTCCTCATACGCTGCCTGTTCCTCATATTGAGGCTCTTCCTCATATGCTGTCTCTTCTATCAGTTCTTCCTGCTGTGTATAAACCGGTTCATATACAGCATCCATTCCAAGATTTTCAGGTTTTACATATAAAAGCTCAGCTTCACGCTCCGCCTGTATTCTTTCGGCTTCTTCTTGCTCTGCCTGTATTCTTTCAGCCTCTTCTCTGTCTTCCTGTTCTTTTTCATTGCGTTCTGCAATTGCTGCAGCAATTCTAAGCTCTGCTGCTATATTTCTGGTTTCTTCCATAATCGCCTTTTCAGAAGAAATGTCTGCCCCATCAGTATAATGGTGCTTCAACAGCATTGCTTTCTCAACAATAAGACCTTCGCCAAACCAAAGTATAATATCACTACATTCCTGAATACACTCTTCAATCATGCCTTCCTTGTGATACAGCTTGGCAAGCTCATAGGCCCATTCTTCCATATAATCTTCTCTTTTTAATTGCTGTAAATAACGGATTAGTACCTGTCTGTCTGCACCCTTTGCCTTATCAATATAGTAACGCAGAATAATTCGGTCACTGCTTTTATCCAGTTCTTCATATTCGCTATAATACTCCTCAGCCTCTTCTATTTCACCACATTTTAAAGATAAATAAACAAGCTGATAAAGGACTCTTCTTGTCGGAATCTTATCATAAAGCCGCTTATATATATCTTTTGCTTCCACATACTTCTGAAGCTGGATATAAACATCAGCAATCGTATTCAAGTCTGTAATCGCAGTAATCTGATTTATATTCAATGTCTGAATCACTTCATATGCATTTCTATACTGTTTTTCATTGGAAAGGCTGCGTACCTGGGCGCATTTCATCATATTATCGTATTTCCCCATGCTAAATCCCTCTGCTTCCTCTTAATCGTATTTTTCGTTTATCTCCATTTCATTGTATTATGGAACCCAGTTTTTTTCAATGAAATTTTCGCAAAAAAGAGGACTTCGTTTTCGAAATCCTCTTTTGACCCTAGTATCTACATGTCTTTATAATACAGATATGTTTCCTCCAGTTCTGGCGGAAGCTTAATATTATCTTTTGCCAAAGCACGGTGTCTTAAATCTAATTCTTTTACCTTAGTAACCTTTTCTCTGCCATATCTTGCCATAGCCTCTGCAAAAATAGGCTGGCTCTGGATACTTTCACGAATTTCTCTGGCAAAAGGACAATACATAGCCAGAATTTCTCTGGATACTTTATTCAGACGAATAGCACCCTGAGACTCATTTTTAAGCCAGATTTCATAATCAATAACAAAGACTTCTCTTGTATTGCTTCGTCCTTTCTGAATCTGGGCTTTGAGTTTTTCTTTCTTATCCTCAGATAATTCACGGTTCTTACGGTAGAACTGAATATAATCCATATATTCACTGGTAAGTGATTTATATTTGATATTATTCCATGCAGCCCCCTGTACAGTACGGCATACTTCCCAGCGGAAACGTCCTACCAGCTTAATGAGTACATCATCCAGATTGCTCTGCGAGAAAATTGGTAACAGGAAACGGCCTTTTGAATCTCTACGTCGTCCGCTGAATTCCTGCCACATACTTCCTGATGTACCACTTACAGGCATCAGAATAATATCCGGGTAAACTCTCTTAATAAAGTATTCTTTTGAAATCTCACCCTTTGGATCATTATAAATCAATTCTCTTACGAAAACAGAATAATCAATATTCTCAATTCGCTTAATTGCCGCATTGACAAGCTCTGTTGTTAACAGACTCTGCTGCACTCTTCCAATAAAGCTTCCTTCATAGAGGAAAGGTACAAATGTACTAATCTGTCCGGATACAATACGGTTGTTATAGCTGAACATGTTGTTAATCTCATATTCCAGCTTCTTAAGAGGATCTTTTGCGATTTCTTCCGCTTCTGCTTCCGTAATTTCATTGGTCTTTCGCATAGAACGGATATTTTCTTCAAAGTCTAAATCAAATTCACTCTTGGAAGGTAATTTCTTTTCCTGATAAACCAGAGTTAGCCACTGCTTCATATCATATACGTTACATGGTCCCTGTGCGCAATCTGTAAAATCCAGATTAACCAGTTCATTTAACTGCTCTTTGCTTAACAGCTTTTCATCTAAAAGACCATAACGCAGGAATAAATCAACTGCCAGCGGACAGTTTCCTTCTTTGTAATCACGTAAAAATGCTGCTTTATAAATTGCATAGTAATCCTTTGCCAGCAGCTTTCTAAGCTTTCTGCTTACATCATCTGTAGCAGCCTTGTCCGGCATATCAGCAAACTGTTTTACATAGCCTGCATATGCTTTTGCCTTTTCCTCTTCCACTCCCGCATAATCCAAGATCTGTTTTAAAGAATTACGAAGCTTTTCTACACTCTTCTGGGTTTCTTCCTGGTTAACAGGTTGAACAATCTCACCAGTAACAATTACCTGCTGGAAATTCTGTAACGCATCTCTGTCAAAATTAATTACAACTGCTGTTCTCTTGGTGAGAGTTTCATCAATCTTCCAAAGCATTTCAATTAATTCTTCAACAATGGCAGCCAGCTTCATACTTTCTGCTTTCTGCCCGCTGTTTTTCAGATTGACAACCATTCTTCCCATCTTACTTAACAAGTCATCATTTCTGTCATCAAATACAAAGAGACACATCTTCTTAATCTCCGATGTCAGCTCACTACATTCATTAATCAGGCTGTTGACTAATTCCGCCTGTTCATCTACATGATAAGAGCAAATGGCATTACCACTGTAATACTTCTTCTGCACATCAAGCGGAAGCTCTGTACATGCAGCGTAATATTCTGCTTTTTTTATATCTGCAGAAGAACCCTTCTGAAATTCCTCTACCATAATCATCTCAGCCATATTCTCTACAGGATAACCACCCTGCTGCCCCAGCTGTCTGTATGTATCATAGCCATTTTTCATAAGCTGGTATAAGGCTTTCATAGTGCCGGAAAGATAATTGTAGATATTCTTAACATCTCTGATATACTTGCTCAGAGAAATAATCATCAAACTTCCATACTCCGGATTCAAAGCAAAAATATTGTCAATACGCTCCGGATGATTGATATTAAAAGGAAATATCTTAACTCCGTCCGTTGCCATATAAGTAGCACCATACTGACCAGAATATAAATCATTAATACCTAAAAAATAGCCGCTTCCTACTGCAGCACGTACAC
Organism: uncultured Lachnoclostridium sp.; assembly: GCA_964437345.1. Classification (GTDB taxonomy): domain Bacteria; phylum Bacillota; class Clostridia; order Lachnospirales; family Lachnospiraceae; genus CAYTGQ01. The sequence continues at coordinate 562 of CAYTGQ010000041.1, read as the reverse complement.
CTTCCCTCTGTACGATAACCTTTCCCTTTAAAATAAGGGCAACGGACTGTACCTCTTCATTTTCCTTATAAATAATCGTCCCACTCGGAATCTCATTTACTGCATTAAGATTAAGTTCTGCTCCCATAGTAACCTCTCCGATCGTTCTTCTAAAGTTTTCTGAATCACATTTCATTATACTCCTTTTTTCTGAAAATAGAAAGGCTAAATTTCAAATTTAAGGACTTTTGTATCACTAATTATTTAGAGGTTTTCAGATATTTGAGTATTCTGTTTATAACTACAGAAATCATGATGTTTTTGTTTCATCCTGCTACCATTCTGTGATTCATTCATTACACCAAATAAAAAAATCACTGCAAGGCTCTTCCACCTTTACAATGATTTCATTTTACTTCTTTACATTAATTTTATAAAAAAACTCCGCACGCCTTACTTTGAATAGGTCTAATGACCGTTACCTTTGCAGCCAACTCAACCCAGGCACCCTCGCGGCACATGAAAGCTCCTACTTAGTGCTGCTTCATTCCTGACCTGACACGGTTCATAGGTTTCCATTGCG
>CAYTGQ010000040.1:10994-15260 GCA_964437345.1 uncultured Lachnoclostridium sp. | reverse complement strand
CAGAATTCCAGGAAAAACCAAAGAATCCTAAGTCTAACTTAGCTTCTATGGGTATTTATATCTTTAACTGGGATATCTTGAAAAAATATCTGACAGAAGACGAAGCTGATCCAAATTCTGAAAATGACTTTGGTAACAATATTATTCCAAACCTTTTGAAAGATGGACGCAGAATGTATGCTTACCATTTTGATGGATATTGGAAAGACGTTGGAACAATTTCTTCTCTTTGGGAAGCTAACATGGAAGTTCTTGATCCGGAAAACAGTGGAATCAACTTATTTGATGAAGACTGGAAGATTTTCAGCCGTAACAGCGGTATGACAGGTCACAAGATTAGTGCTGGTGCAATCGTTGAGAATTCCATGATTACAGATGGTTGTCGTATTGATGGTACTGTAAAACATTCTGTATTATTTGCAGGTGTTAAAGTTGAAAAAGGTGCTGTTGTAGAAGATGCAGTTGTAATGGGTAACACGGTTATCAAAGCAGGTGCAGTTGTAAAACATTGTATCATCGCAGAAAATGTTACAATTGGTGCAAACGCAGTTGTAGGTGCAATGCCTGAAGGTGATGTAAACGGAGTAGCAACAGTTGGAGCAGGTGTTGTAGTTGGTGACAATGCCAAAATTGGTCCAAATGCTATGATTAGCGAAAATGTAGAAGGCGGTGAAGAAAAATGTTAAATTCTAATACAAGTGCACTGGGTATTATTTTCCCTAACAGTTATGATGCAACGGTTCCAGAGCTGGTTAATTTGCGACTTATGGCATCCATCCCTTTTGCAAGCCGTTATCGTTTAATTGACTTTATGTTATCCAGCATGGCAAATTGTGACATTGATAATATTTCTTTATTAGTAAATAAGAATTATCTTTCTCTTATGGATCATCTCGGTTCCGGACGTGAGTGGGATTTAGTACGTAAGAATGGTGGTTTACATTTATTCCCACCAAATGCAGAAAAGACAACTAAGACATATACAGGTCGTGTATCTGCATTAGCAAGTATTCTTGATTTCTTACGTGATCAGAAGGAAAAGTATGTTGTAATGGCAGATTCTAACATTGCAGTCAATTTTGATTTTAAAGATATGATTGAAAAACATATCGAAACAGGTGCAGATGTTACAATTGCTTATACAGAAGAAAAAGTTCCGGAAGGTTATAAACAGCTTCCAGATGACCAAGGCTTTTATTACTCTTTTATAGTTGATAATGGTCGTATTAAAGAAATTTTTGTAAATATGAAGGATGATGAAGTTCAGAATCTTTCCATGAATGTATTTGTAGTAGAAAGAGAAAAACTCATCGAGTTAATCAATGTAGCTTTTGTTCGTGGACAGAGATATTTTGAACGTGACGTTATTCTCAGCCAGTTAGATACACTTAATGTTCAGGGCTATAAATGTGAAAATTATGTTGCCCGTATTACAAGTATTAAGAGTTACTTTGATGAAAATATGAAGCTTCTTGATGATGCTAATTTAGACGGACTTTTCGGTGGTGCACCAATCAATACTAAGATTCGTGATGATAACCCTACAAGATACATTGAAGGTGCTAAGGCTGAAAATATTATGGCAGCTGATGGTTGTGTAATCGAAGGTGAAGTTGAGAATAGTATCTTGTTCAGAGGTGTTAAAATTGCGAAAGGTGCAAAAGTTAAGAATTGTATTCTGATGCAGGACACAGTAATTGAAGCAGGTGCTGATATTGAATATCTGATTACAGATAAGAATGTAATAATTTCTGCAGACAAGGAAATGAAGGGTACAGATACATATCCAATTTATATTAATAAAGGTCAGACAGTATAGTTTTAAAGCTATAGTGTGCATAAAATTAATTTCCCCGGGCGGAAGGAATTCTGGTCCGGGGATTTCCACGAAGGCATAATAAAAATAAAATTGAAAGGGGTTTTATCAATGCGAAACGTTACACTTTTAACAGAAGCTTTATTTGCAAAAAAAGGCGAGGCATTTGCCAAAGTTGCACTTCCACACACATGGAATAATTTAGATGGACAGGATGGCGGAAATGATTATTGGAGAGGCATAGCTACATATGACATTGAGCTTCCTAATCCTACACCTGGAAAAAAACAATATATTGAATTTCAGGGTGCAAACCATGTAGCAACTGTATATTGTAATGGTCGTGAATTTGGGACACACAGAGGTGGGTTCTCTACTTTCCGTTATGATATCACACCAGCTATGAAATCAGAAGGCAATATTTTAACTGTGGTAGTTACTAATGCTGAAAGTGCTGTATATCCACAGACTGCTGACTTCACATTCTATGGTGGATTATATCGTGATGTTAACTTTATCGAAGTAAACGAAGCACATTTTGATTTATTAAAAGATGGTACATCAGGTGTATTCGTAACACCACACTGCACAGGAAAAACACGTTTAGATTTATTCCCGGTAGATGCTTGTGGAGCAACAGTTGTTGTTGAATTAAAAGATGCAGAGGGTAATATCGTTGGAACAGCAGGTGTAGAAGCGGAAGAACATGCCCATGCAATTATTGACATTGCAAATCCACATCTTTGGAATGGTATGGAAGACCCTTACTGCTATACAGCAGTTGCTAAAATTGTAAAAGATGATGCTGTTCTTGATGAAGTAGAGGTTACATATGGATATCGTTCCTTCCATGTGGAACCTAATACAGGCTTCTGGCTTAATGGAAAGAATGTTCCACTTCATGGCGTTAGCCGTCATCAGGACCGTAAGGATAAAGGATGGGCAGTTTCCAAAGCAGATCATGAGCAGGATGTTGCATTAATTAAAGAAATTGGCGCTAATACAATTCGTCTTGCTCACTACCAGCATGACCAGTATTTTTACAGCTTATGTGATAAGACAGGCTTTGCACTTTGGGCTGAAATTCCATTTATTTCTAAGTTTATTCCGGGCAAAGATGCTTATGAAAATACAATGAGCCAGATGAAGGAACTGGTTGCACAGAACTACAACCATCCATCTATTTTCTTCTGGGGAATTTCCAATGAAATCCTCATTGGTGCAGACAATGAACCATTACGTAAGAATTTAAGAGACTTACATGCGTTAGCAAAAGCGATGGACCCAAGCCGTCTTACAACACTGGCTCAGGTTACAATGACACCAATGGATTCTGAACATAACTATATTACAGATATCGTAAGCTACAACCATTACTTCGGCTGGTATTTTGGCGAAGCGTCTCAGAATGGACCATGGCTTGATAAATACCATGAATTAAATCCAATGATTCCTCTTGGAGTATCTGAATATGGTGCAGAAAACATTGTAAAATGGCATTCAGCTAACCCAATGAACCATGATTACACAGAAGAATATGCAAGTCAGTATCACCATGATATGCTTAAGACATTTGCAACACGTCCATATCTGTGGAGCACACATGTATGGAACTGCTTCGATTTCGCAGCAGATGCCCGCGATGAAGGTGGCGTTAAGGGAATGAATAATAAAGGTCTTATTACTTATGACCGTTCTCTTAAGAAAGATGCATTCTACATTTACAAAGCATACTGGACAACAGAACCAATGGTTTATGTAGCAGGAAGACGTTTTGCAGACCGTGCTCCAGAAGAAAGAACTGTAAGAGTATATACAAACTGCGATAAAGTGACTTTAGTAGTAAATGGAGCAGAAGTAGCTACAGTAGATGCAGTAGATCATGAAGCAGTATTTGAAAATGTACCACTTAATGACGGAGCTAACACAGTTACAGCAAAAGCTGGCGCAGTAGAAGATACTATTACATTAAATGGAGTTGCAGAACATAATGCAGATTACACATTACCAGACATCGCAACAGCAATGGCAGCAGGTAACTGGTTCGATGATATTGCTGACAATGAAGAAAGCGAAGAAATCGAAGTAATTGATGGTTACTATTCCGTTGAAGATACAGCTGGTGAACTTCTTGCAAATGAAGAATGTATGAAGATTGTAAAAGGCTGGCTTATGACTCAGGGTAACTTAACACTTGCATCTATGCTTACAACTGTAAGAGATATGATGGGATTCCAGAAGTTTACAGTATCTATCCAGAGCTTTGGGGCGCCAACAAAGAAAGAGCTTGCTAAGCTTAATAGACAGTTGAATAAGATTAAGAAATAATAACTACGGACAGACTTCCTGTGGGGAATTTAAGTAATGACTTTGATTTTTGAGGAAGGTATTGAATAAGAACAAGGGTGTATATTTTACTTGCAACCTTTTAAACTACAGTAAAACAAAAT
>CAYTGQ010000040.1:0-10894 GCA_964437345.1 uncultured Lachnoclostridium sp. | reverse complement strand
CAAAATTACTTCGAGTATTGTTTTACTAGTAGTTCTCAGGTTGGCTATCGTAAAATATACACCCTTTGTTCTTTATGTTACTTTATTTCTCTGAAAATCAAAGGATATAGTTTATTGAACCCACAGGAAGTCTTGTCTGTGGAAAACTATTGTCATGTTTGAAATGGTCTTTTTAGAGGAAAATAATTTTTGAAACAAGTAATTTGTGCTATAATTCTTTCAGAGTGTTTTAATTGAATTGTGAAAAGGGGTATTCATATGAATGGAATGAATAACAGGGAACTTGCTATGGAATGTGAAAAGCGATGAAAGTCCATTGTTAATTCTCGTTGCTTGCTATAAATTGCTGTTTATGTAATACTGAAAGCAGAAGAAACGCCGGCATATATTTCTAATAACAAAGTAGGATGCATTCGGTGGACTGTTGCTACCGAATAAAATGGAGGATGTTGGAAATGCTTTCAGAAAAGATAAAGGAACACAGAAAAAAGAACTGTCTAAGTCAGGAAGAACTGGCATTAAAATTGCACATTGTACGGCAGACGGTATCCAAGTGGGAAAACGGACTTTCTGTGCCAGATGCTATACAGTTAATTGAATTGGCTAAAATTTTTGATGTATCTGTCAGTGAATTGTTAGATGTAGAAGTACAGGATGAAACTAATACAACAGAGATTGCCAAAGAGCTAGAGAGAGCCAATGCACAGATTGCAGAGCTTTTAGAAAAGGAAAAACAATGGAAAGAAGCCAATCGGGTGAGAGGAATTATTTTGTTTTTAAGCTTTCTTGCAGTTATGGTTTCTGTTGCAGTAAAGCAGGAAATGGCAGCAATGATTTGTACAGCAGTTTTGTTAATTATGATACTGTGCATTTTATACCGACATTTAGGCATTTTGACGATTATCACAATAAAAGATATAAGATTAAAATCTTTGCAGCTTACGACCATTTTTAATATAGGGATGATTGCGCTGGCAATGGGTGGGGCATTGTTATTGGAAACTGGAGTTATCACTGCTGGAGAACAGCAGGAAAAATATTTTTCGGGTTTTTTGGTAGCAGCAATTATGTTTTTTGCCGGATACATTTCACCAAAACTTCCATTTAACAGACATACAGGGCTACGTTTGCCCTGGACCGTGCAGGATGAAGAGACATGGAATGTGGCACATCAGATACTTGGGATAATTGGAGTTCCATTGGGGATAGTTTACTTGACTTTGCTGTTTTTGGTGGAAGATTTTGAATTACTTACAGTGGCTTTAGTATTGTTGCTGGTTGGGATACCAGGAGTGTTGTCATGTTATTATTATTGGAAAAAATATCATAGATTGTAGTAGTAAATTTCTAAAAATATTAAAACTAAATTAGGAGACTTGCAAAGCAAAGGGAGAAATGATAGTAAAATCAAATCTCCCTTTAAATTTTATTATTCCATTTCCTTCAGCAATTCTTCTGCTGACACGCCAAACAGCTTTGACAGTTTAATCAAATTAGAAGTACTCTCCTTATACATGCATTAGAGAAAGGTAAGAATATCCGCCACTGTTTCCGCAATATATTTCGCTCCGGCACTTTCTAATTCTTCTCTATCACCATAGCCAAATAAAACTCCAATACAATCAAGGTTATTTTCTTTCGCACCAATCACATCATGTTTTCTGTCACCAACCATAATCACATCATTTTTATCTGTAACACCAGATTTCTCCAAAGCATAAGTGATAACATCCGCTTTCTTGCTTCTGGATTCATCCATAGTAGCTCCCGCTACAAAATCAAAATATTTGAATAAGTCAAAATGCTTCAAGATAATCAATGCAAATTCTTCCGGTTTGGAAGTAGCAAGAACTACCTTTTTGCCAGCGTTTTTAAGTTCAGTAAGCATTTCAACTACACCAGGGTAAACTTCATTTTCATAAATACCGTTACTTCTAAAATATTCTCTGTAATAAACTACAGCTTGCTGACATTCTTCTTCGGAAAAGCCATAATATTCTGCAAATGAATCTAATAATGGTGGTCCAATGAATTTGTAAAGTTCCCTTCGGTCTTCTACTTTAATATTCCATTTTGCCAGTGCATAGGCCACTGAATTAGTAATTCCAATGCCTGGGTCAGTTAGTGTTCCGTCTAAATCAAAAAGAATTGTGTTGTACATAATAATCCTCCTTTATTTACTTTTTGGCAGTGAAAATGTAAATTCTGTTCCTACACCTTCTGTACTAATCAGATTAATATTTTCCTTATGGGCATTAATAATTTCTTTTGTAATAGAAAGTCCAAGTCCGGTTCCTTTTTTATCTTTACCACGGGAGGTATCGGTTTTATAAAAACGATCCCATACCTTTTGCTGGCTTTCTTTTGGAATACCACAGCCATAGTCTTTTACAGAAACAAAGACCTTTCCGCTTTTTGTTTCTGTGCTTATTCTGATAGAAGAGTCTGGATTGCTGAATTTAATGGCATTATCAATCAGGTTATATAAAACCTGCTGGATTTTACCTATATCAGCATCAACAAAAAGCTCTTTAGAAGAGAAAACAAGATTAATACTGATATCTTTATCTAAACAAATTCCTTCAAAGCTCTCTGCGGTCTGCTTAATAACAGCATTAATATCAAAGGAGGTGATTTCTAAAAAGACTCCTTTATTCTCGTAACGGCTTAACTCCAAAAGCCCTGAAGTCAGTTTGGTAAGTCGTTCTGTTTCAAATAAAATAATTCCTAAATATTTATCCTGCATTTCCACTGGAATGGTTCCATCACGCATGGCTTCCACATAACCTTTGATAGAAGTCAGAGGAGAGCGGAAATCATGAGAAATATTAGCAATGAATTTCTTTTGATAATCATTTAAATTATGAAGGCGGTCTGCCATGTATTGTATGGAATCAGCCAAGTCACGGTATTCATCATTGGCTTTTAGCTTTAATTCATAATTTTGATTGCCGTCGCAATACTGGTGTGCCGCTTCGATAATCTGCTTTACAGGACGAACAGTAACATAGTAAATATAAGCAAATACTACAAGCATAACCAACAGAAAAATTAAAAAACTGATATTAATCATATCGGTATAGTAGATAATGTCCTTATTAATATCTCGCAGAGATGTATGCATGACAATATATCCCTTGGTTTCATAATCCGTTGTTACAGGATATATGACACTTAACATTTCTTCTTCCAGATAAGGAAATGTATCTGCCTGAGAAAAGGTTTTCCCTAGGAAGTCTGAATTATAGTTATTGATATTAAAATCTTTGGTAGCAATGCTATAATTTCTGGTGTCAAGAATAACAGTACCATCTTTCTGGACAATCCAGATTTGGGTATTCAAAAAAGTATCAATGGTCTTTAACTGTGTAGAAAGATTATTAAGAGAAAGCTTTTCCATGAAGTAATTACCTACATATTCATTGGAGATGATTTCGGCTTCTTCATAAAGAATATCCTGCTTTTCAGCAATAAGCCCTTCTTGAATACGTTTAAGGCCATAGGTATTCAGAATGGCAAACATGGAAATTGCCATAATAATATAGCAGAAAAAATATTTTCTTAATAATGAGCTTTTCATGGCTGCCATTCCTTTCGTTTTTTATCTCTTTACTTCAAATTTGTATCCAATACCCCACACAGTTGCAAGACTCCAGCTTGCATGGTCCTTGATTTTTTCACGAAGACGTTTGATATGAACGTCAACTGTTCTGGTGTCTCCCATATATTCATAGCCCCAGATATGGTCTAAAAGCTGCTCTCGTGTAAATACCTGATTAGGGTGAGAAGCAAGAAAATAGAATAATTCTAGCTCCTTTGGAGGCATTTCAATAGTTCTGCCTTCATAAATAACTGCATAATTGGACAGATTGACAATCAAATCAGGGTATTCTACAAAGTCGCCAGTTTGCTTTGGTGGTTCTGATGCAACAGCTGCAACCGGTTCATGGAAACGACGGAGTACGGCTTTTACTCTGGCAACTAACTCCTTGCTGTCAAATGGTTTGTTCATATAGTCATCAGCACCCAATTCCAGTCCCAGTACCTTATCAAATACTTCGCCTTTAGCTGAAAGCATGATAATTGGAACATTGGAAGTTTTGCGGAGTTCACGGCACACTTCATAGCCGTCAATGCCTGGAAGCATCAAATCCAGTAAAATTAAATTAGGCTGATAGGCTTGAAATTGCTTCAGGGCTTCTTCACCATCATTTACAATTAAAGTATCAAAGCATTCTTTGATTAAGTAGAGTGAGATTAATTCTGCAATATTAGAATCGTCATCTACAATTAGAATTTTTTGTTTTGTAGCCATGAGATATTTCCCCCTTAATTTGTTTTAACAGTCTAGCCATTTAGCTCAAGTTTGCAGCTACGCTGTTATTTAAAGTCCACGATCGTTACACCCTGGTCCCCTTCTCCAAAGGTTCCAAGTCGGTAGGATTTTACGTATTTGGTTTTCTTTAAATGACCATGTACCGCATTTTTTAAAGCTCCTGTACCTCTTCCGTGAATAATTGTTACTTGTGGAAGATGGGCAAGATAGGCATCATCTAAATATTTATCCAGTTCAAATAATGCTTCATCAACGGTCTTTCCAATAAGATTAATGGAGGTGCTGATGTTAGCAGATTTATTCATCTTGATTTTGCCTGTACCAGTCTTTTTTATGTCGTTTGGTCCGGTGATAACAGGCTCATCAATTAATTCTAAGTCACTGATATTAACCTGGGAACGTAATATACCCATCTGTACATACAAATCACCTTTGGCATTTGGCAGGGTGCTTACAGTGCCTTTTAAATTCATGCTTAATACATGGACAGCATCGCCAATCTTAAAGTCAGAGGCTTTATGTTTTTTGCCGGATTTTTTCGCTTTAATAGCAAGCTTATCCTGTGTATTACCAAGCTTGTCACGAAGGGCGGCACGTTCTTTTTCCATTTCTTTATTAGTGTCCGCATCTTTAATCCATTTGTTGTATTTGCGAATGGATTCATCAGCATAATCTTTTGCCTGCTGGATAATGTCTCTTGCCTCTTCATTAGCCTGACGTAAAATACGTTCCTTGGCAGAATCGATTTTTTCGTTTTTGTTTTTTAACTGCTCTTTTAACTGGGTAATTTCTTCTTTATAACGTGCAATTTCTTCACGTTCTTTTTCGATAATTACGCGGTTTTCTTCCAAATCGCTGATAACATCTTCAAAGGTCTGGTCATCAGAACCGATTCGGTTTTTGGCATCTTCAATAATATAGCCAGGGAGTCCAAGCTTCTGAGAAATGGCAAATGCATTACTCTTTCCTGGGATACCAATAAGTAAGCGATAGGTTGGACGTAAGGTTTCTACATCAAATTCGCAGCAGGCATTTTCCACGCCTTCTGTGGATAAAGCGAAGACCTTCAGCTCGCTGTAATGGGTAGTTGCCATGGTGCGAATCTGGCGTTTATGAAGATTAGCCAGAATAGACATGGCAAGAGCAGCACCTTCAGTCGGGTCTGTTCCGGCACCTAATTCGTCAAATAACACAAGAGAGTTGTAGGTTGCATTTTCAATAATAGAAACAGTATTTACCATATGAGAAGAGAAGGTACTAAGACTTTGCTCAATACTCTGTTCATCACCGATGTCAGCAAATACTTCCTCAAATACACTTAATTCTGAATGGTCAAAGGCTGGAATGTGAAGTCCTGACTGACCCATCAGAGTAAATAAGCCGACAGTTTTTAAAGAAACTGTTTTACCGCCGGTATTAGGTCCGGTTACGATAAGCAAATTGAACTCTTTTCCTAAATGAATATCAATTGGCACAACTGCTTTTGGGTCAATTAAAGGATGGCGTCCTTTTTTTATATTAATATATCCTTTTTCATTAAAAACAGGTTCTGTTCCTCTCATCTGTTTGGAAAGGGCTGCCTTAGCAAAGATAAAATCTAATTCCACAAGAACAGTTAAGTTCTCTTTTAATTCATTAGAAAATTCAGCTGCCTGATTACTAAGGTCAGCTAAGATTTTTTCAATTTCTTCCTGTTCTTTAATGGAAAGCTCTCTCAAATCATTGTTAAGCTTTACAACTGCCATTGGCTCAATAAATATAGTAGAACCGGAGGAAGACTGGTCATGAACCATGCCGTTAAAATGGTTTTTATACTCTGCTTTAATAGGAAGACAATATCTCCCATTACGCATTGTTACAATATTTTCCTGCAGCATAGTCTGAGTGGAACTGGAATTCACGATAGAATTCAACTGTTCACGGATTCGGTCATTGGTCTGCTTGATAGAGCGACGGATATGACGAAGCTCAGGACTTGCATCATCTGCTATTTCTTCTTCAGAAATGATACATCTCTTAATCTCATTATTGAGAGGAGAAAGAGGCTCCAGCACATCAAAATATTTACTTAAAGAATCTGCAAAATCTTTATCATTATCCGTCTCTTCACCAAAAGACTGCTGATTGTTCTTCAGACGGTTTTCCTCTCTGGAGTCCCTTAATAAGTCTCCGGTGCTTCGGGAGTATGTTTTAACACGCAGTGCTACATTTAAAAGCGAACTGATTTGTAACAGCTCAATGGCGCTCAAAGTAGAACCTACTTCCAGACGCATAATGGAAGGACGGATGTCCTTAATGCCTGAAAAAGAGAGACTTCCGTTTTTTAAAAGACGGGAAAGGGCATCAGAGGTTTCAGCCTGAGCTTCCCTGATTTCTGTTATGTCATCAGAAGGCAGCAGCTTGCTGCATTTTTCCTTTCCAAGGGAGGAAGCAGCAAGGGCTGTCAATTTATCAATAATTTTATTGTATTCTAATGTTTTTAATGCTCGTTGATTCATTGCAATCTCCAAATTTTTTTATTATAATAGATGATAATATTTTAACCCATAATGGCTAAAATGGAAACCTGTTTTTTGTTCATACTTCATTCATATGATGTTCATATATAAGTGGTATTCTAGTAGGAAAGTAATTCACAATGGAAGGATTGCGTTAATGAGAATATAATGCGGGGTAGAAGAATGTCTATAGATAAAGAGAAAGAAACGCAGATGGGCGAAAAGAAGAAAGCATTTATTCAGGAACAGATTGTGCCTGAGCGGAATAGTAGAATTAAAAAGAGTCTGCTGATTGTGACAGCAGTGATTTTTTGTGCAGTTATATTTGGTCTGGTTGCAAGCTTTACAATGTCAGTGGCAGGTCCTTATTTTGATGAAATGAAGGAAAAACGTGATGGTAGTGCTGTTTCTCTGGAAGAGGAGGAAGAAGGGGAAGAGGCAGAGGAATCCGATAAAACAGAGGAAGTTATAGAAAACAATGAATCTGACAATAAACCGGAAACAATTATTATTGAGAAAGAATTAACCTTAGACAGCATAGAAGAAGCATATACTTTAATCAGGAAGACAGCAAAGCAGTATAATGCCTGTATTGTTACAGTATCCGGTCTTATGCAGGGAGTGGATTGGTTTGATAATCCATCTAAAATGGAGGAAGCAGCCTTTGGAGCAATTTTAGCAGAGGACACAGAGAGAATATATATTTTGACCAGTTATGATAATGTGCAGAATGTAGAAAGTATTCAGATTACATTTGCAGATGATACTACAGCGGAAGCAAAGCTTCGTGGAAAAGACAAAACAACTAATCTGGCGGTGCTTTCTGTAGGAAAAGGACAGTTGTCAGAGAAAACCATGGAGAATATAATGGTTGCCAAGTTAGGTGATTCCTATTCGCTGACAGAAGGCACTTTTGTTATGGCACTTGGTAGTCCTAATGGATATTTATATTCTATGGATTTTGGTATGATTTCCGGACAGAAAAGAGAACAGGCAGTGTTAGACGGAAAGCTTGAACTGTTCAATACCAGTATGGGCTATCATTCTGCTGGAGAAGGCATCGTTGTAGATATTGATGGTAAGATTATTGGTCTGCTTACCCATGATTATGACAAAGGAACTAACAGTGAAGTTAATACAATGATTGGAATCAGCCGTTTGAAGCTGATTATTGAAAAAATGATTAATAAGCAGAAATTGGTTCATTTTGGCGTTATTGCCAGTGACATACCAGAAGAAAATAAAGAAAAACTGGGAGTGGAGAATGGAATTTATGTTACTGAAGTGGAAGGAAATTCACCAGCTTTAGAAGCAGGAATTCGTGCAGGAGATGTCATTGTGGAGGTAGATGGAACAAGGGTGTCGTCCATTATTAATTTCAGTAATATTTTGGCAGAATATGAACCAAAAGCACAAATAAAGGTTAAAATAGTCAGAAGTTCTTCCGGTAGTGCAGATGAACAGGAAGTTACTGTGGTACTTGGCAATAGATAGTCTTAAGTCATATAAAATTATTTTGATTATAATCAGAGAATTTTATAAAATGAAAGAGAGCAAATTAGGAAGGAAACTAATATGAGATATATTAATGAATTAAGAGAAGGCGATATGATTTCTGAAACTTACTTTTGTAAGACTAAAAATACATTAAAGACAAAAGCGGGAAAAAGCTATTATTCCCTTCTCCTTCAGGATAAAACAGGAACAATTGATGCTAAGGTTTGGGAGCTTTCCAATGGGATAGACCATTTTGAGGCAATGGAATTCATTCATGTAGATGGTCAGATAACAAGCTTTCAGGGAGCATTGCAGTTTAATATCAGACGTATCCGTAGAAGTCAGGAAGGTGAGTACAATCCGGCTGATTATATGCCAATGTCCAAGAAAAATATTGATGAGATGTACAAAGAATTACTTGGCTATGTAAACAGCATCAAAGAACCTCATCTTAGCAAACTGGCTAAAAGCTATTTTGAGGAAGATAAAGTATTTATTGCAGAATTTAAGAAGCATTCTGCAGCAAAAAGTGTACATCATGGATTTATCGGCGGATTATTAGAACATACTTTAAGTGTAACAAAGTTTTGTGATTATATGGCAGGAGCATATCCAATCATCAACCGTGATTTATTAATTTGTGGAGCATTATTCCATGATATTGGTAAAACAAAAGAACTTTCTGTATTTCCCGAAAATGATTATACTGATGACGGTCAGTTATTAGGACATATTTATCTGGGAGCAGAAATGATTGGAAAGAGAATTGAAACAATTCCGGGATTCCCGGTAAAGCTTGCCAGTGAATTAAAGCACTGTATATTAGCACATCACGGAGAACTGGAATATGGTTCGCCCAAAAAACCGGCACTGGCAGAAGCACTGGCATTGAATTTTGCAGATAATGCAGATGCGAAATTACAGACGTTGACAGAAGTATTTGAAGCTGCGGATAATAATGGTGAATGGTTAGGATTTAATAGATTGTTTGATTCAAATATTAGAAGAACAAGTATATAAGGTTACAGTTCACCCGACAGCTCACATGAAAAGAATCTTATGCTTGCATAATGATTTTTTCATGTGTGTTGACGGTGGGAACGCCGTTTTATGAGCAAAGTTAGCTGGGCAACAGCGGAAAAGCAGCGGAGCTGCCTTTGCGAATGGCGTGGGAGTGAACTGTAACCTTGTTAATGAAAAGGGAAATATTATGATGAAAATACAGAAAAACGATGAATTAGAATTAGTAATTGAAGACATCACGACGGAAGGTGAAGGTGTTGGTAAGGTAGACGGACTTGCACTTTTTGTAAAAGATGCCATTATAGGCGATTATGTTAAAGTCAAAGTTATGAAAATGAAGAAAAGCTATGGCTATGCAAGACTTATGGAAATTATAGAGCCTTCTTCTGCCCGTACAGAGCCGGTCTGCCCAGTAGCAAGACAGTGTGGAGGCTGCCAGATTCAGCATATGAAATATGAAGAACAGTTAAAATATAAAGAAAATAAAGTGAAGAATTGCCTGGAGAGAATTGGAGGACTCTCGCTGGAAAAAGTGTCCGATTGTAAGCTATCAGAAAGTGATGAAAATGCATACGCAGGTGCAAATTCGGACAGGGCGGTGTTCGAACCAATCATAGGAATGGAAGAACCATTTTATTATCGCAATAAAGCTCAGTTTCCGGTTGGCAGAAACAAAGACGGTAAAATCGTTACAGGCTTTTATGCAGGCAGAACTCATTCCATTATTGATACTTCCCATTGTTATATTCAGGCAAAAGAAAATGAAGAATTATTACAGATTGTCCGCGAATTTATGGAAGAAAACCATATTGAGCCATATAATGAAGAAAACCATACAGGCTTAGTACGCCATGTCTTAACCAGAGTTGGATTTACCACAGGTGAAATCATGGTATGTCTCATTATCAATGGTGAAAAGCTTCCAAATGCAGACAAGCTGGTAGATAAATTAAAAGATATCAAAGGAATGACAAGCATCTGCTTAAATATCAATAAAGAAAAGACAAATGTAATCCTTGGTAATAAGGTTAAAGTCCTTTGGGGACAGGGTTATATTACAGATTACATTGGCGATATCAAATATCAGATTTCCCCACTTTCCTTCTATCAGGTCAATCCGGTGCAGACTAAGAAATTGTATGAAACAGCACTGGAATATGCAGGACTGACAGGAAATGAAGTGGTTTGGGACTTGTATTGTGGAATTGGAACCATTTCCCTTTTCCTGGCACAGAAAGCAAAGAAAGTCTATGGTGTGGAAATTGTACCACAGGCGATTGATGACGCTAAGAGAAATGCCAAAATCAATGGAATTGAAAATGCAGAATTTTTCGTAGGGGCAGCAGAAGAAGTGCTTCCACAAAAATATAAAGAAAGCAACGGTTCCATGAAAGCACAGGTTATTGTTGTAGACCCACCAAGAAAGGGCTGCGATGAAAAACTTCTGGAAACAGTTGTGAAAATGGAACCAGAGCGAATTGTGTATGTAAGCTGTGATCCGGCTACGTTGGCAAGAGATTTGAAATATCTGGAAGGACAG
>CAYTGQ010000039.1:0-15650 GCA_964437345.1 uncultured Lachnoclostridium sp. | reverse complement strand
ATAATTCCAGCTTTTTCAGCAGCAATTTCTTCTAAGGTGTTTCCTAAGAATCCCATGTGGTCCATGCTGATAGAAGTGAGAACAGCACAATCTACTTTGGTTATCACATTCGTGGAATCCAGTCTGCCACCCATACCAACCTCAAGTACAACAATATCACAACCAGCTTCGACAAATTCCAGAAAAGCCATAGCAGTTTCAATTTCAAAAGGTGTTGGATGAGGCAAGTTATCTTTTAACATGTCTTCAATAACAGATTTTATTGTGGTCAGGTGTTTTGCAACCTGTTCTTCTGAAATATAAGTGTTGCCCGTTTTCTGGTTTGCAGATAGAATGTTTTTGTCAATGACCTGTATTCTTTCCCTGTATTCAAAAATGGTAGGAGAGATATATCTTCCTACACGGTATCCGGCATCCACTAAAATTCCTGTCACATAAGTGCAAACAGAACCTTTTCCGTTGGTTCCGGCTACATGGATAAAACGAAGTTTATCTTGGGGATTGCCAAGGCGTTTCAACAATTCTTTTGTATTTTCTAATCCCAGTACACTGCCATACTGGTTTACGGAATTCATATATTTCATGGATTCGTTATAGTTCATTTATCATCAAACCTTTCTTGAATGGGTAAGTTATAGTTTTATTCTCTGTTAAGTGTAGCATATGTAGGGAGAATTTGTCACTAGGGTAAGCAAAATCACATTATTCGCATGAAAAATGCAGTTGCATTACACTTATTCCTCCGAAAAATGCAAATAAAAGTGGATTATTTACATTAAATATGTTATAGTTTCATCGAAAGAGATAAAGCTGTATATACAGCAGAATGTGAGGAAATATGATTAATCAGGTAAAAATAGAAGAAGCGGTTCGCTTATTTTTAGAGGGAATCGGAGAAAATCCAGATAGAGATGGGTTAAAGGAGACACCAAGAAGAATCAGTAAAATGTGTAATGAACTGTTTGGCGGAATGGAGAAAGATGCCAGTGAGCATTTAAGGAAGGTTTTTGATGTAGATAATAATGAACTGGTATTAGAAAAAGATATTTCATTTTACTCTGTATGTGAACATCATTTTCTTCCATTTTATGGGAAGGTTCATATTGCCTATGTACCAGATGGTAAGGTAGTGGGTCTTAGTAAACTGGCAAGAACAGTAGAGGTATATGCAAGACGTGCTCAGATTCAGGAAAGAATGACTTCTCAGATTGCAGAGGATATCATGAAAAATCTGAAGCCACAGGGAGTCATGGTTATGATTGAAGCAGAGCATATGTGCATGACTATGAGAGGTATCAAAAAGCCTGGTGCAACAACTACCAGTTTTGTGGCAAAGGGAATTTTTGAAACAGATGCAGAACTGAGAAATACCTTTTTTAATTTAGTAAAATAACCATTGCTAAAATCTGCAAAAACAGAATTTTAGAAAAAATGAGGACAGTAATGAAAGAAAAAATGAGGATTGGAAATCAGAAATTTGATTTGAAGGGAAACACCTATATCATGGGAATTCTCAATGTGACCCCGGATTCTTTTTCTGATGGAGGAAATTATAATCAAGTAGAAAAGGCTCTGGAACATGCTAAACTGATGATAGAAGAGGGAGTTCATATTATTGATATAGGTGGAGAATCTACAAGACCGGGTTACGAGCAGATTACAGAGGAAGAGGAAATAGAGCGAATTGTACCGGTGGTTCAGGCAATCAAAGAAAAATATGATATACCTGTATCAGTAGATACGTATAAAGCCAAAGTGGCGAAGGCTGCATTACAGGCTGGTGCAGACATGATTAATGATATATGGGGTTTAAAGTATGATGCAGAAATGGCATCTATTGTAAAGGAATATAATGTACCTGTCTGCATTATGCATAATCGTCAGAATAAAGATTATGAAAGCTTTTTAGAAGAGATGAAAACTGATTTGCAGGAATCCATTCAAATTGCAAAAAATGCTGGAATTGCAGAAGATAAGATTATATTAGACCCCGGAGTTGGCTTTGCTAAAACTTATGAAATGAATCTGGAGTGTATCAACCGGTTAGAAGAACTGCATGCATTAGGCTATCCATTACTGCTTGGAACTTCCAGAAAGTCGGTAATAGGTCTGACATTGGATTTGCCAGTGACAGAGAGAGAAGAAGGAACTTTAGCTACAACCGTTATGGCTGTTATGAAAGGATGCCAGTTTGTACGGGTGCATAATGTAAAAGGTAATGTAAGGGCAATTCAGATGACACAGGCAGTTTTACAGTCAGTTAGCAATTAACATGAATATGAAAGAATAAGTGATAGATATCAGATATGGAATTTGTAGGAAAATGGAGAGAATATATGGATAGAATTACGATAAAGGATTTAGAAGTATTTGGACATCATGGAGTATTTAAGGAAGAAAATGTATTAGGACAGAAGTTTGTAGTTTCTGTTATCTTCTTTTTAGATACTTCATTAGCAGGTAAAAATGATGATCTGGACAAATCTATTAATTATGCTGAGGCATCATGGAAAATCAAAGATTTTTTAGAAAGAAATACTTATAAGCTTTTAGAAACAGCAGCAGAGAGGTTAGCAAAAGAGTTGCTTTTAGCATATCCGATTGCAGAAAAAGTTGAAGTGGAAATTAAAAAGCCATGGGCACCAATCCTGCTTCCATTAGACACAGCTTCTGTCACCATCCAGCGTGGCTGGCATACGGTATATTTATCCATTGGTGCTAATCTTGGCAATAAAGAAGAAAATTTAAACCGTGCCATTGAGCTGTTAAATGCCAATACAGAAACAAGGGTAACCAGACAGTCAGATTTTATTGTAACTGAGCCTTTTGGTGGCGTGGAACAGGATGATTTTTTAAATGGGGCACTGGAAGTTAAGACTCTTTTAAGTCCACAGGAGTTACTTTCTTTAATTGGAACAATTGAATCTGAATTAAAGAGAGTACGTGAAATTCACTGGGGGCCAAGAACCATTGATTTAGACATTATTTTTTATGACGATTTGGTAATACGAGAAGAGAATCTTATTATTCCACATATTGGAATGGCAGAAAGAGAATTTGTATTAAAGCCTATGGAACAGATTGCACCAACAAAGGTACATCCTTTGCTTGGATTAAATGTGCATCAGTTATATGAAAAATTAAAAAACGGGATACAGAAATAAAATGAAAGAAAAAAGGTTAAGCTGACAAAAAAGCCGGCTTAACCTTTTTGAATAGTTAGCTTTATTTACAGATATTTAATCTTCCAGCACTGGTGGATTAAAGCTTTCAACAGAATGATTCTTCATGGATATTTTGTAAAATCTGCCAGATTCAAATTCTTTGAAGAAAACATAGTTTGTTGTTGTATGTATACTGTTATAATTACCTTCCCTTACAGTTTCAGAACGAAGTGTTTTCAGATTCATTCTGCAAAGACGGTTGTTATTACCGCCATCAACCTGATAGTAAAGATAATTGCCATCAGGTGTTACATTCATAAAAGCGGTCCGTTCATCTACAATAATTTCCGGTTCAGAGCCATCCAAATTCATTCTTACAATCGCATAATTATTAGAAAGAGAAAGATAATAAATATAATTTCCTGCAATCATAACATTATAACAGTTCCCCTCATAAAGCTTATTGGAAGTGTTATTAGCAAGGTTCATGGTATAGATATTGTGGTCATCACTTACTCCGCAGTAATAAAGCTTACTGCCAGAGTAGGCAGCAGGAATAATGGCATCACGGCTTAAATGAGTTTCATCAGAACCATCCAGTTTTACTTTATAGAATTCCAGTCCATCTTCTGCATTATAATGCTGGTAATAAATATAATTGCCTCGAAGAGATGTGACACCAGCAGGGTCAGAGTATAATGACTTGATGTTACCATTAAGTTTACTAAGACGATAAATACCGGTGCTGTTCAGATTAAAAAAGTCACCTTTACCAGCTTCACGTTCATAGTTTTCACGAACATAGATTACATATTGTCCTGCAGCATTAATATAAGCGACTTTGTCATTGTGAACTTTTTGAAAGTTTTCACAGTTTAAATCCATAGAATATAAAGCACCATCATCATTAGGATTACTAAAGTAAATAATGCCATCATCTTCGCAGAAAAGTCCGCCATTTAAAAGATTGCCAGAGCTGTTACCAAGTGCATCATCGTCATTTGGAAAGGTATAACTGGAAAGAAAAGCAAGGAGTATAAATCCACCAAGCAGAAGAACAGCAATTATTTTAGGAATATGTCGTTTCATATGTTATCCCTCCAGACTATACAATGGCAAAATTGCCGAGTATTTTCAAATTTACAGCCTCTTCCTTTATTCCATTAATAGAGTTTTTAACACCGGCATCCTGAAGGTTACCTTCAAAATCAACATAAAAACGATATTCCCAAGGTCTTCCTGAAATAGGACGGGATTCTATCTTAGTCATGTTAAGGTTATTGTAAATAAAGTGGGAAAGCATATTGTAAAGAGTACCGCTTTCATGAGGCAGTTCAAAACAAATACTTACTTTATTGGCATCCTCCAGATATATTTTCTGATTGGCTATGATAATAAAGCGGGTTGAATTACTGCTTTCATAATTGAGTTTTTCTTTTAAAACAGAAAGACCATAATAAGCAGCGGCTCTTGGACTGGCAATTGCTCCCTGAGTAATGTCCTGATCCTCCAGAACCTTTTTGGCTCCGGCTGCAGTGCTTAAATATTTCACTGCTTCAATCTGAGGATGTTCTTCAAAAAAAGTATTACACTGCATAATACCCTGTGGATGGGAGTATACCTTTTTTAGTCCATCAACGGAAGCACCAGGAAGTCCAACCAGAGAGTGGTCAATTTTAACCACATGCTCACCAACAATATAGTTGTCATAGTTAAGCAGTAAATCATATATGTCCTGAATTCCACCAGTGGAAGAATTTTCAATTGGAAGGACACCGTAGTCTGCTTTGCCGGAATGAACGGCTTCCATAACTTCTTTAAAGGTTTCAGCAGGGAAACAATTAAATTTCTGTTCTCCAAAATATTCAATCATGGCCTGTTCAGAATAAGAACCAGGTTCACCAAAGAACACAACCTTAGACTGTTCATTGAGAGGCAATTTGGCTACTTTTTCAAAAGCAAGCTCAGAGGAATAGCTTTCAATGAGACTGTATTGATATTTGCGGCTCATGGACATAATCTGAGTAAACAGCTCCTTTACGGGATATTTATTGTATTCAGATTGTACCAAAGACTGTAAGGTTTCTAATTTGGAATTTTCGCGTTCTTTGTCCAAAACAGCTTTCCCGGTTTTGCTTTTATATTGGGCAACTCCCTGAGTTAAGGTCATACGCTCTTCAAAGAGTGCAACCATCTGTTTATCTATTTTATCAATTTCTTTTCTTATTTCTAATAAGTCCTGCAAGAGCTTCGCTTCCTTTCATTATGAATTCGCAAACTCGCATTTCGTGCTTATTGTCTGTTTCACAGACTGTTTGCTCATTATTGCGGCAAAACCCAAATGCCACCTAATGGTGTCGCTTGTTTTTTTGCTCGCATATATTATACCCCATAAAAATAAGGGAGTAAAGTTCAAAAACTCTGAATATATTTATAAATGAGTGAAAACAAAATAGAAGAGAGGAAACAGGATTATGTGTGGAATAGCAGGATATTGCGATTTTTTTAATGATATGCAGGAAGAAAGAAAGCTCCATGAAGAAATCGCAGGAAAAATGGGGCAGAAGATAAGGCACAGAGGACCAGATGCAGCAGGAGTTTTTGTCAGTGAGCATGCAGCTTTTGCTCATACAAGATTAGCAGTTATTGATGTAGAAGGCGGTATTCAGCCAATGACAAGGCAGTTAGGAGATAGAACTTGTACGATTGTTTATAATGGAGAACTTTATAATACCAATGAAGTGAAAAATGAACTTTTAAGAAAAGGATATTTATTTGAAACTACATCGGATACGGAAGTATTGCTTTTGGGATACGCTGCCTTTGGCGAGGAAATTCTTCATAAAATTAATGGAATTTACAGCTTTGCTATCTGGGACAGCTGGAAAAAATGTGTCTTTTTAGCAAGAGATCCTTATGGGGTAAAGCCATTATTTTATACAGTAAAAAAAGGAATGTTTATTTTTGGCTCAGAGATAAAGAGTCTGCTTACCCATCCTTATGTAGAACCGGTCATTAATCAATACGGCCTTTGCGAATTATTTGGACTTGGTCCTGCACGTTCTACAGGGTGTGGTGTTTATGAGGATATGTATGAAATTCCACCAGGACATATGGCTTATGTGGATTATAGCGGTTGCAAAATTAGCTGTTATTTTAAAATGAAAGCAGAAGAGCATAAAGAGAATTATAAGGAAACAGTGGAGCACACCAGATATTTGCTTTTTAATGCAATTGAAAGACAGCTGGTATCGGACGTACCTATTTGTACCCTGCTTTCGGGCGGGCTGGATTCTAGTGTGGTATCTTCTGTGGCAGCGAGATATTTTAAGAAACAGGGAAAAATCTTAGATACCTATTCCTTTGACTATCCGGATAATAATATACATTTTAAGTCTTCGTCCTTCCAACCGGAAGAAGACCGTCCATATGTAGATAAGATGGTTGAATATCTGGGAACCAATCATCGTTATCTGGAATGTGGTTATGAGGATTTGTATCATTGTCTCTTTGATGCAGTCAGAGCAAAGGATTTGCCTGGTATGGTAGATGTGGATTCATCACTTCTTTATTTTGCAAGAGGTGTAAAAGAACATCATACAGTATGTCTGTCTGGAGAATGTGCCGATGAGATTTTCGGAGGATATCCATGGTTTAGGGATGAGGAGGTTTATGAAAGAGAAGCATTTCCATGGTCAAAAAATTTAGATTTTAGAAAAGAGGTTTTGAATAAAGATTTATTAGAAAAATTACCTCTGGAAGAATATGTAATGACACAGTATCGGAAAACCATGAGTCTCGTGCCATTGACAGGGGAGGAGACAAAGCGTGAAAAACGTCAGAAAGAAATCAGCTATTTGAATACAGCATGGTTTATGACAACACTTCTCGATAGAAAAGACAGAATGACTATGGCAAGTGGTTTAGAGGTCAGGGTACCATTTGCAGATTATCGATTGATTTCTTATCTTTACAATGTTCCATGGGAATATAAATATCATAATAATGAGGTAAAAGGATTATTAAAAGATGCAGCGTCACAGATTTTACCAAAAGAAGTCCTTTACCGTAAAAAATGTCCATATCCAAAGACCTATCATCCGGGGTATGAAAATCTGCTAAAAGAAAATCTGACAAAGCTGCTTGCTGATGCCTCTGAGCCAGTGGGAAATCTGGTGGATAAAGAATATCTGAGTCAGCTTATGAATTCACCATCTGATTATGGAAAGCCTTGGTTTGGACAGTTGATGGCTCTTCCACAGATGTATGCATACCTCATTGAAATTAATTACTGGCTGAAAGAGTATAAGGTTAAGATTCGGATATAAGAAAAATGTGCTTAACATTGCTTTAGGTTTTTGATATACTTGTATCAGAAAATTTAAGAAAAGAGGCAGTATCATGAAATATCTAGACTACATTGTGGAAGAAACAAAGAAAATCCTGGCCATTGACAGTCCATCCGGTTATACAAAGGAAGTTGCAGAGTATGTAATGAATGCATATAAAGAAATGGGTTATGAACCTGTTATGACTGCAAAGGGTGGAATTGTGGTAGACCTTGGCGGAAAAGATAAAGAAAATGGAGTGTTGTTACAGGCACATATTGATACTTTAGGTGCTATGGTAACAGAAATTAAGGGAAATGGACGATTGAGAGTATCACCAGTTGGTGGAATGAACCCAAATAATGCAGAAGCAGAAAACTGCCGTGTTGTAACTAAGTTCAATGGCATCTATGAGGGGACTTTCCAGTTAGATAATGCTTCTGTTCATGTAAATGGCGAATATAATAAAAAATCCAGAGAATACAAGGAAATGGAAGTTGTGCTGGATGAACTGGTAAAGGATAAAGAGGGAACCCAGAAGCTTGGAATTATGCCGGGAGATTTTGTGTGCTTCGACCCAAGAACTGTTGTAACAGAAAGTGGATTCATTAAAAGCAGATTTTTAGATGATAAGCTTAGTGTTGGGATTTTACTTGGCTATGCAAAATATCTGAAAGAAGAAAATATAACTCCGGAAAGAAGCGTATACCAGCATATTACAGTATACGAGGAGGTAGGTCATGGTGGTGCGGCATCTGTACCGGAAGGTGTAACGGAAGTTATCTCTGTAGATATGGGCTGTGTTGGTGAAGGTCTCCAGTGTGATGAAACACAGGTATCCATTTGTGCAAAGGACAGCCGAGGACCATATAATTATGATGTGGTAACAGGATTAATTGCAGCAGCAAAAGAAAAGAGTATAGATTTTGCAGTTGATGTATATCCATATTATGGCTCTGACGTAGATGTGACATTGTCAGCAGGTCATGACATCAGACATGGATTGATTGGACCTGGAGTATATGCCTCTCATGGTTATGAAAGAAGTCACAAAAAAGGTATCCAGAATACACTTGATTTATTAATTGCCTATTTGGGTTAGTAAGGAAAAATATAATTCATTACTTAAATGTACAATTAGCGATTAATGAATAATAGTAAAATAATTTGAATAATAAGAATACAAGGCATACCAATTACAAATGTGGTATGCTTTGTTTTATGCCTGAAACAGTACATACCTGCAATTGAACCAATGCTTCCGCCTAAAATTGCAGTTAAAAATAAAGTTTTTTCAGGGATTCTCCAAAGGCCTTTTTTGGCACGTCTTTTATCCATTCCCATAAGAATGAATCCAATTAAATTGATGGTAAGTATATAAATAAAAATAAGAAAAGAAATGTTATTTAATTCAGACATAAAAAAACCTCCTGTCTATAATGTATTAATATAGCATAATGGCTTTGATATTGCCAGAACTATTAAAGACAGGAGGGAATATTCGATTATTTAGGATTGCGGATAATTGGCTGAAGCTGTTTTCCATCTAAAGCTGCTTCCAAAGTATCAATAATCAGAGAAGGTTCAGCCACAAGAGAGTTCGGTTTGGCTTTGTAATTATCCTGTGTAAATGGAACAAAATAAATGTTTTTATAGTTGAGAAGTCCACCGATATTTTTGAAATTCATGCTAAGACCATCATTGGTAGATACAAAAATTACAACAGGTCTGTCGTTTCTTAAATGGGCTTTGGCAGCCATTAAAACAGGTGAATCAGTAATGGCAAGGTTGAGTTTGGCTAAGGTATTGCCGGTACAAGGGGCAATAATTAATATATCTAAAAGAGCCTTTGGACCAATTGGTTCAGCTTCTTCCAAGGTCATAACAGGTGTTTTGCCAGTTATATTCTGTACACGTTCAATAAATTCACTGGTTTTTCCAAAACGACAGTCAATATGCTGTACAGAGTTGGAAAAAATAGGTGTAATATTAGCACCAGTTGCCTGTAATGCTTCCATTTGTTCAAAAATAGGTTTAAAAGTACAAAAAGAGCCGGTCATGGCAAACCCGATTTCTTTTCCTTTCAGGGTCATAATCATCCCTTCTTTCTATTTGATAAATAGTCAAATACCGTATCAGCCAGTATTTGGGCTGACGCTTTAGGTGAGACCTTACCAGGAATTCCAAGACAAAGATTGGCATTTAAACCAAGCTCTTTTGCCTTTTGATAATCTAAGCCACCAGGAGCAGAAGCAATGTCAATAATGACAGCTTCCTTGGAAAGCTTGGATAATAGGCAGGAATCCAGCACTAAAGCAGGTATAGAGTTAAAAATGTAGTCAAAAGAGGCAATAGATTCTTTCAGACAGCTAAGAGCAATAACATGAAAACCAAGAGCACTGGCAAGTGCTAAATCAGCATCTTTTCTGGCGGCAACAGTGACCTGTGCTTCCAGACCTTTTAATTTCATTGCCAGAGTTTTGCCACAACGTCCGAAGCCTAGTACAAGGCATTTACTTCCATGAAGATTGCCAGGACTTTTGACAATGGCTTCCATAATAGCACCTTCTGCAGTAGCGATTCCATTGGCAATGGCGATGCAGTCATCTTCCATAAAGTCATAATATTCCATTTGCTTCTGCTGACAATGGGACTTGATTTTGGGAGAAATCATGCCTGCAAATAGAATCTGTCCACGAAAGGTAGTGTCCATAAAACAGTCGATAGTCATGTCAGATGCAGAAGTAAGAGATGGAATTGTAATCCCATCCTTGGAAAAAGGAATGGCACTGACCAGAACCATACTGGAATTTAAGGTTTCCTTCATAGTATGTCCCTGAGTACATATATCCTGAATCATTGGGTGAGTAAGACCATAGGTGATAACAGATAAATTTGCTTTGCGAAAGATTTGAACCATATACGCTTGTCGAATATCACCACCAAGAAGTGCTATATCATACATGAAGAAATTCCTCCTGAAAGAAAATTGGATTGACTATACAACATTTTATGTGGAGGAAGAAAATTGGTGAATAAAAAGGACACTTGATACAAGCAAGCTTGTTCAAGTGTCCTTTAACATGACTAATTTCTGAAAAATTATTTTACATCATCATCTTCTGGATCATCAAAGAAATCATCATCGAAATCGTCTTCAAAGTCGTCTTCGAAATCTTCAAAATAATCAGGTGCAAAATATTTGTATACTGCAAAAGCAATAGCAGCAACTGCGGCTACAGCACCAATAATTGCAAGGAACCATAAAACGCAGGATTTCTTTTCTTCTTCTACCTGTTTTTTATGAAGTAATTCATTAAGCTGAGCTGCACTTAATAATTCTTCTAATTTTCTTGTTTTTAAGCTTGATACTAAATTATCTAACATAATAGGCACGTCCTTTCTCGAATACAAATATTCTTTACTGAAGTATAGTATACCAAATATTTAGAAAAAATACTATAGTTTTTTTAATTTTGCAAAGGAAGCACGCATTTTTTTTGTGCCGGAATCTGCAAAATCCACAGTAACTTCATAGTCATCGGAAAGCTCTTTTAAATCGGCAACAATACCGGTTCCAAAACGGGAATGCTGTACGGTATCTCCAATGCCATAGTTAACAGTATTGGAAGTAGAAGCTGTAGGAGTCACTTTCTTTGGTTTCTCTTTATCGAAAACTGTGTTGCTCATTCCAGAAGCACCGAACCCTTTTTGAATAAATGGATTGTCTCCAAACAGATTACCATTGGATTTACCAGCTTTACCAAAAGATGGGCTTGTATTGATCCCAAGACTTTTGGCAGTTGGAAAAGCAGAAGCTTTTCCGTCAAGGCTTTTACTGGTTGGCAGGTCTGGTCGTGGAAATCTTGGCTGGATAGAATCGGCTGTCTGTTTCATCAGATAGCGAGGAATCTCCATAATAAAGCGGGAAGGCTTATTAAACTGAGTTTCCCCACGAACCATACGCTGTCTTGCAGCACTGAGCTTTAACACTTTTTTTGCTCTGGTGATTCCTACATAGCAAAGACGGCGTTCCTCTTCAATTTCGGAAGGGTCATCAGCTGTAATTGTCATATAGCTTGGAAAAACACCATCTTCCATACCACAAAGGTATACATAAGGAAATTCCAGCCCTTTGGCACTATGTAAAGTCATAAGGACTACTACATTTGTAGAGTCTTCCAAATTATCAATATCTGCGACTAACGCAACTTCTTCTAAAAATGCACTTAAAGTAGGTTCTTCCTCTGCATTTTTTTCAAAGGAAATGATTTTGTTAATTAATTCCTCAATATTCTCAATACGGCTGGCAGCTTCCACAGTTTCTTCTGCCTCTAATTCCCGTACGTATCCAGTGGCATCAATTATTTCATTAATTAAATCTTCCAGAGAATACGATGGGTCATTTAATTTACCTTTTAATATTTCAATTAAGCCTACAAAGCTTTCAATCTTAGAAACACCTCTTCCGATTCCAGGAATAGAGGCAGCCTGACGAAGAGCTTTGTAAAAGCTGATATTATTCTGAATTGCATATTCCGTTACGCGGTCGATAGTAGTAAGACCAATGCCACGACGAGGGACATTGATAATACGTTTTACTGCAATATCATCCAGTCCGTTATCAATTGTTTTTAAATAAGCCAGTAAATCTTTGATTTCCTTACGGGCATAGAAGTTTACGGCACCAACAATTTTATAAGGAATATTTTTACGAACAAGCTTTTCTTCGAAAATACGGGACTGGGCATTGGTACGATATAGAATGGCACATTCATTGTAATCAATACCTTCATCCTGTGTTTTCTGGGCAATGTCGCCTACGATAGAATCTGCTTCCTCATATTCATTTTCAAATTGGGTGAAGAAAATAGGTTCACCTTCTTCATTGTCAGTCCAAAGAGATTTATCCTTACGCTCTGTATTGTGTTTGATTACCTCATTGGCTGCTTTCAGGATATTTTTTGTGGAACGGTAATTCTGTTCCAGCTTGATAACTCTGGTATCAGGATACTGTTTTTCAAAGTTTAAAATATTGTAAATATTAGCACCACGGAATTTGTAGATAGACTGGTCATCATCACCTACAACACAGAGATTATGCTCTGTTTCACCGTATTCATTTACAGTGGAAGCCAATAAGCTGATTAATCTAAACTGCGCTGTATTTGTATCCTGATACTCATCTACCATGATGTACTTAAAACGGTTTTGATAAATTGCAAGAATATCCGGATTTGTTTCAAATAATTCAATTGTTTTGAAAATTAAGTCATCAAAGTCCAGTGCATTATTGGCTTTCAGACGCTTTTGATATTCCATATAAACCTTGGCATAACGTTCTTCATTAAAATTCCCCTGAGCATTACGCATAAAGGCTTCTGGTGTTATTAATTCGTCTTTTGCATTGGAAATGACAGAAAGAAGAGTACGTTCTTTCACATATTTGGTATCAATATTCAGATATTTACAGATATCCTTCATTAAGGTTTTCTGATCGTCTGCATCGTAAATAGTAAAGCTTCTGTCATAGCCGATGGCTTCAATATATCTTCTTAAAATACGTACACAGGTAGAGTGGAAGGTGCTGACCCAGATATTTTCTGAACCATAGCCAACAATGTTGTCCACACGCTCACGCATTTCCTTTGCTGCTTTATTGGTGAAGGTAATCGCTAATATATTCCACGGATTAACATCACACTGGTCTATTAAATAAGCAATGCGGTGCGTTAGAACTCTGGTTTTGCCGGACCCTGCACCCGCTAAAATAAGAAGCGGCCCCTTATTATGCTTTACAGCCGCTTCCTGTTCTTTGTTTAATCCTTTTAAAATGTCCATAATGTACCTCGTAGATTATTTTTTCTAAAGGTCAGAGCTAGCTGCTGTTTTAAGGTAAGACAGCTAGTCTTTTTTCTTCTGTGCTGTTCCGCTGATACCGGAAACAGATTTATCGATAAGCTTTTCGATAATGTTTGTTTTTACATAAACATCAAAACCAAGCATGCAGATAAAAGCAAAGGTCTGTAAAAATTCAGCATCTTCTTCAGTTTCTGCATTTGGAAAAGTATGCTTTGCTTTATTGAATTTGCGAATAATATCCTTTGTAAAAGAGTCTGTTTGTTCTTTTTCTAACTGGAAAATTGTTCTGTAAATTTCTTCCAGTGTAATACCATCCTCTTTTTTATAGAAACGTTCATTCAAAGGCTCCATAATAGTCTGGATATCATTAATGGAAATGATATTCTTTAAATAATAAATAAAAATCAGGAGCAGCATATGCTCTTTAGAATACTTTTTCTTGGTAGATGGAGGAAGTAAGTCATTTTTTGTGTAATTGTTAATCATGGTCTTGGTTAACAGCTTGTCATCTGGATAACGTTTAGAACCTGCTAAATGCTCATCCATGAATGTAGTAACCTGATCCATGTATAAATCAATGTTTGGAATTTCATCTGGATCAATATAATCCAGCCGTTGCAGACTTCTGAGTATCTGCATAATATAATCTTGGTTAGATACGCCCACAATAATCACCTCAAGTTACATTATATAGTATCAAAAACTATATGACAAGCG
The DNA here is from genome assembly GCA_964437345.1 of uncultured Lachnoclostridium sp. Classification (GTDB taxonomy): domain Bacteria; phylum Bacillota; class Clostridia; order Lachnospirales; family Lachnospiraceae; genus CAYTGQ01. The sequence continues at coordinate 1,579 of CAYTGQ010000039.1, read as the reverse complement.
TTTTGTGATACAAATCGTGATATGAAAACTAGGAAATGTAATAAAAAAATGCCCACATGAAAATGTTGAATTTCATGTGGGTTTATAAGAACAATTATTATTCTTCTGTAGGAGTATTTGCAGAGGTCATTCTCTTAAATACCATGTCATAACCGTCATTACCATAATTTAAGGAACGGTTAACACGACTGATAGTTGCAGTAGAAGCACCTGTCTTTTCTGCAATTTCAAGATAAGTTTTCTGCTCCCTTAACATCTTTGCAACTTCAAATCTCTGGGAAAGAGATAACAATTCGTTAATTGTGCAGACATCTTCAAAAAAAGTATAACATTCCTCTGGGGTCTCTAAGCTTAGAATAGCCTCAAATAAATGGTCTACCGCAGGGGTTTTAATTTTTTTGTTCATTTTAGTCGCTCCTTGTGTATAATAATATATTCAGAATACAATTAAATTCACCTTTTGTATTTTAACACGATAAAGTTATAAAGTAAAGGACATTTTAGAAAAAACTTTTTGGATAAAATGCTTTTTTGATATTGGAATTTAGTGGTTTCTTCTGGAATTTAGATAGTTTTTAAAACGTTCCACGGAAGTGTTTAAAATCAATTCATCCGGGAAATCAGCCGCTTTCAAAACCTTTTCCGCATAAGAAAAATCACCAATATCATAGCATACGTGAGAATCGGTTCCCATTGCAATTGGTACACTGTATTCCTTGCAAAGCTTTAAGTAAGTTAAATCATTTTCAAAAGCATTTTCACGGAAGCTGTTAGGACTTAAGGAACTGTTATTAAGTTCTAAAGCAATACCATGTTTCTTGGCAGCTTCCACAAGGCGAGGATAGTCTACGGGAATTCTTCCATCGTCCGGATGACCGAGAATATCAATATAAGGATTTTCCATGGCATGAATGTATGCAGCAGTATTTTCTTCAGCATTTCCTATTTTGAAGCATGGTCCATGGAGGCTGGCAATGCGAAGATCCAGTTTAGAAAGAAGTGTATCATCTAAATCTACATGTCCATCATAATCTAAAATATTCAGTTCTACACCAAGTAACAGCTCAATGCCTAAATCTTTTCCCTTGAATACTTTTAAGTTATCAAAATAAAAGCGGTGACAGGTTCCAGGCATTGCAGGAGCATGCTCAGTAATTGCAAGTAAAGAAAGTCCTTTTGACTTGGCAGCTTCTACCATTTCATTGATTGTACTGTAAGCATGACCGCTTGCCAGTGTATGTGTATGGGTATCTAAACAATATTTTGGCATAATATGCACTCCATTCATTTTATCTTTGTATCATTATCTATAGTTTAGCAATTGTGTCAAAAAATATCAATGATAGTTTTATAACAGGGGAAATAGGATGATGTAAGGGATTTGTTAAAATTTTCTTGCAAGAAAAGGAAAACTATATTAAAGTAATAGATATGTATGTGCAACGTAAAAAGTGCGTAAAAAATAGGTAAATGTAATATGAATAATATTGAGGAAGAAACATAGGGCAGGCAGCTTTATGGAAGTTACTTAGGAGGAAATATGGCTACAGAAATTATACTTGGATTAATGGGAGGCCTT